>NZ_JBMDJL010000002.1:0-517401 GCF_057809175.1 Pseudomonas sp. FG43
TCAAGATTCAAATTCAGAACCCCCGTCTGCGAAAGCAGGTGGGGGTTTTGTCTTTCTGGTGATGAAAACATCGCACCTCACAGGACCGGATTTATCCGGGAAGAGGCCGCCCGTCTCGCGAATGAATTCGCTCCTGCTCATTGGGGGAGCGCCGTCCGTGTCTTGATTCAGGGCAATAAAAAACCACCGTAAAGGTGGTTTTATATATGAGCTGGCATCACTCGCCGCGATATTCACATCCGCTGGTACAGGTTTCGTGAATGCGAACCGCCGAGAGTTCAGGCAGCAAGGGCTTCAGTTCATCCCAGATCCATTTCGCCAGATTTTCGCTGGTCGGGTTTTCCAGGCCAGGGATGTCGTTGAGGTAGTTATGATCCAGGCGTTCATACAGTGGCTTGAAGATAGCCTTGATCTCGGAGAAGTCGCGTATCCAGCCAATATGAGGATCGACCTTGCCGGACAGATGAATCCCTACCCGGAACGAATGCCCGTGCAGGCGTCCACATTTATGGCCCTCAGGCACATGGGGGAGCCGGTGTGCAGACTCGAAAGTAAACTCTTTGAAAATTTCCACTGTGTATAAGCCCTGGATAGATGGCGATCGCGCAAGCGATAAATGCAGGGGACGAGTTTAACAGCAATGCTTTCAAACACCATGCTCAGGTAAGGTGGTCGGACAAGCAGTGATGGCATGTAGCCAGAAGGATTCAGCTTGAGTTAAGTTGATACCCTTATCTTGGTATCCGTAGAAAGCACCACTCGACGGAGCCCATAATGAAAAGACTGACCACTTTGCTGACTGCCGTAATGCTCACTGCTTCTGCCGGGTTTGCCCTGGCACGTGATATCGGGCCAGATGAAGCCCTGCGCCTCAGGGATGCAGGAACCATCCAGTCTTTTGAAAAGCTCAACGAATACGCATTGTCCAAGCACCCTGGTGCAACGATCACCGAGACGGAGCTCGAAAACGAATACGGTAAATACGTTTATCAAATCGAATTACGTGATACCGCAGGCATTCAGTGGGACCTGAAAATAGACGCTGTCACCGGGCAGATATACAAGAACTATCAGGATAAGTAATGAAGGTCGAAAAGCGTCTCTGCACACTCCTTGGTTTGGGGCTGCTCTGCACTGCGGCTCAGGCCAAGGACCTGAATCAGGACGAGGCACTCAGTTTGCGACAGCGTGGGGTGATCCTGCCTCTTGAGCAATTCATCGAGCAAGCGTTGAGTCATCATCCTGGTGCCAAGCTGCTTGAGGCTGAGCTGGAAGAAAAAAATGACCTGTACGTCTATGAATTCGAGTTGCTGACCACGCAAGGCGTTGTCCGCGAGCTCAAGTTCAACGCACGTGACGGGCGACTCCTGCAAGACGAGGAAGATGATTGATGCGGCTACTACTGGTTGAGGATCATGTGCCTTTGGCGGATGAACTGATCTCTGCCCTTGGGCGACAAGGTTATGCCGTGGATTGGCTGGCTGACGGCCGTGATGCGGTCTATCAAGGTGTGAGCGAGCCCTATGACCTGATCGTTCTGGATCTTGGGCTGCCAGGTCTTCCCGGTCTTGAGGTGCTTCAACAATGGCGCGCCAAAGGTCTGGCTGCGCCTGTGCTCATTCTTACGGCGCGGGGCTCATGGTCAGAGCGCATAGAAGGCTTGAAGGCAGGTGCCGACGATTACCTGACCAAACCCTTTCATCCCGAAGAATTGCAGTTGCGTATCCAGGCTTTGCTGCGCCGCTCGCATGGGCTGGCCAACCAGCCGACCCTCGAGTCAGCAGGGCTCAATCTGGATGAAAGCCGGCAGTGTGTTGTTCGCGACGGCGTGGATATTCAGCTGACGTCTGCCGAATTCCGTCTGCTTCGTTACTTCATGCACCACCCTGAGCAGATCCTTTCCAAAAGCCATCTTTCCGAGCATTTGTACGATGGCGAAAACGAACGCGACTCCAATGTGATAGAAGTTCATGTCAATCACCTGAGGCGCAAGCTCGGGCGTTCAGTGGTCACGACTCGTCGTGGCCAGGGTTATCTGTTCGGTGGTAATAACGCTTGAAGTCCATACAGAGGCGCCTGAGCCTCGGTCTTATCGCCGTTCTGGTCGTTGTGGGTCTGGTGATGGCCCAGACCAGCCTGTATTTGTTCGAACTGGGTCTACAGCGCTATCTGGAAGCCGGGCTGCGCAAGGAAAGCGAAAGCCTGCTGGTTGCCCTGGTTCGTGGCCCGGTCGGGATTCAACTGGATGAGCAGCGCTTGTCTGCGGCCTACCAGCGTCCGCTCTCCGGTCATTACTTCCGTCTGGACTTCCCCCAGGGCTATTGGCGCTCTCGCTCATTATGGGATTTTGAGTTGCCCAAACCCGAGGGGGCAGGGCTGCATGCTGACCTGGAGCTGGGACACACCGGACAATCACTTCTGGTATGGAGTGCGGACTACCGAAAGTTCGGTCAGCAGATCACTGTGACGGTTGCGCAGGACTACACGCCAGTCAGGGCCAGCTTTCAGCGCATGCAGCAAATAGGCCTGGGATTTGGCTTGGCTGCACTTATCCTGGTTCTTGTGCTGCAGCGCGTTACCGTGCGCAGAGCCTTGCGACCTCTGGAAACCGTTCGCGAACAGATATCCCAATTGCAGCAAGGCCAGCGCTCGCAACTGGACAATCAAGTGCCCCTTGAACTTGAGCCGCTGGTGGCTCAGATCAACCATTTGCTTGCTCATACCGAAGACAGCCTCAAGCGTTCACGCAATGCGCTGGGTAACCTTGGCCATGCCCTTAAAACCCCCCTGGCTGTTCTGCTCAGCCTGGCATCGAGCGAACAACTGGATGCCAACCCGGCTTTGCGTAAAACACTGCATGAACAACTGGAGAACATTCGCCTGCGTCTGGAGCGCGAGCTCAACCGTGCTCGTCTGTCCGGTGATGCGTTGCCTGGGGCGCGCTTCGATTGCGATGCAGAATTATCCAGCCTGTTTTCTACACTGCGCATGATCCATGGTGAGCATCTGGATCTGATCAACGATGTCCAGAGCGGCCTGCATCTGCCGTGGGATCGTGAGGATATTCTCGAGCTGCTGGGTAACTTGCTCGATAACGCCTGCAAGTGGGCAGACAGTGAAGTTCGCCTGAACATTACACCGAAAGCGCAGGGCTTTTCGCTTCTGGTCGACGACGATGGACCGGGTATTCCAGAGTCTCAGCGTGCCGATGTTTTCAGCCGTGGCACCCGTCTCGACGAACAGATCACCGGCCATGGGCTCGGCCTGGGGATCGTGCGCGATATTGTCGAAGCATGGGGCGGCGACCTGCAACTGCTCACCAGCCCCATGGGCGGGCTTCGTGTGCAGATCGACCTACCTGAACGCACCTTGCCCTGAGTCAGTCCCTTCCTACAAAAAAGTGGGGAATATCTTAATTCCCCACTACCTTTGCCGATAAAGGTTGAAACACTCCCCTATAAAAACAACTGAATAGGCGAATCCTATGCGTCTGAGTCTGAAAGCCAAGGTTCTGTCATTGGCCGTCTTGCCAGTGTTGTTGTTCGCTGTGGTGATCAGCGCGACAACGGTGTTTATCCTCCACCAACAAGCCGATAGAGAGGTCAGCGAAACACGGGAACGCTTGCTGACAGAGGCTCGGGCCACCCTGAAAAACTATGTGGACATCGCCCTTAGCGGCATCAAGCCCATTTACGACAATGCTGCGCCAGGCGATGACGCTCCCAAGGCCAATGCCATAAAGCTGCTCGCATCTGTCAGCTATGGCAAAGATGGCTACCTGTTTGGTTATGACTCCGAAATCATACGTATCTTTCGCAGCACCAGTGCCGATGGCCTGGGCAAAAGCTTCAAGGACGCGCGCGATCCCAATGGCATCTACCTGAATAGAGAGCTGGTGGCCGTCGCCAAGGCCGGTACTCACTACACCTATTACGCCTCGGCATTGCCAGGCAAGACTGAACCGGTCCCCAAGGTCGGTTACACCGAATACCTGCCCAAGTGGGATCTGGTCGTGGGTAGCGCAGTCAACCTCGACGGTATCGAAGCCCAGGTCGCGGTGGTCAAGCAGAACGTTGAAGCACGCCTGCAAGACATGCTCTACAGCATTGTCGGCATTACCGTGCTGGTACTGGTGATCATTAGCGTGATCGGTATTGTCCTGACCGGAACCCTGTTGCGTCCTCTGCGTTTGATGAAAAACAACCTGGACGATATCGTCGCCGGTGAAGGTGATCTGACGCGCCGGCTGGCCATTACCAGCCAGGATGAACTCGGCGAACTGGCGGGATCGTTCAACCGCTTCGTCGACAAGATCCACGGCATCGTTCGCCAGATCACCGAGATGACTGCGCAGTTGACCGGATTGGTCAGCGAGGTGTCCGATCAGGCACAACGCTCGGAACAGGCAATGGATCGTCAGCGTCATGAAACCGATCAGGTTGCGACCGCCATCAACGAAATGTCTGCCGCTGCCCAGGAAGTCGCAAAAAGCGCTCAGGGTGCTTCTGTGGCTGCCCAGCAGACCGATGAGCAAGGAAAGGCTGCCAAGCGAGTGGTTGATGGCAGTATCAAGCAGATCCACGCTCTGGTAGATGACATCCGCAAAAGTGGTTCATCGCTGGATAGCTTGCAGCAGGATGTTTCCTCGATTGTCAGCGTGCTGGGCGTCATTCGTTCCATTGCAGAACAGACCAACCTTCTGGCGCTCAACGCGGCAATCGAAGCCGCGAGGGCAGGGGAGGCCGGGCGAGGTTTTGCGGTCGTGGCCGATGAAGTCCGGGCACTGGCCAGCAGGACTCAGCAAAGCACCCAGGAAATTCAGGGCATGATCGACCGTCTGCAAAAGGGCACTGAGGAAGCGGTAGGAGCCATGCGCCGTTCCAGCGAGGCCGGTGACGGTACCTCGACTCAGGCCAATGATGCAGGACAGTCGTTGGTGACTATTGGTGAGCTGATTGCGACCATCAACTCGATGAACGCCCAGATCGCCAGTGCCGCTGAAGAGCAGACGGCGGTAGCTGAGGAGATCAACCGCAGCGTCCACCAGATCGCCGTAGCAGTCGAAACCGTTGCCGATGAAACCCGACAGGGCGCTCAGACCTCTCGCAGCCTGTTTGACCTTGGCAAACGCCTTGGCGGCCTGGTCGCCCAGTTCCGCGTCTGACCAAGACCCAGGAGCGAATTCATTCGCGAAACGGTATTCCAAACGATGAACATGTATTGGATGCACTGACTCTTCGCGAATGAATTCGCCCCCTGCAAGCCAAAAAAAACCCTGCCGAAGCAGGGTTTTTTGTTTAGTACCGATCAGCCCGCCAGGGCTGCATTCAACACCAGATCCAGCAATGGTTGTGGGTACACGCCCAATGCGAAGGTCAGGATGGCAACGGCCAGCAGCATGATGCCGCCTGTACGCTGTGCCCAGTTGAAGGCCGCATCGTGACGAGGCAGCTTGTTATCGACCAGATACATCGTGACCATCACTCGCAGGTAGTAGAACACGCCGATTGCACTACCAATGACCAGTGCGCCGATCAGCCACCACAGGTGCGATTCAACGCCGGTGGCGATGATGTAGAACTTGCCGATGAAGCCAGCCGTCAGCGGGATGCCCGCCAGAGACAGCATCATCAGGGTCATGACCGCAGTCAGGTACGGACGGCGCCAGAACAGGCCGCGGTACTCGAACATCGCATCGGCATCGCGGCCGCTGTACGGCGAGGACATCATGGTGATTACACCGAAGCTGCCCAGCGAGGTCAGTACATAGGTCGCCAGATAGACACCGATTGCCTCAACGGCCATGCCTTTACTGGCCACCAGCGCGATCATCAGATAACCGAAGTGGGCGATGGACGAGTAGCCCAGCAGACGCTTGAGGTTGTTCTGGGTCAGCGCCAGCAGGTTACCGACCAGGATCGAAGCCACGGCGATTACGGCCAGGACGTCATGCAATACGCCACTGCTGGCTGCCGGGGAAATCTGGAACAGACGCACCAGCACAGCGAAAACCGCGACCTTGCTGGCGGTTGCCAGGAAAGCAGCAACCGGGGCTGGGGCGCCCTCGTATACGTCCGGTGTCCACAGGTGGAACGGGACCAGCGACAGTTTGAATGCCAGACCCACAACCATCATGCCAAGACCCAGGCTGGCAAGCGGGCTGGGCATGCCTGTAGCGGCAATCGCCTTGCCGATACCATCGAAGCTCAGGCTGCCTGCCTCTGCGTACAACAGCGCCATACCGAACAGCAGGAACGCCGAGCCGGCTGCCGAAAGCACCATGTACTTGATGCCGCCTTCCAGCGAGCGCTTGTTGAAGAAGGCGTAGGCGACCAGACCGTAGACAGGTACCGACAGCAGTTCCAGGCCGATGAACAGGCCAGCCAGATGCTTGGCACTCACCAGTACCAGACCGCCGGCCGCAGCCAGCAGGATCAGCAGGTAAAGCTCTTCACGGTTGCCCGGATAGCCTTTCTTGTCGTCGCCCAGATAAGCATGC
The DNA here is from genome assembly GCF_057809175.1 of Pseudomonas sp. FG43. Classification (NCBI taxonomy): domain Bacteria; kingdom Pseudomonadati; phylum Pseudomonadota; class Gammaproteobacteria; order Pseudomonadales; family Pseudomonadaceae; genus Pseudomonas; species Pseudomonas sp. FG43. The sequence goes on from NZ_JBMDJL010000002.1 coordinate 6,500, forward strand.
GCCATCGTCACGCACGCCAGGGTCGAGGCGAGGATGATTGCCATGTACAGGCAGGCGAAGCTGTCGATCTGCAGCAATGGCGTAACGGCCAGTGGAGCGACCTTTAATGCCGGGTAGATCGACAGCAATGCCAGGTTGAGCCCTGCTACCGACAGCAGGAATGTTTGCGAGTGATTGCGGCGCCATGCGATGGCCAGCATCACCACCACGACAGTGATGCTGGTAATCAGCAGTGGGGCAAGCGCAATAAAGTGTTGAATCGTCAGGTCCATAGCGCTCTTACCGGGCCGAAGCGAGTTGAGTGAAGGCAGTGCCTAGCCATTGCTGCACGCCGTGCATGGTCGCTGCCGAAGTATCGAGGAACGGCTGCGGGTAAACCCCCAGCACGATCAGCAATACGGCAAGGCCCAGCACCATGATCAATTCCCGTGCATCCATGCCCTTGAGAAGCTCGTCGGACTTGGCAGGGCCAAAGTAGGCGCGGTGGATCATGATCAGCGAGTAGACAGAACCGAACACCAGACCTGAAGTTGCAATGGCCGTAACCCACGGCGCGTGGACAAAAGAGCCCAGCAGGATCAGGAACTCGCCAACGAAGTTGCCGGTACCCGGCAGACCCAGCGACGCAGCAGCGAAGAACAGGCTGATGGCTGGCAGGTACGGGATACGTGACCACAGGCCACCCATTTGACGCATGTCACGGGTGTGCAGGCGCTCGTACAACTGACCGCTCAGGATAAACAGCGCTGCTGCCGACAGACCGTGGGCAATCATCTGAATGACCACGCCTTGCAAGGCGTGCTGGCTGCCCGAGTAGATACCGATCAGGACGAACCCCATGTGCGAGACGCTGGAGAACGCGATCAGACGCTTGATATCGGTCTGTGCGAAGGCCAGGAAAGCACCATAGAAAATGCCGATCAGGCCGAGGGTCATTGCAATCGGTGCGAACTCTGCCGACGCATTGGGGAACAGCGGCAGGGCGAAACGCAGCAGGCCGTAGGCAGCGGTTTTCAACAGAATACCGGCCAGGTCGACGGAGCCTGCAGTCGGTGCCTGAGCGTGAGCATCCGGCAACCAGGAGTGCAGCGGCACGACCGGCAGTTTCACCGCGAAAGCGATGAAGAAGCCCAGCATCAGGATGTACTCGATGCCCGGTGCCAGCTTCGTCTTCAGCAGTTCAGCGTAAGCGAAGGTGACCACGCCGGTCTGGTTGAAGTTGACCAGTACCAGACCCAGGATCGCCACCAGCATGATCAGGCCGCTGGCCTGAGTGAAGATGAAGAACTTGGTCGCAGCGTAGATACGTGTCTTCTTGCCGTCCGACGAGCTATGACCCCAGAGCGCGATGAGGAAGTACATCGGCACCAGCATCATTTCCCAGAAGAAGAAGAACAGGAACAGGTCGATGGCCAGGAACACGCCGACCACGCCACCCAGAATCCACATCAGGTTCAGGTGGAAGAAACCGACCTTGCGCTGGATTTCCTTCCACGAGCACAGGACCGACAACACGCCGAGCAGGCCGGTCAGCAGGATCATCAGCAGCGACAGGCCGTCCAGAGCCAGGTGCAGGCTGATGCCGAAGCGCTGGATCCACTGGGCCTGGAATTCCAGGGTCCAGGTGGGTGCGGCGCCCGGGGCAGGGGAGAGGGTGTAGTCGCCGACGCTCCACAGCCACAGGCCGATACCGAGCAACAGAGACATGGTCAGCAGCGCGATCCAGCGTGGCAGTGTGGCGCTTACGCGCTCACACAACCAGCACAGCAGGCCGCCGATAAAGGGGATCAGGATTAGCCAAGGCAGAATCATGACGGGCTCAATTCCTTTCGCAAATTCGCAAAGTTTTCATGTCAGACCGCAACCAGAACGACGGCACCAAGTACCAGAACGGCACCTACGGCTATCGAGGCAGCATACCAACGCAACTGGCCGGTCTCGGTGCGGCTCATGGTTGCATGACCCCCCTTGACCAGACGCGGGATCAAACCAATGGTGCGGTCGAACGGATCGCTACGCAGCACATGGCTGATCGCCAGATAAGGTTTGACGAACAGCTTGTCGTAGATCCAGTCGAAGCCCCATGCAGCGAACCACCAGGCTGACAGGAGACGGCCAGGGCCGCTGTTGGCGATAGCTGTCACCAGCCGACGCTTGCCCAGGAACAGCAAGGCCGCCAGCAAGATACCGGCCAGGGCAATGGCACCCGAAGCGATTTCCAGACTGTGCTTGGCTTCGCCGCCAGCATGGCCGACGCTTTGTGGCAGCACACCGGCCAGCGGAGGCGTGATCATGGCGCCGATGAAGGTCGACAGCACGATCAGCACCGACAGCGGCAGCCAGTGAGCGATGCCATGACCGGCATGGGCTTCGGTCTTGGCTTCACCGTGGAACGCGATGAAGATCAGGCGGAAGGTGTAGATGGAGGTCATGAATGCGCCGGCCAGACCTGCATACAGCAGACCGTTGTTACCGCTGGCGAAGGCTTCCCAGAGAATTTCGTCCTTGGAGTAGAACCCGGCAGTCAGCAACGGCAGGGCTGCCAGAGCGGCACCACCGACGATGAAGCTTGCATAGGCCAGAGGCAGTTTCTTCCACAGGCCACCCATCTTGAAGATGTTCTGCTCGTGGTGGCAGGCAACGATCACCGCACCCGAAGCAAGGAACAGCAGCGCCTTGAAGAAGGCGTGGGTCATCAGGTGGAAGATCGCGCCTTCCCAGGCACCAACACCCAGCGCCAGGAACATGTAGCCGATCTGGCTCATGGTCGAGTAGGCGAGGATACGTTTGATGTCGGTTTGTACCAGAGCTGCGAAACCTGCCAGAACCAGTGTCACGCCGCCGACAATGCCGACCAGATGCAGGATGTCTGGAGCCAGAGTAAACAGGCCGTGGGTACGGGCAATCAGGTAGACACCTGCGGTTACCATGGTTGCCGCGTGGATCAGTGCCGAAACCGGAGTAGGACCGGCCATCGCATCCGCCAGCCAGGTTTGCAGCGGCAGTTGCGCGGATTTACCGACCGCACCGCCCAGCAGCATCAGCGTTGCCAGCACGATCCAGAAGTCACCGACCTTGAAGTGCTGAGGCGCAAGGACCAGCAGTTCCTGGACATTCAATGTGCCCAGTTGCTGGAACAGGATGAACAGGCCGATGGCCATGAACACGTCGCCGATGCGGGTCACGATGAAGGCTTTGAGTGCTGCGTTACCGTTGTTGCGGTTGCTGTAGTAGAAACCGATCAACAGGTAGCTGCACAGGCCCACGCCTTCCCAACCGAAGTAGATGAACAGCAGGTTGTCGCCCAGGATCAGGAACAACATGCTGGCAAGGAACAGGTTGGTGTAGGAGAAGAAGCGCGAGTAGCCCTCTTCACCGCGCATGTACCAGGACGCGAACAGGTGAATCAGGAAGCCTACGCCGACCACCACGCCGAGCATGGTGACCGACAGACCGTCCAGATACAGCGCGAAGTTCGGGCTGAAGCCATCAACGTCCATCCATTGCCACAGCACCTGGGTGTAATGGCCACCCTCTGGTGGTGCGACGTTGAATTGCCAGATGACCCAGGCGGTGACCAGGGCCGACAGGCCTACGGAACCGACGCCGATCAGGGCTGCGAGGTTTTCCGAGATGCGTCCACGGGAGAACGACAGCAGCAGAAAACCGATCAGGGGAAATACGAAAGTGAGAAAGAGTAGGTTCATCCGCGCATCTCACTGGCAGCGTCGATATCGAGGGTGTGGAAGCGGCGATACAGTTGCATCAGGATCGCCAGGCCAATGCTGGCCTCGGCAGCAGCAAGGCTGATCACCAGAATGAACATGACCTGTCCATCCGGTTGGCCCCAGCGGCTGCCGGCAACGATGAACGCCAGAGCAGATGCGTTCATCATGATCTCCAGGCTCATCAACACGAACAGAATGTTGCGACGAACTATCAGGCCGACCAGGCCAAGACAGAACAGGACGCCGGCGACCGCCAGACCATGTTCCAGAGGGATAGCATTCATTGGCTTGGCTCCTTCGCGTCTGTGCGGCCCAGATGGAATGCCGTGACGGCTGCGGCAAGCAGCAGCATCGAGGCCAGTTCCACCACCAGCAGATAAGGTCCGAACAGGCTGATACCGACCGCCTTGGCGTCGACTGTGGTGTGACCGATGCCAGCACCGCTCGGGTTGGCGAACAATACATAGAGCAGTTCAGCCAGCAGCAGTGCGCCAAGAATGACCGGACCTGCCCAGATGCCGGGTTTGAGCCAGGCACGTTCCTGCTGAACCGAGGCCGGGCCCAGGTTCAGCATCATTACCACAAACACGAACAGGACCATGATCGCGCCCGCATAGGCGATGACTTCCAGAACCCCGGCGAACGGTGCGCCCAGGCTGAAGAAAGTCATTGCCACTGCAATCAGCGAAATGATCAGGTAGAGCAGGGCGTGCACCGGGTTCGTATTCGTGATCACCCGCAGGGTGGACACGACGGCGATGCCGGATGCGAAATAGAAAGCGAATTCCATCTTTACTTCCTTAAGGCAGCAAGCTCTTGACGTTGATCGGCTCGGCTTCGTTCTGTGCAGAGCCCTTGGGCTTGCCAGCGATAGCCATACCGGCGACGCGATAGAAGTTATAGTCAGGGTTCTTGCCGGGGCCGGAGATCAGCAGATCTTCCTTCTCGTAAACCAGATCCTGACGTTTGAACTCGGCCATCTCGAAATCCGGTGTCAGCTGGATTGCGGTGGTCGGGCAGGCTTCTTCGCACAGGCCGCAGAAAATGCAACGTGAGAAGTTGATGCGGAAAAAGTCCGGGTACCAGCGGCCGTCTTCGGTTTCAGCCTTCTGCAATGAAATGCAACCGACCGGGCATGCCACGGCGCACAGGTTGCAGGCCACGCAGCGCTCTTCGCCGTCCGGGTCGCGAGTCAGAACGATACGGCCACGATAGCGCGGAGGCAGGTAAACCGGCTCTTCCGGATATTGCAGGGTGTCGCGTTTGCGGAAGCCGTGACCGAAGACCATCACCAGGCTGCGCAATTGGGTACCAGTACCCTTAACGATGTCGCCAATATATTTGAACATGGGTCAAATCCTCACTGAACCGAGCCTGCCGGTGTGTTCAACAACACAATCGCAGCAGTCACCAGCAAATTGATCAGGGTCAGCGGCAGACAGAATTTCCAGCTGAAGTCCATTACCTGGTCATAGCGTGGGCGCGGGATAGAGGCGCGCAGCAGGATGAACAGCATGATGAAGAACGCGGTCTTCAGGGCGAACCAGACGAAGGACAGTTGCGGCAGAATGCCGAACGGGCCGTGCCAGCCGCCGAAGAACAGGGTCACCAGCAACGCCGAGATCAGGATGATCCCGATGTATTCACCGACGAAGAACATGCCCCATTTCATGCCGGCATATTCAATGTGGTAGCCGTCGGCCAGTTCCTGTTCCGCTTCCGGTTGGTCGAAGGGGTGACGGTGAGTCACTGCAACGCCTGCGATGAAGAAAGTACAGAAGCCGAAGAACTGCGGAATGATGAACCACAGGTTCTGTGCCTGATATTCAACGATGTCGCGCATGTTGAACGAACCGACCTGAACCACGATGCCCATCAGCGCCAGACCCATGAACACTTCATAGGAAACGGTTTGCGCCGAGGCACGCAGACTGCCGAGCAGGGCGTACTTGTTGTTGCTCGACCAGCCGGCGAACAGCACGGCATAGACCGAGAGACCGGCCATGGCAAAGAAGAACAGCAAGCCGATGTTCAGATCCGCCACGCCCCAGGTCGGGGTGATCGGGATGATTGCGAAGGCAATCAGCAAGGCGCTCATGGCCACGATCGGTGCCAGGGTGAAAATCACCTTGTCGGCAAACGGCGGTGTCCAGTCTTCCTTGAAGAACATTTTCAGCATGTCGGCAGCGATCTGGAACATGCCGAACGGGCCAACGCGGTTAGGACCGTAACGGTCCTGCCACCAGCCCAGCAGGCGACGTTCGACAAAGCTCAGCAGCGCGCCGCAGACCACGACGGCCAGCAACACGACAATGGCTTTCACGACCGCGAAGATGGTGTCGATCACATCAGGAGTGAACCAGCTCATTGTGCTGCCTCCTGAAGGCCGTCAACCGATTTGCCGAAGACTGCTGCAGGAATGCCTGCCAGCCCGACCGGCAATGCAACCAGGCCTGCGCCCAGTTCTTCATTGATGCGCAGCGGCAGACGCAGTGTCTGGCCGGCAACGTTCAAGGACAGCAGGGAACCTTCATTGACACCCAGGCGATCGGCTTCGGACTTGGCCAGCGCAACGTAGGCAGCCGGGATGCGTTCCTGGACCGGAGCGGCTTTCGAAGAGTTCTCTTCGCTGCCGAACAGGTGATAGAACGGCACCACTTGCCAGGTTCCCTGAGCAGGGGAGAAGGCCCGTGGAACGCTGGTGAACCAGTTCAGGTTGTCGCCCTGGCTTTCGATCAGACGAACACCCGGATCACCGGCGCGCAAGTGACCGCCGACTTCGTCCTGAAACTTGTTCCAGGCCTGAGGCGAGTTCCAGCCCGGAGACCAGGCGAATGGCACTTGCTGACGAGGTTCGGCAGAGCCCGAGTAACCTTCCATGGAGAAGGCGAACGCGGTGTCCTGGTCTTGCGGAGTACGAGGCTCATGCACGCTGATGTTGGCACGCATGGCGGTACGGCCACTGTAACGCAGCGGTTCGCGAGCCAGCTTCATGCCTTTGATGCGGAAGGCAGCAGAAGGCGCAGCATTGATGATGCCAGCCAGTTGCGTACTGCTTTGTGCGCAGGCAGCGGTGACGTGGTCCAGCTGGGTCCAGTCCACCGGCTTGTTCAGCAGGGTAGCGCGCAGGGCATGCAGCCAGCGCCAGCCTTCGTGAACCAGAATGCTGGCGTCCATGTAGGTTGGATCGAACACCTGGAAGAAGCGCTGGGCGCGGCCTTCCAGGCTGACCAGCGTACCGTCGCCTTCAGCGAAGCTGGCTGCCGGCAGGACCAGATGCGCACGGTCGCCCGTAGCGGTCTTCTGGTGGTCGGCCACGATCACCACTTTTGCGGCGCTCAGGGCTGCATCGACCTTGGCGGCATCGGTGCGGGTGTACAGATCGTTTTCCAGCACGACGATGGCGTCAGCCTTGCCGTCGATGACGGCCTGCAAGGCGGCATCCACCGACTCGCCGCCGAGCAGGGCCAGGCCAAGGCTGTTGGCTTCCGGCACGATCAGGCTGATGGAGCCTTCTTTTTCGCGCAGCTTCAAGGCTTTGGCGATGTTCGCTGCGGCTTCGATCAGGGCTTTGGAGCCCAGCGAAGTACCGGCGATGATCAGCGGACGCTTGGCGGCCAGCAGAGAGTCGGCGATGCGCTTGGCCAGTTCCAGTGCTTCAGCGTCCAGGCCTTCGACGGCAGGGGCGCTGGCGTCCAGAGCGTGGGCTACGGCAAAGCCGATACGGGCCAGATCGTCTGGAGCGGCGTGTACACACTCTTCAGCGACGTCGTCGAGTTTTGTTTCAGCAAGGCTTGCAATGAACAGCGGGTTCAGCGCGTGCTGGCCGATGTTTTTCACTGCGGCATTGAGCCATGGCTGTACGCGCATGGCGTCGGCCATGTCTTCGGCCTTGCCCTTGACCGATTGACGCAGGGCCAGGGCCACGCGAGCTGCGGTCTGGGTCAGATCTTCACCGAGGACGAAGACGGCGTCGTGATCTTCGATGTCGCGCAGGGTCGGGATCGGTAGAGGACTGTCCTTGAGCACCTGTGCCACCAGACGGATACGCTCCAGCTCGCTGGCTTCGATACCCGAGTAGAAGTGCTCGGCACCGACCAGTTCGCGCAGTGCGTAGTTGCTTTCCAGGCTGGCGCGTGGCGAGCCGATACCGACGATGTTACGACCGCGCAGCAGGTCGGCAGCCGTGTCCAGCGCTGCATCGAGGCTCAACTTGCTGCCGTCGGCCAGCAGTGGCTGACGTGGACGGTCTTCGCGGTTGACGTAGCCATAGCCGAAACGGCCACGGTCACACAGGAAGTACTGGTTCACCGAACCGTTGAAACGGTTTTCGATGCGGCGCAGTTCGCCGTAACGTTCACCGGGGCTGATGTTGCAACCGCTTGAGCAGCCATGGCAGATGCTCGGCGAGAACTGCATGTCCCATTTACGGTTGTAGCGCTCGGAGTGAGTCTTGTCGGTGAACACACCGGTCGGGCAGACCTCGGTGAGGTTGCCGGAGAACTCGCTTTCCAGCACGCCATCTTCAACACGGCCGAAGTACACGTTGTCGTGAGCGCCGAAAACGCCCAGGTCGGTGCCGCCTGCGTAGTCTTTATAGAAGCGTACGCAACGGTAGCAGGCGATGCAGCGGTTCATCTCGTGAGAGATGAACGGGCCGAGCTCCTGGTTCTGGTGGGTACGTTTGGTAAAGCGATAACGGCGCTCGTTGTGGCCGGTCATCACGGTCATGTCTTGCAGGTGGCAGTGACCGCCTTCCTCGCAGACCGGGCAGTCATGCGGGTGGTTGGTCATCAGCCATTCGACAACGCTGGCCCGGAAGGCCTTGGATTCGTCATCGTCGATGGAAATCCAGGTGTTGTCGGTGGCAGGAGTCATGCAGGACATGACGATGCGACCACGGGTGTCGTTCTCGTCGTTGTACTGCTTGACCGCACATTGGCGGCACGCACCAACGCTGCCAAGGGCGGGATGCCAGCAGAAATAAGGAATGTCGAGGCCCAGCGACAGACATGCCTGTAACAGGTTGTCTGCCCCGTCGACTTCGAGCGCTTTGCCGTCTACGTGGATAGTGGCCATGGTTCAAAGTTCTTCGTTGGCCCGGTGTCAGCGGGCGTGGCTAATGGAATCTTGTTATTCGTGCGACTCGAAACAGCCTCTGAGGCGTCATCGCACGATGGGTGAAGGGCAAGGCCCTTCACCTTGCAAAGCGTTATGCGCCGACGATGATCGGTTTCGCCAGGGGCGGGACGGCGGCGCTGGTGGGCGCGATGCCTGCCTCGAACTCCGGGCGGAAATACTTGATCGCACTGCCCAGTGGCTCAACGGCTCCCGGTGCGTGAGCACAGAAGGTCTTGCCTGGGCCGAGGAAACCGACCAGACCGAGCAGCGTCTCGATATCACCGGCTTGCCCCTGACCGTTCTCAAGCGCACGCAGGAGCTTGACGCTCCATGGCAGGCCATCACGGCAAGGGGTGCAGAAGCCGCAGGATTCGCGGGCGAAGAACTCTTCCATGTTGCGCAGCAGGGACACCATGTTGATGCTGTCGTCTACCGCCATGGCCAGACCGGTGCCCATACGGGTGCCGACCTTGGCGATGCCGCCAGCGTACATTTGCGCATCCAGGTGTTCAGGCAGCAGGAAACCGGTACCGGCGCCGCCTGGCTGCCAGCACTTGAGCTTGTAGCCATCGCGCATGCCGCCGGCATAGTCCTCGAAGAGCTCGCGGGCGGTCACGCCGAATGGCAGTTCCCACAGGCCAGGGTTCTTCACTTTGCCGGAGAAGCCCATCAGCTTGGTGCCGTGGTCTTCACTGCCTTCGCGGGCGAGGGATTTGTACCAGTCGATGCCGTTGCCGATGATGGCCGGCACGTTGCACAGGGTTTCGACGTTGTTGACGCAAGTCGGCTTGCCCCATACGCCGACAGCGGCGGGGAAGGGCGGCTTGGAGCGCGGGTTGGCGCGACGGCCTTCCAGGGAGTTGATCAGTGCGGTTTCTTCACCGCAGATATAGCGCCCGGCGCCGGTGTGGACGAACAGCTCGAAATCGAAGCCGCTGCCCAGAATGTTCTTGCCCAGCAGACCGGCTGCCTTGGCTTCTTCCACGGCACGGTTCAAGTGCTTGGCGGCGGTGGTGTACTCGCCGCGCAGGAAGATGTAGCCACGGTAGGTTTTCAGTGCGCGGGCACTGATCAGCATGCCTTCGATCAGCAGATGGGGCTGTTGCTCCATCAGCATGCGGTCTTTCCAGGTGTTGGGCTCCATTTCATCCGCGTTGCACAGCAGGTAGCGGATGTTCATGGATTCGTCTTTGGGCATCAGGCCCCACTTCACACCCGTGGGGAAGCCTGCACCGCCGCGACCCTTGAGGCCGGCATCCTTGACGGTCTGGACGATATCGTCCTGAGACAGATCGGCGAATGCCTTGCGTGCCGCCGCGTAACCGTTCTTGGCCTGGTACTCGTCGAGCCAGACCGGCTCGGCGTCGTCACGCAGACGCCAGGTCAGCGGATGGGTTTCTGCACTGCGCGCGATGCGGTTGGCAGGGCCGAAGGAAGTCAGGGTCATACGTAGCCCTCCAGCAGTTTGGCAACGCCAGCGGGCTGTACGTCACCGAAAGTGTCGTCGTCGATCATCAGCGCCGGGGCTTTGTCGCAGTTGCCCAGGCAGCAGACCGGCAGCAGCGTGAAGCGGCCGTCAGGAGTGGTCTGGCCAAGGCCGATGCCCAGCTTGCTCTGGATTTCGTCGACTACCGATTCATGGCCGCCGATGTAGCAGACCATGCTGTCGCAGACGCGGATGATGTGACGGCCGACCGGCTGACGGAAGATCTGGCTGTAGAACGTTGCCACACCTTCGACGTCGCTGGCGGGAATGCCAAGGATCTCGCCGATCGCGTAGATGGCGCCATCCGGCACCCAGCCACGTTCCTTCTGGACGATCTTGAGGGCTTCGATGGACGCCGCGCGGGAGTCTTCGTAGTGATGCAGCTCGTGCTCGATGGCCGAGCGTTCGGTTTCGCTCAGGGCGAAACGGTCTGTCTGGATAAGCGTGCTGTTCATGCTTAGCGGTCCACGTCGGCCATAACGAAATCGATGCTACCCAGGTACGCGATCAAGTCCGCGACCATGCTGCCTTTGATCACCGAAGGGATCTGCTGCAGGTGCGGGTAACTTGGGGTGCGAATCCGGGTACGGTAGCTCATGGTGCCGCCGTCGCTCGTCAGGTAATAACTGTTGATGCCCTTGGTCGCTTCGATCATCTGGAAGGATTCGTTGGCCGGCATGACCGGGCCCCACGAAACCTGCAGGAAGTGCGTGATCAAGGTTTCGATGTGCTGCAAGGTGCGCTCTTTGGGCGGCGGCGTGGTCAGCGGGTGATCCGCCTTGTACGGGCCTTCCGGCATGTTGCGCATGCACTGGTCGATGATCTTGATGCTTTGACGCATCTCTTCGACGCGGACCATGCAGCGGTCGTAGGCATCGCCATTGGCCGCAAGCGGGACTTCGAACTCGAAGTTCTCGTAGCCGGAGTAAGGACGGGCCTTGCGCAGGTCGAAATCACAGCCGGTGGAACGCAGGCCTGCACCGGTGACACCCCATTCCAGGGCCTCTTTGGTGTTGTAGGCTGCGACGCCGATGGTACGGCCTTTGAGAATACTGTTCTGCAGTGCTGCCTTGGTGTATTCGTCCAGGCGTTTTGGCAGCCAGTCGACGAATTCCTTGACCAGTTTTTCCCAGCCGCGTGGCAGGTCGTGAGCAACACCACCAATGCGGTACCAGGCCGGGTGCAGACGGAAGCCGGTGATGGCTTCGATGACCTTGTAGGCTTTCTGGCGGTCGGTAAAGGTGAAGAATACCGGGGTCATGGCGCCCACGTCCTGGATGTAGGTACCCAGGAACAGCAGGTGGCTGGTGATCCGGAAGAACTCGGCCATCATGATGCGGATGGTGTCGACTTTCTCTGGCACCTTGATGCCGGCCAGCTTCTCGACCGAAAGCACGTAAGGCAGGTTGTTCATCACACCGCCCAGGTAATCGATACGGTCGGTGTACGGAATGAAGCTGTGCCAGGACTGACGCTCGGCCATCTTCTCGGCACCACGGTGGTGGTAGCCGATATCCGGAACGCAGTCGACGATCTCTTCGCCGTCCAGTTGCAGGATGATGCGGAATGCACCGTGCGCAGAAGGGTGGTTCGGGCCGAGGTTGAGGAACATGTAGTCCTCGTTCTCGCCGGAACGCTTCATGCCCCAGTCTTCCGGACGGAAGCGTGCGGCTTCCTCTTCCAGTTGCTGCTTGGCCAGGTTCAGGCTGTACGGGTCGAACTCGGTGGCGCGGGCCGGGAAGTCCTTGCGCAGCGGGTGACCTTCCCAGGTCGGCGGCATCATGATGCGGCTCAGGTGCGGGTGGCCGGGGAAGTCGATCCCGAACATGTCCCACACTTCGCGCTCGTACCAGTTGGCGTTAGGCCAGATGCCGGTAACGCTTGGCAGGCTCAGGTCGCTTTCGGACAGGGCAACCTTGATCATCACGTCGCTGTTACGTTCTACCGAAAGCAGGTGGTAGAACACAGTGAAGTCGGCATCAGGCAGGCCGCGACGGTGAGTGCGCAGGCGCTCATCGACACCATGCAGGTCGTAGAGCATGGAGTAGGGTCTGGACACCTGTCGCAGGAACTTCAGTACCTCGACCAGATGGGCACGGGCGACCCACAGTACCGGCATGCCGGTACGGGTCGGCTGAGCCGTGAAGGCTTCGGCGCCAAAGCGGTTGTTCAATTCTACGACGACGTCTTGGTCGTCAGCCTTGTAAGGCGGGATGTACAGAGCGGTGTCTGCAGTCATAGGTCTCAATCACTTCGGTCAACGTACAGAATCAACCCGGTTCTTGTCTTTTTTATAAGAAGAGCGGGTTGGATCAGACTTCGTCGGGGCTGCGCAGGTTGGTGACCTGGATACGCTGTTCGCGGCGCTGTTCCTTTTGCGACGGCATTTCGGCGCGGTACACGCCTTGATCGCCGACGACCCAGGAAAGAGGGCGACGCTCCTGGCCAATGGATTCCTGCAACAGCATCAAGCCTTGCAGAAATGCCTCTGGGCGGGGCGGGCAGCCGGGCACGTACACATCGACAGGAAGGAACTTGTCCACGCCCTGAACCACAGAGTAGATGTCGTACATGCCACCGGAGTTGGCGCACGAACCCATGGAGATGACCCACTTGGGCTCAAGCATTTGCTCGTAGAGACGCTGGATGATTGGTGCCATCTTGATGAAGCAAGTCCCGGCAATAACCATGAAATCCGCCTGACGCGGCGATGCCCGGATGACTTCGGCGCCAAAGCGTGCGATGTCGTGGGGCGCCGTGAAGGCGGTGGTCATTTCCACATAGCAGCACGACAAGCCGAAGTTGTACGGCCACAGAGAGTTTTTACGCCCCCAGTTGACCGCGCCATTCAGCACGTCTTCGAGTTTGCCCATGTAGATGTTTTTGTGGACTTGATCTTCTAACGGATCGGAAACGGTTTCCCGTTTGCCGATTGGATACTGCTCATTAGGAGCATCCGGGTCGATCCTGGTGAGATTGTATTGCATCGCCAAAGCCTCATTGTTTTAGCTTCGCTTGCCGGTTACGGCGACCTTCAGGAGCCCAATCCAGCGCTCCAACCCGCCATAGGTAGACAAGACCTGCCAACAGAATTGCTATGAAAACGAGTGCTTCGACGAATCCGGTCCAGCCGCTTTCGCGGACGGACACAGACCAGGCAAAGAGAAAAAGGGCTTCAATGTCAAAGATCACGAAGAGCATCGCGACCAGATAGAATTTTGCGGAGAGTCGCAGGCGCGCACTGCCGGTGGGCAGCATGCCGGACTCGAAAGGTTCGTTCTTGCTGCGGCCCCACGCCTTGCTTCCCAGCAGGCTTGAGACACCGAGCATGAAGGCGCAAAGACCGACAACACCCAAAAGGAAAATGGCGAAGCCCCAGTTGTGGGCAATCAAACCTGTCGATTCGGGCATGCTGGCAGTCCTTAATAGAGAGCAAAGGTCTCTGTGCTTGATAAAGAGTGAGTCCGTGACGATATGTCGCAGCGGGAGCATCGGGGTGATTTTATGTGCAAATACTTGGCAAGTAAATTTTCTACATCAAAATTATTTAATGAATTAATCGAATCTGGCATCTAGTAATGGCTGCAAGGCTTGTGGGCCGGGCCTTACCAAGGTTTTCACTAATTGCTTTTCTTAATAGGGAAAAGCAATAAAAGGAAATTTGAATGATAATTAATATCATTTGAGTGAGCGTTTTATAGTTCGCCAGGGGATTCAGTGCTCCTGTTCTGTTTATTAAGACATTACAGTTGTATCACTGCGAACCGCATCAAAGGTTGTCCGGGGTCAATGCGCGGCGTTGAAACATGAAAAAACAGGCCGCCCGATCGGGCGGCCTGCCTGTCCGTTTCCTTGCACGAAGGATCAGTGGAACTGCTCTTCCTCGGTGGAGCCTTTCAGTGCGGTGACCGATGAAGTGCCGCCCTGAATCACGGTGGTCATGTCGTCGAAATACCCGGTGCCCACTTCCTGCTGGTGAGCCACGAAGGTATAGCCCTTGGCAGCATCTGCGAACTCCTGCTCTTGCAGCTTCACGTAGGCAGTCATGTCGTTGCGGGCGTAGTCGTGCGCCAGGTTGAACATGCTGTGCCACATGTTGTGAATGCCGGCCAGGGTGATGAACTGGTGTTTGTAGCCCATGGCCGAAAGCTCGCGCTGGAACTTGGCGATGGTCGCGTCGTCCAGGTTCTTCTTCCAGTTGAAGGAGGGCGAGCAGTTGTAGGAGAGCAACTGGTCCGGGTACTCCTTCTTGATGGCTTCGGCGAAACGGCGGGCTTCGTCCAGATCCGGCTTGGCAGTCTCACACCAGATCAGGTCCGCATAAGGGGCGTAAGCCAGGCCGCGGGAGATGGCCTGGTCCAGGCCTGCGCGCACTTTGTAGAACCCTTCAGGGGTACGGGCTCCGGTGACGAAAGGCTTGTCATAAGGGTCGCAATCGGAGGTCAGCAGGTCGGCGGCATTGGCGTCGGTGCGGGCCAGGATAATGGTCGGTACGCCTGCAACGTCAGCAGCCAGGCGAGCGGCAACCAGTTTCTGCACGGCTTCCTGGGTCGGGACCAGAACTTTGCCGCCCATATGACCGCATTTCTTGACGGACGCCAGTTGGTCCTCGAAATGCACGCCGGCGGCACCGGCTTCGATCATGCTTTTCATCAGCTCATAGGCGTTGAGCACGCCACCGAAGCCAGCTTCGGCATCGGCCACGATGGGCGCAAAATAGTCGATATAGCCTTCATCGCCCGGATTCTTGCCCGCTTTCCACTGGATCTGGTCGGCGCGGCGGAACGAGTTGTTGATCCGCTTGACCACGGTCGGAACCGAGTCCACCGGGTACAGCGACTGATCGGGGTACATGGACTCGGCGGAGTTGTTGTCGGCAGCAACCTGCCAGCCCGAGAGATAGATCGCCTGTATGCCTGCCTTGACCTGTTGCACCGCCTGGCCGCCAGTGAGGGCGCCCATGCAGTTGACGAAGTCCTTGTCTGGGCGGAAAGACGGCTTGGCACCTTGCGTGACCAGATTCCAGAGCTTGTCGGCGCCCATTTTTGCGAAGGTGTGTTCAGGTTGAACCGAGCCACGCAGGCGGACGACATCAGCAGCAGAATAGGTACGGGTCACGTTTTTCCAGCGCGGATTTTCAGCCCAGTCTTTCTCGAGAGCCGCTATTTGTTGTTCGCGTGTCAGTGCCATGGAGATAAACCTCATTGTCAGGTTTTGGTTGGAAGATCCTGCTCCGCCAAAACGCCTCGTTTATCGAAGGCACGGTAGATGGCTGCTCGCTTGTCAGAGGTCAGCAATAAGCGCGGTGCGACGGGGGAGCGAAGTGCTCGGGAGAGGAAGGCGCAGGTGTGGCGGCGCGAGTGAGCAATCCGGCTCGTGGATGCCTTATTGCTTTGCTCGAACAGCTTTGCCGATCAACCGCTAACGCTTCCGTCCCCAGGGACAACTTCGTTCCAGTCGTAACCTCGTCAAACAGCCTTGTGGGCAATATCGACGGGAATCGGCTCAGGCTTAGAGCTTCGATCCTGAGGCTTTTTGAAGGCCTCTGATTAGCGGGAGCGAGGCAATCATGCCTCGCTCTTTTTTACTCGTCAAACGTTTTGTAGTGCTTTTTTATTGGCACTACATCTTTGGTCTAATGCGACTGTCTGGTCACTAAAAGGCCCGTGGGTGCCGGGTTTCACGCCATTGCCGATTATTCAAGGCTTTCGACCTTGACCCGCAGAACCATGTCGTCGCGACCCTGGGTGGAGTAGCGTTGCGCTATGCCACGCTGATCAGCCACCGATTGATCGCTGGAACCCGCCAGAGTGATCCATTCGCCCAGGCGTCCGCTGACCTGGCTGTCGGTGCTCTGGACCTTTATGGCGTCCGGTCGCTCCTGGCTCAGGCGATCTCGATTGGTGCTGATGTTCAGGTGGACGATATCGCCGGTAACGCTGGCCGTGACATAGAAGCCCTGAGTGACATTGCGATATTCGGTATTGCTCTGGGGATAGCCATAAGCGTCCGTGCGAGTGGTGGTCAGAGGTACGCTCTGGCCTGTCTGAATCAGTGCAGGCGTGCCTTCGGTGGCTTGCACCTGCTGTACGCCGCCATCGCGGCTGGAGGTGCCGTAGCTGATGATGCGAGTTGCATTGCCGCCGTTGGTGGTTCGTGCGGCACTGTCACTGGTGTCGACGCTGATGAGCAGGCGTTTGGGGGCGGTGTCCAGTTGCGAGATCAGGGCGCGAAGTTCTTCGATCTTGCGTGATTCGGCATTGACGATCAGTTGGTTGCCGTAGGCGCTGACCGAGCCGTCCGCTCCCAGAAAGGATTTGGCGACTGGCAGCAGATCCGCGCTGGTGCGGTAATTGAGCGGTACGATTTCGGTAGCGGCCAGCGTACAGGTGCTGAACGCGACAAGTAATGAAGTGAGCAGGGTACGTAACAACATGTCCAATCTCCGCGAGGGGCGCGTAAAAACCGAGTGTGCCACTTTGTCGGCCAGGGGTGGGGGCAAGTTGAATTGGCAGATGGCAAAACGCCCCGGCATTTCCTGTTCCAGCATAGTCATGCTGCAAGAAAATGGCGGGGCGTTACGTTATGTAGTGCCTTGAAAATCGCCTACATATCGGTCTGGATCAGGCCTGACGCACCATATCGATATGCGGCAGCCCGGCTTCGAGAAACTCGTCGCCGACCACGGTGAAACCAAAGCGCTGATAGAACGCAACGGCCTGAACCTGCGCACTGAGCTTCTGCTGCTTCAGGCCACGGGTCTGTGCTTCTTCGAGGATGGCGGTCAGCAGCATTTCACCGGCTTTCAGGCCGCGCCAGTCCTTGAGGACCGACAGGCGGCCGATCTCGCCGTCCGGCAGCAGTCGGGCAGTGCCGACGGCATAATCGCCTTCACGGGCCAGAAAATGTATGGCGTCGCTATCCTCCGAGTCCCATTCCAGTTCCGGTGGTACCGATTGCTCGGCAATGAACACGGCTTCACGAATACGCCGGATATCGGCGTTATTCTTCTGCCAGTCCGCGACGGATACAGTGATTTTATTCATCGGCAAATCCCAGGCTTCCTTGTTTTACGAGTGCGCAAATCAGATTGCGTCCCTCTTCATCGGCCAACCATTGGCCGAGGTTTTCGCTGTGCAGCGAATCGGCCGCACAAATCAATTTAAGCAGTTCGCGCAGGCTGCCCGGCAAAAGACGACTTTGGCCACTGGCGAACAGTAGCAGATCGTCATCAACTTCAGACCATGCCAGGCGTGCGCTTGGGTTGCGAATGAGAACTGCGCCCTGTTCCAGGCTGTCGAGCAGGTCCTCTTCTTCGAGTTCCGGGCCGACGACCAGCTCCGGGTAGCGAGGCTCGGTCATGAACTGGCCAAACCAGGTCAGCAGCAGGCGTTCGTCGCTCATGTGCTCGGCCAGCAGTGTCTTGAGACGGTCAAGGGCGTCTTTCTGGATCTGATGCGGGTCGCTGGCCGGTTGTGCGTCGGCGTCGGTGTAACGCTCTTCATCCGGGATGAACTGGCTGAGGAAGTCGGTGAAGTGGGTCAGCACTTCCGCAGCGCTCGGTGCCCGGAAACCTACCGAGTAGGTCAGGCAGTCATCCACGGCAACGCCGCTGTGTGCAAGGCGTGGCGGCAGATACAACATGTCGCCCGGCTCCAGAGTCCACTCTTCGGTCATCTGGAAATCCGAAAGGATGCGCAGGTCTGCGTGAGGGAGCAGCGGGCTTTCGGAGTCGCACATCTGGCCGATCTGCCAGTGACGTTTGCCATGACCTTGCAGCAGGAATACGTCGTAATTGTCGTAATGTGGCCCGACGCTACCGCCCGGTGCGGCGTAGCTGATCATGACGTCATCGATACGCCAGCTTGGCAGGAAGCGGAAATTCTCCAGCAGTTCGCTGACTTCGGGGACGAATTGATCCACGGCCTGGACCAGCAGGGTCCATTCGCGCTCAGGCATCTTGCTGAAATCGTCTTCGGTGAACGGGCCGCGACGCAATTCCCATGGGCGTTCGCCGTTTTCGATGACCAGTCGGGATTCGACTTCTTCTTCCAGGGCCAGGCCAGCCAGCTCGTCAGGATCGATCGGGCTTTGAAAGTCCGGCAGCGCCTGACGGATCAGGAGGGGCTTTTTCTGCCAGTAGTCACGCAGGAAAACACGCGCGCTCATGCCGCCCAGAAGTTGAAGAGGAATATCAGGATTCATTTGTAAGCCCTTGAAATGAAAACGCCCGGCACAGCCGGGCGTGTGCAGAAAGTGTTACTTGTCAGATACGCTTGGCTTGCGCCACGGCATTACCGATGTAATTGGCTGGAGTCAGCTTCTTCAGCTCGGCCTTGGCCTCGGCTGGCATGTCCAGGCCGTCGATGAAAGTTTGCAACGCTTCAGGGCTGATGCCCTTGCCGCGTGTCAGTTCTTTCAGTTTTTCGTACGGGTTTTCGATGTTGTAGCGACGCATTACGGTCTGGATAGGCTCTGCCAGAACTTCCCAGCATGCGTCCAGGTCGGCAGCGATGCGCTGTTCGTTCAGTTCCAGCTTGCCGATGCCCTTGAGGCTGGCTTCGTAGGCGATAACGCTGTGTGCAAAGCCCACGCCCAGGTTGCGCAGTACGGTGGAGTCGGTCAGGTCGCGCTGCCAGCGGGAAATCGGCAGTTTGCTCGCCAGATGCTGGAACAGTGCGTTGGCGATACCCAGGTTGCCTTC
Source organism: Pseudomonas sp. FG43 (assembly GCF_057809175.1). Lineage (NCBI taxonomy): Bacteria > Pseudomonadati > Pseudomonadota > Gammaproteobacteria > Pseudomonadales > Pseudomonadaceae > Pseudomonas > Pseudomonas sp. FG43. The sequence goes on from NZ_JBMDJL010000002.1 coordinate 25,539, forward strand.
GGAGTTCTCGAAGTCGATCGGGTTGACCTTGTGCGGCATGGTCGACGAACCGATTTCGCCTGCAATGGTGCGCTGCTTGAAGTAGCCCAGGGAGATGTAGCCCCAGATATCGCGATCGAAGTCGATCAGGATGGTGTTGAAGCGGGCAATGGCGTCGAACAGCTCGGCGATGTAGTCGTGTGGTTCGATCTGGGTGGTGTACGGGTTGAAGCCCAGGCCCAGTTCGTCTTCGATGAAGGCGCGAGCGTTGGCTTCCCAGTCGATGTCCGCATAGGCCGACAGGTGAGCGTTGTAGTTGCCTACCGCGCCGTTGATCTTGCCGAGCAGGGGAACTGCGGCGATCTGGGCGATCTGGCGCTCCAGACGATAGACGACGTTTGCCAGTTCCTTGCCCAGAGTGGTCGGGGAGGCTGGCTGACCGTGGGTGCGCGACAGCATCGGCACGTCGGCGAAGCGCTGGGCCAGTTCGCGGATGGAGTCGGCGATCTGGCGCATCAGCGGCAGCATCACGTTGTCGCGACCTTCGCGCAGCATCAGGGCGTGGGACAGGTTGTTGATGTCTTCGCTGGTGCAGGCGAAGTGGATGAATTCACTGACCTTGTCCAGCTCAGGCAGTTTGGCAGCCTGTTCCTTGAGCAGGTATTCCACGGCTTTAACGTCGTGGTTGGTGGTGCGTTCGATTTCTTTCACGCGCTCGGCGTGTTCCACGGAAAAGTCTTCAGCCAGGGCATCGAGGATGGCGTTGGCTTGCGCGGAAAACGGCGGTACTTCGCTGATTTGCGGGTGAGCTGCCAGGCGCTGGAGCCAGCGAACTTCAACCATCACGCGAAAGCGGATCAGGCCGTATTCGCTGAAAATAGGGCGCAGGGCCTGGGTTTTGCCGGCGTAGCGGCCATCAACAGGGGAAACCGCAGTGAGCGAAGAAAGCTGCATGGGGTGGTCTCGAACAGTCGGGCAACGAAAAGGGGCGCATATCATACATGAAATTTCAGTCCGACTGGGTCGGACTGACCAGCGTAGATAGCGTCGTGCCTGGGTGGTAAGGGTCGCAGTTGCGTGGCGGGTCAGCCGTGCATCAGCGGATAGAGTTCTTTCAATAACTTGCGTCGGTTGAAGACCAGTTGCCAGCGATGACCGCCAACTTGTCGCCATAGACGGGCAGAGCGAATGCCGGCCAGCAACAGGGCGCGGATCTTCGAGGCGTTGTTGGGTTGCTGCAGGTTACGCATGTCGCCATGAACCTGGATGCGCTGGCGCAGAGTGCTCAGGGTGTCCTGATAAAGCGCGCCGGTGGCGGCAATCACGTTTTCATGGGCAATGCCGAAATGCTCCGCCTGGGACTGGATTTGCGGCAGGCGTTTGCCGATCACTTCCAGCATGTCATCCCGTTTGGCCAGTTGCCGCTCAAGGCCCAGCATCGACAGGGCGTAGCGCAAAGGCTCGCGCTGCAGGGTCGCGGGGTCACGCTCCAGGGCGCTGGCCATGGCGCGGTAGCCTTCGCGCAGGTTCAGGTCGTCGCCACCATAAACCTCCAGCGTGTCCTTGGGGTCCAGCACCAGCAGGCTGCCGAGCATGCAGCTCAGCCCGGCTTCGCTGACCTGTCCGGTCTTGGCAATCCTGTCGACCAGCATGGCGGCCTGGAATACGCCGCCCAGAGCGATCAGTTGCTCCTGAATTGGGGTCATCAACGCTTGTCCTTGCTCTTCCAGGGTTCGGCTATTTCAATGACGCCGCCCCCCAGGCAGATTTCACCGTCATAGAACACCACGGACTGACCGGGTGTCACGGCGCGCTGCGGTTCATCGAATAGGGCGCGGTAGCCATCAGCGGTCTTTTCCAGCGTACAGTGCTGGTCGCCCTGGCGATAACGAACCTTGGCGGTCAGTTTCTTCGGGCTGCTCAGGTCTATCGGGTTGACCCAATAGATCTGCGAGGTGACCAGTGCCTGGGAAAACAACCATGGATGGTCGTTGCCCTGGCCGACGATCAACTCGTTGTGTTCCAGGTCCTTGACCAGTACATACCACGGATCATCGCTCGCATCCTTCAGGCCGCCGATGCCCAGGCCCTGACGCTGACCGATGGTGTGATACATCAGGCCGTTGTGGCGGCCGATGACCTCGCCTTCGGTGGTCTTGATCTCGCCGGGCTGGGCGGGAAGGTACTGACGCAGGAAATCCGTGAAACGGCGCTCGCCGATAAAGCAGATGCCGGTGGAGTCCTTCTTCTTGGCTGTCGCCAGGCCGTGTTTCTCGGCGATGGCACGCACCTCGGGCTTTTCCAGTTCGCCGACCGGAAACAGCGTCCTGGCAATCTGTTCGCCGCCTACGGCATGCAGGAAATAGCTCTGGTCCTTGTTCGGGTCCAGGCCTTTGAGCAGTTCGGTACGGCCGTCGATATCGCGGCGACGTACATAATGTCCGGTTGCAATCAGGTCGGCGCCGAGCATCAGGGCGTAGTCAAGGAAGGCCTTGAACTTGATTTCCCGGTTGCACAGGATGTCCGGGTTGGGCGTGCGGCCTGCCTTGTACTCTTCCAGGAAGTGCTCGAACACGTTATCCCAGTACTCGGCGGCGAAGTTGGCGGTGTGCAGCTTTATGCCAATCTTGTCGCACACGGCCTGAGCGTCTGCCAGGTCTTCGCGGGCAGTGCAGTATTCCGTTCCGTCGTCTTCTTCCCAGTTCTTCATGAACAAGCCTTCCACCTGATAACCCTGCTCCATGAGCAGGACAGCGGAAACGGATGAGTCCACGCCGCCGGACATGCCGACTATGACGCGCTTGTTTTCTGGGTTGCAGTGGGCTGGATCACGCATGGGAGTTCAATGGGTGGCCTTGAAAAGGACGCGATTCTATCAGGCTGTGGGCGTCGAGTCTCACGCCTTGTCGCGCAGCAAGGCAAGACTGAAGTGTTCGCCATTCAGATAATCATCGACACAGCGCAGGACCAGCTCGCTGCGCCAGCGATGCTGCTGGGTCAGGAGTTCGTCGCGTGTCAGCCAGACCGGGCCGACAATGCCTTCGTCCAGCGCGTACTCGGGATGATGGCGCAGGGCCTTGGCGGCAAAGCAGATGCGTTGGTAAGTCACGCCATTGCTGGGCGCGGTGTACAGATAAATGCCGATCACGCTGGTCAGTTCGACGTTCCAGCCGGTTTCTTCCAGGGTTTCGCGCACGGCCGCGTGTTGCAGGCTTTCGTTCGGGTCCAGATGGCCGGCGGGTTGGTTGAGTACTGCTTGTCCGCCCTTGATCTCTTCGACAAACAGGAAGCGGCCCTGATCTTCGACGATGGTGGCGACGGTAACGTGGGCTTGCCATTCCATAATGTTGCTACTCGTGTATGGGGGTAGGAGGCAGCTTGCTGGCGAAAAGGCCTGTGAAACCGGCAGATATTCTGCGCCTGTACGCTGAAGTCGCCAGCAAGCTGCCTCCCACAAAGTGATTGATGACCTTTGAATTTTCTCGGCCCTGAAATACAAAAGCCCCGGTGCGTGGCCGGGGCTTTTGCAGGTCATGTGTCTGACCGGTTTGCCACTTACAACGCAGCGATTGCGGCGTTCAAGGTTGCGCTAGGGCGCATGGCTTTGCTGGTCAGCTCAGGGTTGGTGAAGTAGTAACCACCGATTTCCACTGGTTTGCCCTGGACAGCGTTGAGCTCGGCAACGATTTTCTCTTCGTTGTCGGTCAGTGTCTTGGCCAGCGGGCTGAACTGCGCCTTGAGGGCGGCGTCGTCGTTTTGAGCAGCCAGAGCCTGTGCCCAGAACAGGGTCAGGTAGAAGTGACTGCCGCGGTTGTCGATGCTGCCGACTTTGCGCGAAGGCGACTTGTTGCGATCCAGGAACTCACCGGTAGCCTGATCCAGAGTCTTGGACAGGACCAGAGCTTTAGGATTGTTGTAGGCATTGCCCAGGTGCTCAAGCGAAGCGGCCAGAGCCAGGAACTCGCCCAGGGAATCCCAGCGCAGGAAGTTCTCTTCGACGAACTGCTGAACGTGTTTCGGAGCCGAACCGCCAGCGCCGGTTTCGAACAGGCCACCGCCATTCATCAGCGGCACGATCGACAGCATCTTGGCGCTTGTGCCCAGTTCCATGATCGGGAACAGGTCGGTCAGGTAGTCGCGCAGTACGTTACCGGTCACCGAAATGGTGTCCTTGCCGGCACGGGTGCGTTCCAGGGTCAGCTTCATGGCTTCGACCGGCGACAGGATCTGGATGTCCAGGCCCGAAGTGTCGTGGTCGCCCAGGTACTTCTGGACTTTCTCGATCATGACGCTGTCATGGGCGCGAGCCGGGTCGAGCCAGAAAATCGCCGGGGTGTTGCTGGCGCGGGAGCGGTTGACGGCCAGTTTGACCCAGTCCTGGATCGGCGCGTCCTTGGCCTGGCACATGCGCCAGATGTCGCCGGTTTCGACGTTCTGTTCCATCAGCAGGTTGCCCTGGCTGTCGGTTACGCGAACCACGCCATCGGTCTTGATGTGGAAAGTCTTGTCGTGAGAGCCGTACTCTTCGGCTTTCTGAGCCATCAGGCCGACGTTCGGAACGCTGCCCATGGTGGTTGGGTCGAAGGCGCCGTTTTTCTTGCAGTCTTCGATGACAGCTTGGTAGATGGTCGCGTAGCAGCGATCCGGGATAACAGCCTTGGCGTCGTGCAGTTGACCGTCGGTGCCCCACATCTTGCCGGAGTCACGGATCATTGCAGGCATCGAGGCGTCGACGATGACGTCGCTCGGTACGTGCAGGTTGGTGATGCCTTTGTCGGAGTTGACCATCGCCAGTTGTGGGCGAGTGGCGTAGACCGCCTGGATGTCAGCCTTGATTTCAGCCTGTTTGTCAGCGGGCAGGGCGCCGATGCGGTCATACAGATCGCCGATGCCGTTGTTCAGGCTGAAGCCGATTTCCTTCAGGATGTCGGCGTGCTTGGTCAGCGCGTCCTTGTAGAACTCGTCGACGATCTGACCGAACATGATCGGGTCGGAGATTTTCATCATGGTGGCTTTCAGGTGCACCGAGAACAGAACGCCTTGCTTCTTGGCGTCTTCGATTTCGGCGGCAATGAAGCTGCGCAGGGCTTTCTTGCTCATGACCGAGCAATCGATCACTTCGCCAGCCTTGACGCTGGTTTTCTCTTTCAGGACGGTGGTTGTACCGTCTTTGGCAATCAGCTCGATCTTGACGCTGTTGTCAGCCTCGACCAGAGCGGCTTTTTCGCTGCCGTAAAAGTCGCCGCTGCTCATGTGAGCAACGTGAGCCTTGGAGTCGGCAGCCCAGGCGCCCATCTTGTGCGGGTGCTTGCGAGCGTAGTTCTTGACCGAGAGCGGGGCGCGGCGGTCGGAGTTGCCTTCACGCAGAACCGGGTTCACGGCGCTGCCCTTGACCTTGTCGTAACGGGCGCGGGTTTCTTTTTCCGCGTCGGTGGACGGCGCTTCCGGGTAGTCCGGGATCTTGAAGCCTTGTTCCTGCAGCTCTTTGATGGTCGCCTTCAATTGAGGGACCGAGGCGCTGATGTTCGGCAGCTTGATGATGTTGGCTTCTGGCGTTGTAGCCAGTTTGCCCAACTCGGCGAGATGATCCGGCACTTGCTGATCGGCGCCAAGCGATTCGGGGAAGCTGGAAAGAACACGGCCCGCCAGTGAGATATCACGTGTTTCGACGTCGATATCGGAAGAGGCTGTAAATGCTTCGATGATTGGCAGAAGCGAGTAGGTGGCGAGGGCTGGAGCTTCGTCAGTGAAGGTGTAGATGATCTTCGAGCGGTTGGACATTGGTATTAACTCTCTGTTTTGCTGAGCATGCACAAAATCTCGATACGCGCAGGGTATGCACTCTTGCCCAAAGTTCTGTCATGGGCACAAGTCGAGGTTTATTCGCGGTGATGTTAGGTGCATCAGTCGAGCGTCAAGCTGTCGGGCGGGGTAGCAGCCCGACGCATATATAAAGCTGAAAGTCTCATTCCAGAGGCTTCGGCCTTTATGACTCTGCGGTCACGTCGCGAGTATATCAAACCCTTGGCGCCAAGCATTAATGCTATGCGTGCTATCGAATGGCGACTATTCGCCGTTGGTCGAACGAACAGGCTCAAAACCAAGGCTTTCGGGGCTTTTCGGGGTCTTCGGACTGGCGGGCTTTGCCTGTGCCTGTGGGGTTGACTAGGCTCAATGGCTGTCAGGATGTCCACTCAGCCCGCACCGGAGTCCCGCATGGCATATCAAAAAACAATAATTCCCGCCGTCGGTGAGAAGATCACTGTCAACGCAGACCACTCCCTGAACGTTCCCGATAATCCGATCATTCCCTTCATCGAGGGGGATGGCATTGGCATCGATATCACGCCCGTCATGATCAAGGTGGTGGATGCGGCAGTCAGCAAGGCATATGGCGATACACGCAGGATTTCATGGATGGAGGTCTATGCCGGAGAGAAGGCGACCCGGATTTACGACCCGGACACCTGGCTGCCCCAGGAAACGCTGGATGCTGTGAGGGAGTACGTGGTTTCCATCAAGGGGCCTCTGACCACACCGGTCGGTGGCGGCATTCGTTCGCTGAACGTTGCCTTGCGCCAGCAACTGGACCTGTATGTCTGCCTGCGGCCGGTGCGATGGTTCGAGGGCGTGCCCAGCCCGGTCAAGAAGCCCGGCGATGTGAACATGACGATCTTTCGTGAAAACTCCGAAGATATTTATGCCGGGATTGAATGGAAGGCAGGATCTCCCGAAGCGACCAAAGTCATCCGTTTTCTGAAGGAGGAGATGGGGGTCACGAAAATCCGCTTTGATCAGGATTGCGGTATCGGGGTCAAGCCTGTTTCCCGAGAGGGTACCCGGCGTCTGGCGCGCAAGGCGTTGCAGTATGTGGTCGACAATGATCGCGACTCGCTGACCATCGTGCATAAAGGCAACATCATGAAATTTACCGAAGGCGCCTTCAAGGAGTGGGCTTATGAGGTTGCCGCCGAGGAATTTGGTGCGACCCTGCTCGATGGTGGCCCCTGGATGCAGTTCACCAATACTCGTACCGGCAAGGATGTGATCGTCAAGGATGCCATCGCCGATGCGATGCTTCAGCAGATCCTGCTGCGTCCGGTCGAATACGATGTCATTGCAACGCTTAATCTCAATGGGGATTACCTTTCCGACGCGCTGGCTGCCGAGGTTGGAGGCATCGGGATTGCGCCAGGTGCCAATCTCTCGGATACCGTGGCGATGTTCGAGGCGACGCATGGTACGGCGCCAAAATATGCCGGTAAGGATCAGGTCAATCCGGGATCCTTGATTCTGTCTGCCGAAATGATGCTGCGGCACATGGGGTGGGTCGAGGCTGCCGATCTTGTTATAAAGGGCACCAATGGCGCGATTGCCGCTAAAACTGTTACTTATGATTTCGAGCGTTTGATGGAGGGCGCGACGCTGCTCTCGTCATCGGCGTTCGGCGATGCCCTGATTGCGCACATGTGAGCAACCGCTGCCGTGCAGCAGCCAGTTCAGTCATCCTGAACTGGCTGTTTCTTTCATGGCTGGCGTCTGTGGTGGTCTGCTTCAGGCCGACACATTAGCTGGCTTTTGTGCTGCGCTTGAAGCATCTGCGGATGTTGGAACAGTAGCTGTGGACGCAGACGAGATATTCACGGCATGTAATCCCTTTGGCCCTTGAATGATCTCAAATTGGACCGGTTGGCCTGCCTTGAGCGTTTTGTAGCCATCCATTTGTATGGCTGAATAATGAGCAAACAGATCTTCATCTCTGCCATCGGCAAGAATAAATCCATAGCCTTTTGCATTATTGAACCACTTGACTTTACCACTGAGCATAGCCATATCCCTCTGCAAAGGACTCCGTCTGGAGTATCATCCACCTCAATCCGCCTGGCCTAAAAAAAATTTTGGTTGACTGCGCGGACCCTTTTTACCCAATGTGGGCTCTATTGTTTGTAACACCGATTAGCTGATAGTCAAGGTCATGCGGCGGTCGATGTGAAAACCGGTCATGCTGCGACTAAATTATTCAACCCGCTCTTTATACGAACCTTTCTTTACCATGCATGCAATCAGCAAGATTCGACTAACATTCAATCAGGACGGTCCACAGTCACACGAGGACGACTCAGCTGGCATTGCGTTGCAGGACGCCAAGCCCACCCTGCAGGCGCCACCAATGTACAAGGTGGTTTTGTTTAACGATGATTACACCCCTATGGATTTCGTCGTCGAAGTTCTTGAGGTGTTTTTCAACCTGAATCGTGAGCTGGCCACCAAGGTCATGCTGGCCGTCCATACAGAGGGGCGGGCAGTATGCGGATTGTTTACCCGCGACATAGCCGAAACCAAGGCAATGCAGGTCAATCAATACGCCCGGGAAAGCCAGCATCCACTACTCTGTGAGATCGAGAAGGACGGTTAAACGCCGGCCACTTGGGTATGAGGTGAAGCTATGTTAAACCGTGAGCTCGAAGTCACCCTCAATCTTGCCTTCAAGGAAGCTCGCTCAAAACGTCATGAATTCATGACGGTCGAGCACCTCCTGCTGGCTCTATTGGATAATGAGGCTGCAGCCACTGTCTTGCGTGCCTGCGGCGCAAACCTCGATAAGCTCAAGCATGATCTGCAGGAGTTCATCGACTCCACAACTCCACTGATCCCCGTCCATGACGAGGATCGTGAAACCCAGCCGACGCTAGGGTTCCAGCGCGTGTTGCAACGTGCAGTCTTCCATGTACAGAGTTCCGGCAAGCGTGAAGTTACCGGTGCCAATGTGCTGGTTGCGATTTTCAGTGAGCAGGAAAGCCAGGCCGTCTTCTTGCTCAAGCAGCAGAGCGTGGCCCGGATTGATGTCGTCAATTACATCGCCCATGGTATCTCCAAGGTTCCAGGGCATGGCGAACACTCTTCTGAAGGTGAGCAGGATATGCAGGACGACGAGGGTGGCGAGGCTTCTTCCTCAGGCAATCCTCTGGATGCCTATGCAAGCAACCTGAACGAACTGGCGCGCCAGGGGCGAATCGACCCTCTGGTCGGGCGTGAGAGTGAGGTCGAGCGCGTTGCTCAGATTCTCGCCCGTCGTCGCAAGAACAACCCTCTGCTGGTGGGTGAGGCGGGTGTTGGCAAGACGGCCATCGCCGAAGGGCTGGCCAAGCGTATCGTCGACAATCAGGTGCCGGATCTGTTGGCCAGCAGCGTCGTCTACTCCCTTGATCTGGGAGCATTGCTGGCGGGTACCAAATATCGCGGTGATTTCGAGAAGCGTTTCAAGGCGCTGCTCAATGAACTGCGCAAGCGGCCTCATGCCATCCTGTTCATCGATGAGATTCATACCATCATCGGTGCGGGTGCAGCTTCTGGCGGGGTGATGGATGCTTCCAACCTGCTCAAGCCGCTGCTGTCTTCCGGCGATATCCGTTGCATCGGCTCTACCACCTTCCAGGAGTTCCGCGGGATTTTCGAGAAGGATCGCGCCCTGGCGCGTCGCTTCCAGAAAGTCGATGTCTCCGAGCCGTCGGTCGAGGATACGATTGGTATCCTCAGAGGGCTCAAGGGGCGCTTCGAGCAGCATCACAGCATCGAGTACAGCGACGAAGCGTTGCGCGCCGCTGCCGAGCTGGCTTCTCGCTACATCAATGATCGGCATATGCCGGACAAGGCGATTGACGTCATCGACGAAGCCGGTGCCTTCCAGCGCCTGCAACCGGCCGAGCGTCGGGTCAAGTGCATCGATGTGCCGCAGGTCGAAGATATCGTCGCGAAAATCGCGCGTATTCCCCCGAAACACGTCAACAGTTCCGACAAGGAGCTGCTGCGTAATCTGGAGCGCGATCTCAAGCTCACGGTCTTTGGCCAGGATGCAGCTATCGACTCGCTGTCCACGGCAATCAAGCTGTCTCGTGCCGGGCTGAAGTCACCTGACAAACCCGTGGGTTCCTTCCTGTTTGCCGGGCCTACCGGCGTCGGCAAGACGGAAGCGGCGCGTCAGTTGGCCAAGGCTCTGGGCGTCGAGCTGATTCGCTTCGACATGTCCGAATACATGGAGCGTCATACCGTTTCGCGTCTGATCGGTGCGCCTCCGGGCTATGTCGGTTTCGATCAGGGCGGTCTTCTTACCGAGGCCATCACCCGTCAGCCGCATTGCGTATTGCTGCTCGATGAAATCGAAAAGGCGCATCCTGAAGTCTTCAACCTGCTCTTGCAGGTCATGGACCACGGTACGCTCACCGATAACAACGGGCGCAAGGCGGATTTCCGCAATGTGATCGTCATCATGACCACCAACGCGGGTGCCGAGTCGGCAGCGCGGGCTTCGATCGGTTTCACGCATCAGGACCACTCGTCCGATGCAATGGAAGTGATCAAGAAGAGTTTCACGCCGGAGTTCCGCAACCGTCTGGACACCATCATCCAGTTTGGCCGTCTCAGCCACGAAGTCATCAAGAGCGTGGTCGACAAGTTCCTTACCGAGCTTCAGGCGCAACTGGAAGACAAGCGTGTGCTGCTCGAAGTCTCCGACGCTGCCAGAAGCTGGCTGGCGCAAGGTGGCTACGATGCCGCGATGGGCGCTCGACCAATGGCTCGCCTTATCCAGGACAAGATCAAGCGTCCCCTGGCTGAGGAGATCCTGTTCGGTGAGTTGTCGGAGCACGGTGGCGTTGTGCATGTCGATATCAAGGATGGTGAGATCACCTTTGATTTCGAGACAACTGCCGAGATGGCTTGACGGTAGTCTTGCCCTGACACTCAGCAATGGGTGTCAGGCAAACGAACAAACAAAAACGCCCGGCATATGCCGGGCGTTTTTGTCAGTACTAGCTTAGCGGGCGCGGTAGGTGATACGCCCTTTGCTCAGGTCATAAGGCGTCAGTTCGACGCGGACCTTGTCACCGGTAAGAATACGGATGTAGTTCTTGCGCATCTTGCCGGAGATATGCGCGGTTACGACGTGCCCGTTTTCCAACTCCACACGAAACATGGTGTTGGGCAGGGTGTCGACGACAGTGCCTTCCATTTCGAAGCTGTCTTCTTTCGACATGCAGTAAAGCCCTCGGTATACAAATGAGTGGCCCGGTGCAAGTGGCGCCAGGCAAAAGCGGCGTGCATTGTGCCCGAAAAAACCACTTTAAGCCAAGGGCTTCAATACAGAGTGACCCATCTTTGATTGGTTAGCAGCTCGATAGGGCGATATTGAGTCTTGTAATTCATCTTTTTGCAGTTCTTGATCCAGTATCCCAGATACACGGCATGCAACTGGAGTCTGGCTGCTTCGGCGATCTGCCACAAAATGGCATAGCGTCCCAGGCTGCGCCGCTCTTCATCCGGTTCGTAGAAGGTGTAGACCGCAGAAAGACCATTGGGCAGCAGGTCGGTCACGGCGACCGCCAGCAGGCGCTGGTCTGCCCGGAACTCATAAAATCGCGAGAAGGGCAGGTCACGGACCAGAAAAGTGGAGAACTGGTCGCGACTGGGCGGGAACATGTCTCCATCGGCATGCCGCTGTTCGATATAACGCTGGTAGAGGTCGAAGTACTCCTCGGTGAAAACCGGCTTTGCCCGGCGTACCTCAATGTCGGCGTTGCGTTTCAGGATGCGCTTCTGCTGTCTGTCCGGAACGAAAATGCTCACCGGGATGCGTGCCGGTACGCAGGCACTGCAGTTCTGGCAGTGTGGACGATAGAGGTGGTCGCCGCTGCGGCGAAAGCCCATGTCAGACAGGTCGGCATAGACCTGAACGTCCATTGGCTGGCTGGGGTCGAGGAACAGCGTGGTCGCCTGCTCTTCAGGCAGGTAACTGCAGGTATGGGGTTGAGTGGCATAAAACTTAAGCCGCGCCAGCTCTGTCATGATCGCCCCCGTTATCAGAATCCATGAATAAGAGTGTATGCCAGCCTTTCAAACTCGACTAGGCAACCAGTCGGCGTTATTGGGTTGATCCAGGTGTTGTTGCAGGTAGTCGGCAAATGTCTGGCGCGGGATCGAGCGGGCACCGAAGCTGTGCAGGTGCTGTGTGGGCATCTGGCAGTCGATCAACACAAACCCCCAGGCATGCAGGCGTTCCACCAGCGTGGCGAAGCCGACCTTCGATGCGTTATCGGCACGGCTGAACATGGATTCGCCAAAAAACAGCTGCCCCATGGCCAGGCCATACAGCCCGCCAACCAGCTTGTCCTGCTCCCAGACCTCGACGCTGTGTGCGTGTCCCCGCTGATGCAGTTCCATGTAGGCCTCCTGCATCGAGCGGGTGATCCAGGTTTCGTTGGCGTAGCTGCGAGGTTCGGCGCAGGCCTGGATGACCGCTGCGAAGTCCTGGTCGAACGTCACCTTGTAACGCCCCTGGCGCATGAGTTTGCCCAGGCTGCGCGACACATGTATCTCGCTCGGCGGCAATACGGTACGTGGGTCGGGTGACCACCAGAGAATGGGTTGCCCGTCCTGAAACCACGGAAAGCAGCCATGCCGGTAAGCCTGTATCAGCCTGTCGGCGGACAAGTCGCCGCCCGCGGCCAGCAGGCCGTTGGGTTCGCGCAGGGCTTTTTCCAGTGGTGGGAAAACAAGGCTGTTGCGTTGCAACCAGGTCAGCATGGCATCAGAACTTCGCGGTAGGGGAGGGCACGCAGGTGTGTGACGTGCAACTCTGTACGATAAATGCGGTCACAAACGATCGCCATTATGGTGCGTGTCACAATGTTTCGGTAGTGCGGGTAAAAGATGGCAGGCGGATAGCCTCTCATGCTCTGTCTCGCTGATAGAATCACGTCATAAGCCTTTGTCACAAAAGAGAATGCATGCTCAAATTGAGCATCATGAAAAAGGCTTTGGCCTGTAGGCTCCGATCTTTGGCTGAAAACGTCGATCATGGGGCGTTAAAAGCCGATGTGGCGAGTTTTCCTACAGACCTCGGGACTTACAAAGCCGTACAATGCCAGCTTTGCGCGTTATCATTCAGGTCATCTGTTCTGCGGGTGTTTCAGAGGTTCGCGATCCCGTTTTCGGCTGGAGTCAGTCGATACTATTCAACAGCCGTGCATAGTCAATCAACGAGATGTTCGCGCTTGAGCGCAGGAAATAAAGCGTTTTGAAAAAATCCACCACAGCACCCAGCTCTGTGCCGCTCTGGCGGCAGCAACTGCATTATCGGCTCAAGGAAGGTGCACTGATCGCCTTTGGTGCCTTGTGCCTGTACCTGATGATGGCTCTGTTGACCTACGATCAGAACGATCCGGGCTGGAGCCATACCAGCAGCTCCGCGCAGGTCCAGAACGCCGCAGGCCGTGCGGGTGCCTTTTGTGCCGATATCCTGTTCATGGTTCTGGGCTATTTCGCCTACATCTTTCCGTTGTTGCTGGCCATCAAGGCCTGGCAGGTCTTCAGTCAGCGCCATGAACCGTGGCAGTGGAGCGGCTGGCTGTTCTCCTGGCGCCTGATCGGCCTGGTATTCCTGGTGCTGGCGGGTGCGGCGCTGGCGCATATCCATTTCCATTTCGCGGCGGGCTTTCCTGGCTCTGCGGGCGGAGTGCTGGGGGAAGTGCTTGGCGATCTGGCCAAGAAAGCCCTCAATATCCAGGGCAGCACATTGCTGTTCATTGCCTTGTTCCTGTTCGGTCTGACGGTGTTTACCGACCTGTCCTGGTTCAAGGTCATGGATGTGACCGGCAAGATCACCCTCGATCTTTTCGAGCTTATCCAGAGTGCCGCCAACCGCTGGTGGATCGCTCGTACCGAGCGCAAGCAGATGGTTGCGCAGTTGCGTGAAGTCGATATGCGGGTCGATGAGGTCGTAGCGCCTGTCGTCAGCGACCGTCGTGAGCAGGTCAAGGCCCGGGAGCGTCTGATCGAGCGCGAGGAATCCCTGAGCAAGCACATGACCGAGCGCGAAAAACACGTGCCAGCGGTCATTGCTCCTGCGCCTGCGAAGGCGCCCGAGCCGAGCAAGCGTGTCCAGAAAGAGAAACAGGTGCCGTTGTTTGTCGACAGTGCCATCGAAGGCACCTTGCCGCCTATCTCGATTCTCGATCCGGCCGAAAAGAAGCAGCTCAACTATTCGCCCGAATCGCTGGCGGCGGTGGGGCACCTGCTGGAAATCAAGCTCAAGGAGTTCGGCGTCGAGGTTTCGGTGGACTCCATCCATCCCGGGCCGGTCATTACACGCTATGAAATCCAGCCTGCCGCCGGGGTCAAGGTCAGCCGTATCGCCAACCTTGCCAAGGACCTTGCCCGCTCCCTGGCCGTGACCAGCGTGCGGGTGGTCGAGGTGATTCCGGGCAAGACGACGGTCGGTATCGAAATCCCCAACGAAGACCGGCAGATCGTGCGGTTCTCCGAAGTGTTGTCCTCGCCCGAGTACGACAATGCCAAGTCGCCGGTTACCCTGGCGCTCGGGCATGACATCGGTGGTCGTCCGGTCATTACCGATCTGGCGAAGATGCCTCACCTGCTGGTGGCCGGTACGACCGGTTCCGGTAAGTCCGTGGGTGTGAACGCCATGATCCTGTCGATCCTGTTCAAGTCTGGCCCGGAAGACGCCAAGCTGATCATGATCGACCCGAAAATGCTTGAATTGTCGATCTACGAAGGCATTCCACACTTGCTGTGCCCGGTCGTGACCGACATGAAGGATGCGGCCAACGCCTTGCGTTGGAGCGTTGCCGAGATGGAGCGTCGTTACAAGCTGATGGCGGCCATGGGCGTGCGTAACCTTGCCGGCTTCAACCGCAAGATCAAGGACGCCGAGGAAGAGGGCAACCCGATTTCCGATCCGATGTATCGTCGTGAAAGCATCCATGACGAAGCACCGTTGCTCACCACCTTGCCGACCATCGTGGTGGTGGTCGATGAGTTCGCCGACATGATGATGATTGTCGGCAAGAAGGTCGAAGAGCTCATTGCCCGTATTGCGCAAAAGGCGCGGGCGGCCGGTATTCACCTGATCCTGGCAACCCAGCGCCCGTCGGTGGACGTCATCACCGGTCTTATCAAGGCCAACATCCCGACGCGCATGGCCTTCCAGGTGTCGAGCAAGATCGACTCGCGGACCATCATCGATCAGGGTGGCGCCGAGCAACTGCTGGGCCATGGTGACATGCTGTACATGCCGCCCGGTACAAGCCTGCCGATTCGCGTGCATGGCGCCTTCGTTTCCGACGAGGAAGTCCACCGTGTCGTGGAAGCCTGGAAAATGCGTGGCACGCCAAACTACAACGACGATATTCTGGCTGGCGTCGAAGAGGCCGGTAGCGGCTTCGATGGCGGCAGCGGCGAAGGCGGTGAAGACAGCGAGAGCGATGCCTTGTATGACGAGGCGGTGAAGTTCGTTCTTGAAAGCCGTCGTGCATCGATTTCAGCCGTGCAGCGTAAACTCAAGATTGGCTACAACCGTGCTGCGCGGATGATCGAGGCGATGGAAATGGCAGGTGTCGTGACGTCCATGAACACCAATGGCTCACGTGAAGTGATTGCGCCAGGCCCGATGCGCGACTGATTTAATCCCATAGCGCCGACAGCGTGCCGGGCACGCTGTCGGCGTTTCATGAATCCAATGAGGAATCCCATGCGTCTTATCCGCATGTTGTTGGCAACTGCACTGACGTTCTCCGCGATCCCGGCCCATGCCGACAGCAAGGACGTGGCGCGCCTGACCCAGTTGCTGGAAAAATCCCAGACCCTGACTGCCCGCTTTTCCCAGCTGACGCTCGATGGCAGCGGCACGCAATTGCAGGAAACTTCGGGTGAAATGGCTTTGCAGCGTCCAGGCCTGTTCAACTGGCACACCGATGCGCCGCAAGAGCAGTTGATGGTGTCCGACGGCAAGAAGGTTTCGCTCTGGGACCCGGATCTGCAACAAGTCACCATCAAGACTCTGGATCAGCGCCTGACCCAGACGCCGGCCCTGCTGCTGTCCGGTGATGTGTCGAAGATCAGCGAAAGCTTCGATATCACTGCCAAGGAAGCGGGTGGCGTGATCGACTTCGTGCTCAAGCCCAAGACCAAGGACACCCTGTTCGACAACCTGCGTCTGTCCTTTCGCAATGGCATCATCAACGACATGCAGTTGATCGACAGCGTCGGCCAGCGCACCAATATCCTGTTCACGGGCGTCAAGGCGAACGAGCCGATTGCGGCCAGCAAGTTCAAGTTCGACATTCCCAAGGGTGCCGATGTCATCCAGGAATAAAGAGGCTTAACCTCAGACCATGGACCTGTTTCGTAGCGAACCGATAGCTCAGCCACTGGCTGCACGTTTGCGTGCGACCAATCTGGACGAGTATGTCGGTCAGGAGCACCTGCTGGCTCACGGCAAGCCTCTGCGTGAGGCGCTGGAGCAGGGTGCTTTACACTCCATGATTTTCTGGGGGCCGCCGGGTGTGGGTAAAACCACACTGGCCAAGCTGCTGGCCAAGGTTTCCGATGCGCATTTCGAAACCGTTTCGGCTGTGCTTGCCGGGGTCAAGGAAATCCGGCAGGCGGTCGAGGTTGCCAGGCAGCAGGCCGGGCAATACGGGCGCCGCACCATCCTGTTTGTCGATGAGGTCCACCGCTTCAACAAGTCGCAGCAGGATGCCTTTCTGCCGTATGTCGAAGATGGCACCCTGATCTTTATCGGTGCTACCACTGAAAACCCTTCATTCGAGCTGAACAACGCCTTGCTCTCGCGAGCGCGGGTCTATGTGCTCAAGAGCCTCGACGAAGCAGCCTTGCGCAAGCTGGTGCATCGGGCACTGAATGAAGAGCGTGGCCTGGGCAAACATCACCTGAGTCTGAGCGACGAAGGTTTCGAGATGCTGATGTCGGCGGCTGATGGTGACGGTCGGCGCATGCTCAACCTGCTGGAAAACGCCTCCGACCTTGCCGAAGATGGCTCGCAGATCAGTGTCGATCTGCTGAAAAGCCTGCTTGGCGACAGCCGTCGCCGTTTCGACAAGGGCGGTGAAGCGTTCTACGACCAGATATCCGCGCTGCACAAATCCATTCGTGGCTCCAATCCCGATGCGGCCCTGTATTGGTTTGCACGAATGATCGATGGTGGCTGCGATCCGCTGTATCTGGCGCGTCGTGTGGTTCGCATGGCCAGCGAAGATATCGGCAATGCCGATCCGCGTGCCTTGCCGCTGTGCATGTCCGCCTGGGATGTGCAGGAACGTCTCGGCAGCCCGGAAGGTGAGCTTGCAGTGGCCCAGGCCATCGTTTATCTGGCCTGCGCGCCCAAAAGCAATGCGGTTTACATGGGCTTCAAGGCGGCGATGCGAGAGGCGACCGAGCACGGTTCGCTTGAAGTCCCGCTGCATTTGCGCAATGCGCCGACCAAACTCATGAAGCAACTGGGTTATGGCGAAGAATACCGCTATGCCCACGATGAGCCCGATGCCTACGCGGCCGGTGAAGACTACTTCCCCGAAGAGCTGGAACCACGCGAGTATTACAAGCCGGTGCCCCGTGGCCTGGAGCTTAAAATCGGCGAAAAGCTCAAACATCTGGCTTCATTGGACGCCGCCAGCCCTCGTCAGCGGAGAAAGTAGTGATTCAGACGATTCTTGCGGTGTCCGTAGCCGGTATCGCTGGTACATTATTGCGCTTTGCTGCAGGAACCTGGGTAAGCGCTAACTGGCCGCGGCATTTCTATACGGCAACTCTGGCGGTGAATATCGTCGGGTGCCTGATAATCGGCGTGCTTTACGGCCTGTTTCTGATTCGCCCGGAAGTGCCCATCGAGGTTCGTGCCGGCTTGATTGTCGGCTTTGTAGGCGGTCTGACGACCTTTTCATCCTTTTCACTGGATACGCTGCGCCTGCTGGAAAGCGGGCAAGTACCGATGGCTCTGGGCTATGCGGGTATCAGCGTGTTCGGCGGGCTGCTCGCAACCTGGGTTGGCCTGTCCCTGACCAGACTTTGATAGACGAGAGAACGATATGCTCGATTCCAAACTGTTACGTACCCAACTTCAGGACGTAGCGGATCGCCTGGCTTCCCGTGGTTTCACACTGGACGTAGCGCGCATCGAATCGCTGGAAAACCAGCGCAAGACGGTACAGACCCGCACCGAACAGTTGCAGGCCGAGCGTAATGCCCGTTCAAAATCCATCGGTCAGGCCAAGCAGCGCGGCGAAGACATCGCGCCGTTGATGGCGGATATCGACCGTATGGCTGAAGAGCTCAGCAACGGCAAGAAAGAGCTGGACGGCATTCAGTCCGAGCTGGACGCCATGCTGCTGAGCATGCCGAACCTGCCTCACGAGTCCGTGCCGGTAGGTGCTGACGAGGATGGAAACGTCGAAGTGCGTACCTGGGGCACGCCTGCTGCCTTCGACTTCGCCGTTCAGGACCACGTTGCCCTGGGCGAGAAATACGGCTGGCTGGACTTCGAGACCGCCGCCAAGCTGTCCGGCGCACGCTTTGCCCTGCTGCGCGGGCCAATCGCCCGTCTGCATCGCGCCCTGGCGCAGTTCATGATCAACCTGCACATCAACGAACACGGCTATGAAGAGGCCTACACGCCTTATCTGGTACAGGCGCCTGCCTTGCAAGGCACCGGTCAGTTGCCGAAGTTCGAGGAAGACCTGTTCAAGATCTCCCGTGATGGCGAAGCCGATCTGTATCTGATCCCGACCGCCGAAGTGTCGCTGACCAACATCGTCTCCGGCGAGATTCTCGATCCCAAGCAGCTGCCGCTGAAGTTCGTTGCGCACACACCATGCTTCCGTAGCGAAGCCGGTGCTTCGGGGCGCGATACCCGCGGCATGATCCGTCAGCACCAGTTCGACAAGGTCGAGATGGTACAGATCGTTGCGCCGGATCAGTCCATGGAAGCACTGGAAGGCCTGACCGCCAACGCCGAGCGCGTCCTGCAATTGCTGGAGCTGCCTTACCGCGTTCTGGCGCTTTGCACCGGCGACATGGGCTTCAGTGCCGTCAAGACCTATGACCTTGAAGTCTGGATTCCGAGCCAGGACAAGTTCCGCGAGATTTCTTCGTGCTCCAACTGCGGAGACTTCCAGGCGCGTCGCATGCAGGCCCGCTGGCGCAACCCGGAAACCGGCAAGCCGGAACTGGTTCATACCCTGAACGGTTCGGGCCTGGCGGTTGGCCGTACCCTGGTCGCGGTGCTGGAAAACTACCAGCAGGCTGACGGCTCGATCCGTGTGCCTGAAGTGCTCAAGCCCTATATGGGCGGCCTTGAGGTCATCGGCTAAATGGAATTCCTGCCGCTGTTCCACAATCTGCGTGGCAGTTGGGTGCTGGTCGTCGGTGGCGGCGAGATTGCCTTGCGCAAGTCTCGCCTGCTGGCCGAAGCCGGTGCGCTGTTGCGGGTGGTCGCTCCCGACATCGAAGAGCAACTGCGCGAGCTGGTAGAGCGCAGCGGTGGCGAATTGATCCTTCGCGGTTACAGCGAAGGCGATCTGGACGGCTGTGTATTGGTCATTGCCGCCACCGACGATGAGCCGCTCAATGCCCAGGTGTCCCAGGATGCCAGGCAGCGTTGTGTTCCCGTCAATGTGGTGGATGCGCCAGCCCTGTGTACGGTCATCTTCCCGGCCATTGTCGACCGTTCACCCCTGGTGATTGCGGTTTCCAGTGGCGGCGATGCTCCGGTACTGGCGCGTTTGATCCGCGCCAAGCTGGAAACCTGGATACCTTCTACCTACGGCCAGTTGGCCGGGCTTGCGGCGCGTTTTCGCAATCAGGTCAAAGGGCTGTTTCCGGATGTTCAGCAACGGCGGGCGTTCTGGGAAGATGTTTTCCAGGGGCCTATCGCCGACAGGCAACTGGCCGGGCAGGGTGGTGAAGCCGAGAAGCTGCTGATTGCCAAGATCGCAGGCGATGCGCCCAAGGCTCAGGGTGAGGTTTATCTGGTGGGCGCTGGTCCCGGTGACCCGGACCTGCTGACCTTCCGCGCCTTGCGTCTGATGCAGCAAGCCGATGTCGTGCTGTATGACCGTCTTGTTGCTCCAGCGATTCTCGATCTTTGCCGTCGTGATGCCGAGCGTGTCTATGTGGGCAAGCGTCGGGCCGATCATGCGTTGCCTCAGGATCAGATCAACCAGCAACTGGTTGCCCTGGCCAAAGAGGGCAAGCGCGTTGTACGTCTGAAGGGCGGTGATCCATTCATCTTCGGCCGTGGTGGCGAAGAGATTGAAGAGCTGGCTTCCCATGGCATCCCGTTTCAGGTCGTGCCGGGCATCACGGCAGCCAGTGGCTGCGCGGCTTATGCCGGGATTCCGCTGACCCATCGGGACTATGCCCAGTCGGTGCGATTCATCACCGGGCATCTGAAAGACGGCACCAGCAATCTGCCCTGGGATGATCTGGTTTCGCCCGCGCAGACCCTGGTGTTCTACATGGGCTTGATCGGGCTGCCGATCATCTGTGAGCAATTGATCAAGCATGGTCGATCGGCGGACACGCCTGCTGCATTGATTCAGCAGGGCACGACTTCCAGCCAGCGTGTTTTCACTGGCACCTTGGCCAACCTGCCTCAGTTGGTGGCAGAGCATGAAGTTCATGCTCCGACACTGGTGATCGTGGGGGAAGTAGTCGTGTTACGCGAAAAACTGGCCTGGTTCGAAGGCGCACAATCCAGCGTCTGATTCTTGTGATAGCCCATGTGGGAGGCAGCTTGCTGGCGACTTCAGCGTAAGGACGCAGAATATCTGCCGGTTTTGAGGCCTTTTTCGCCAGCAAGCTGCCTCCTGCAAGTTTCTTTGCGCCTTAACTGATCGGCATTGCTTCGTAGATTCCCTTGCCCGGCAAACGCTCGCGGTCATGGCTGGCTTCCAGGCTCAATGCCGGGCCTTTGGGGACTATCCCGGTCGGATTGATGGTGCGATGGCTAGCGTAGTAATGGCCTTTGATGTGTTCAAGGTCTACGGTTTCGGCAATCCCCGGCCATTGATACAGCTCTCGCAGCCAGTTGCTCAGGTTGGGATAGTCGGCGATGCGTCGCAGGTTGCACTTGAAGTGGCTGTAATAGACCGCATCGAAACGCACGATGGTGGTGAAGAGCCGAACATCGGCTTCGGTCAGGTATTCACCCGCCAGATAGCGATTTTCCCCCAGCAGCTTTTCCAGCACATCCAGCTCGGTGAACAAGGCATCGAATGCTTCTTCGTACGCGCCTTGCGAGGTGGCAAAACCTGCCCGGTACACACCGTTATTGACGGTGGGGTAAATCTGCTCGTTTAGCAGGTCGATTCTTGATTGCAGGGCGCTCGGATACAGGTCCAGATGATTGTCTGTCAGGCCATTGAATGCCGAGTTGAACATGCGGATGATTTCCGCCGATTCGTTGCTGACGATACGCTGCTGCTGTTTGTCCCACAGCACCGGCACGGTGACGCGGCCGGTATAGCGCGCATCATCTGCGGTGTAGCGTTGATGGAGAAACTGCAGGTTTTCGAGCTTATCGCCCGTCGAGCCTGTCTGTGGATCGAAGGTCCAGCCGTTTTCCAGCATCAGCCAGCTGACCACCGAAACATCGATCAGATCTTCCAGGCCTTTGAGTTTGCGCAGGATGAGGGTGCGGTGAGCCCACGGGCAGGCCAGCGATACGTACAGATGGTAGCGACCCGCCTGGGCTGCAAAGCCGCCTTCACCGGTAGGACCGGGTTTGCCGCTGGCCGTGACCCAGTTACGACGCTGGGCGTTTTCCCGTTGGAATGCCCCATCCTTGCTGCTTTCGTACCACTGGTCATGCCAGCGTCCTTCGATGAGAAGGCCCATGTCTGACTCCAATCTGTAAATGAATATAGGTTGTGAGTCAGTCTAATCGAGTTGGTTCGACATAAAAGCGCAAAGAATGGCCTCTCATGATCGAATAAATCGATAGATTAAAGGGCCTTGTCTCGGCGATCCCAGAAGCTTTGTGCTTGCTCGAAGGCTTCCTCGCGCTGGATACCGAGCCCGCGCAAAGCCAGGGCAATGGTGGAAATCAGGGCGAGTTGCGGATAGCTGTCTTCTATCTCGCCACGCCACAAGGCCACCAGTTGCTGTGGTTCCAGCGTTGCGGGTTTGACGTGGCGTCTTGGCGAGAGTGCAGGCCATTCCTCATCCCAGGCTTGCCCGTTGCTGGTGCCATACAAGTGGCTGATGGTGTCGGGGTTGATCTCGATTTCGCCGCCATCGCCCTTGACCACAATGGCATTGTCGCCCAGCAGGGTGCTGGCCTCGCGATGCACGCTTTGGTAGCCAGGGTGAAAGATGCTCTGCAGGCCGCAACGGGCATTCAGCGGATTGAGAACCCTGGCCAGCGAGTGAATCGGTGAGCGCAGGCCCAATGTGTTGCGCAGATCGATCATGCGTTGCAACTGCGGAGCCCAGTCACCCAGCGGGATAAATGCCAGATTGTGTTGCTCCAGTGCGCTTTCCACCGTTTGCCAGTTACGGCATAGCGGGATATCCAGCAGGCCGAGCAATTGTTCCGTATAGAGCCGCCCGGCGGTATGCGCGCCGCCGCCATGCAGCAGCACCTTGATACCGTTCTGCGCCAGGCACTTTGCGGCCAGCAGATACCAGGGCAGGTGGCGCTTCTTGCCGGAGTAGGTTGGCCAGTCGATATCGACCTGTATGGGCGGGGCCGTGAGGCGTTCGCGAACCGCTTCGGTGAACCCGGCCAGTTCTTCCGGGCTTTCTTCCTTGTGGCGCAATAGCATAAGGAAGGCGCCGAGTTGCGTGTCTTCGACCTTCTCATCGAGCAGCATGCCCATGGCTTCCCGGGCTTCTTCGCGGGTCAGGTTGCGGGCACCGCGTTTGCCTTTGCCCAGAGCACGGACGAACTGGGCAAAAGGATGCTCGGCAGGTGTTTCGGTGACGAGGGGAGCGTAATCGTTCATATGCAATTGGTCGGCTTCGGCAGGCCCGCCAGCTTGGCGGCCAGTTTGGCGGGAGTGCCATTGAACAGGCGGTTGAGATGCATGCTGTTGCCTTTTTCCGGTCCCAGTTTGAGTGCGGTGTACTTGATCAATGGGCGAGTGGCGGGCGAGAGCTGAAATTCTGCATGGAAATCGCGTAGCAGCTCCAGAATTTCCACATGCTCGGCGCTCAGGGCAATACCTTCCTCTGCAGCCAGCGCATGGGCCACTTCCAGCGACCAGTCGTGCAGGTCCCGAAGGAAACCATCCTTATCCAGGGCAATGCTGCGTTCGGCAACGATCAACTGTTTCATAACCAGGTATTGACCTTGTCGAAACGGATCGACAGCTCGACGAAGCCCGGATAATCGACGCCAGTTGCACCTTCAGGCAACTGCAGGTTGCGGGCTTTCATATCTTCATCCAGCGCGAACAGCTTGAGCGCGGGCAACTGTTTTTCCAGTGCCAGCAAGGGGGCGCTGGAGGGCATCAAGGCGTAGGTTGCATCGCCGCACAGCAGCAGGCCGTCATTTGGCCCCAGCAGGCTCAGGCAGCTATCCAGCCGGGTGTCGGCAAAGGGCGAGTGAGAAAGAACATGCAAGGTAGCCATCAGATCGTTATCACTTGGTCGTAGCGGTCAATAAGGGCCGATAACTCGGCTCTTGCGGACAGATGATGGATTTCGGCATCCAGCTCGGCATGGGGCATGCCACGTGCTGCCAGGCTTTGGCCGCAGGCATAGACCTCTTCCACGCCAAACATCGACAGGGCTTTCAGATTGGCGGTGAGGTCTTTTTGTTGCAGCGCCGAGGCGTTCTGCTGTGGCAGCAACTGAAACACTCCATCATCCATGAACAGCAGCCCCACCGGCAGGTCATAGGCGCCGCCCGCCAGCACGATATCCAGCGCTTCACGGGCACTCGTGTCTGACCAGGGTGCCTGACGGCTGATGATCAACAGTGACTTGGCCATTTCAAGGCCCTCCGAAACAGATCAACCGATCCGCCGATTGCACGGCGTCGTGCAACTGGCCCAGCCCGGACAATTCCCAGGGTTCAAGGAGATTGGCGGACGGGCGCTGATAGCGCTCGGCTTCTTCTGCATTCAGCACGCCACGACGCAAGGCGGCTGCGATGCAGACCACGCCATCAAGCTGGTGCTTCACGATGAAGTCGCGCCATTGCTGTGACAGGTCCTGCTCATCCTGTGGCGACACGACATTGGCCGAAGCACTGTGGACGCCATCCTGATAAAAGAACAGACGCACAATCTCATGGCCGCCTGCCAATACAGCCTCTGCAAATAGCAGGGCGCGTCGAGAGGAGGGCGCATGGGCCGCGGAAAAAAGGGATATGGCGAATTTCATTGTCGGCTCTGTCGGCGGAACATGCGCAATGATAAAGAATTCACGGAGGCTGGACAGCAAAAAGCCCGCGAAGGCGGGCTTTTTGTTGAAACCGGACAGCTATCAGTCGTCGCGGCTCATGATGCCGAAGATCTGCAACAGGCTGACGAACAGGTTGTAGATCGATACATACAGGCTGACAGTCGCCATGATGTAGTTACGCTCGCCGCCATGGATGATGGCACTGGTCTGGAACAGGATGCAGACCGAGGAGAACAGCACGAAACCTGCGCTGATCGCCAGTTGCAGCCCGCTGATCTCGAAGAACAGGCTGGCCAGTACGGCGCCCATCAGAACGAAGAAGCCAGCAGTGATGAAGCCACCCAGGAAGCTCATGTCCTTGCGGGTCATCAGCACATAAGCCGACAGACCGCCGAACACCAGAGCTGTCATCGCGAACGCCGAGCTGACAACTTCAGCGCCGCCCGACATGCCCAGGTAACGGTTGAGGATCGGGCCCAGCAGGAAACCCATGAAGCCGGTCAGGGCGAACGTCGAAACCAGACCCCACGCCGAATCACGCAGCTTGTTGGTGAGGAAGAACAGACCATAGAAGCCGATCAGCACCACGAAAATGTTCGGGTAACCGACGCGCATCTGCTGGGCTACAAAGGCCATGACGCCGCTGAAAGCCAGGGTCAGGGCGAGAAGACCGTAAGTGTTGCGCAGGACACGACTAACCTCTAGCTGGTCGGCCTGCATGCCGGTTTTAAGGGCGTAATCCTGTTCGCGCATTGCGAAACTCCTTCCTGTTGAAATGTTGAGTTGCAAAGATCATAACAGAGGCGCTGCAACTGGCCACCCAGAGAGTTTGACAGCTTGTTTCATTCCGGTATTATGGCGCCCGCAACGCAAGTGGAAGTATGGCCGAGTGGTTTAAGGCAGCAGTCTTGAAAACTGCCGACTGTAACAGGTCCTAGAGTTCTTATCTAAGGTTCTTCCTGGCTGCAGACTACATACCTCCCATCAGCAGCATCCGGGAAATTGGCAGAGTGGTTGAATGCACCGGTCTTGAAAACCGGCGAACGTTAATAGCGTTCCCAGGGTTCGAATCCCTGGTTTCCCGCCACACTCAGCAAAATCAGGGCTTAGAGCGATCTAGGCCCTTTTTTGTGCCTGGTCATTTGCGATGCCCCGGCCAGGCGTATATCCCCCCAAAGCCTAGAATCACCAGTATGCACTCAGCCAAATGCACGCTACTGCGCTCTGCTGCACACCAAAAAGACAAGACGCTTTCAACTGCATGCTTGTGAAAGCCCCATTCCTATTGATGTTCAGGGCCATTGGTGTAGCGGAAAGAGCTCAATCCTGTTGCTTCACCTCCCAACGAACCGAGCAACAAACCAACCAACCTATCAGCGCCCAGTCCCACATTTGACGAAAGGATCGCGTAACTGACTGAATGTCCGAGCGGTGCAGATATCGAAGCAGACATCGATATTTGGTTGGGAAGCGATGTTACCCCCTCGGAAAGCCATCTATCCGGACATGCGCGTTGCGCCTGCGGCTCAGTAGATTTCAAGCGCATGGGAAGTGGAATTTCCTAGAAGCGAGCGAGAAGGAGCTTTTAGTGATGATTGATATTGTGGCGGCCAAAGCGACTGAGAATCCGTTGGCGTTCATTGGAATCAGTGTGGCAGCGGCCTCACTTCTGGTTGCCATCAGCTCGCTGACGCTCACTTGGCGTCTCTGGAGGAAAACGAACCGGCCTATCCTCACTGCATGGATTGCGAGTGCAGCCGCTGGCGAGAAGGGTATCGCGCTGAATATCGTGTTGGAAAATTCTGGGAATCGGCCCGCTAAAAACATCAAGTTGGTTGCGATCAAGAAGTACGTTCTAGCAGCTTTGGATCACCCGAACGGAGCTGAAATCCCACGCGATGCGCGGCACTGTTTTTTCAGCGATAAACAAATTTCTGTGCTGGCCAACGGCAAGCGGATCACAAACGCTTTTGGACACCTTGGTGGAGAGCCAGGGGCTTGGAAGAGCGGAGGGGTCATTCCGTTGGTTATCGAGTATCGAGGGCTTGAGAACCAGCGCTATCGGGCAAGGATGAACCTGATCCTGGTTGACGATAACGGCTTCGCACAGAGCTCATGGGATACTGCGCACGAGTTGTAATCGTCTGCGCATAACCCACCCTCCGCAGTACCTCCGGATAACCTCAGCCGGTATTATTGATGGTTGCGCCCCTGTGGGGGGCGGCTGTCGTGAACCAAGCCCGATAGAGAGCGCCGGTCTTGGCCCTGCGGGCTTCCATCCTCACGTCTGCGAGCTCCGCTTGCTTACAGGCGGCGCGCAATGCTCATCATCGCCACTAGAAAGACGATGGAGACGTCAAAGTGGTGAGAAGTCCATGAAAGTGCAGGTGCATCGGGGCGCCTTGCTCCGGGACGTCATACGCTGATCGGCTGACGTAAGGATCGTGGCTCCCCGGCACCTAAAGATTTCTCACAATGGGTCTGAGGCTTCAGTGTAGTGAGGGTCATAGTCCGTGGCGGGCTTGACGGTTTCCTCGATTATTTCGACCCCATACTTTTCTGCGAGGAAACGTTCTCGGTACAGGTAGTAGGCCGCGTCGCACACTTTCATGGTGAAGTAGGCGTTGAAGCCGCCGCCCACTGCAGCGCCGATGGCTGGAATTGCCTGTGCGAGCTTGGCTTTGGTGAGGCGTATACCCAAGGCTTTCGCTATTTCCTGGATGATCTTAACGAAAGCGTTTTTTTCGAGTTCCTGCCACGTGGCTTTTTTCGCGACATCCTGTGAAATCTTGATCAGCTGAGCCATGGCGAGGGTTTTGGAGCTGTCGGTGGGGGACGACGCCAAGCCTAGTACGTTGAAGGCAAACAGCCGCTCTTCTTGGCGCGAGGTATCAAAGCCATAGTACGCGGCGTATTCGCCGATCGCCCGAAGGTTCAGTGTGATCAACGCCGGGATGTCGATTGCAAGTCCGGGAAGGCCCACGACGCCGGCTCCGGCACCCTCTACCAAGGCAATGCCCTTGTACTTGGCGCCGAGGAAGCCAACAACCTTATCAATCTGCTCTAGATCGAGGTCAAGGATGTCCTTATGGGTTTTGATGGTGCTGTGGCCGTCGCCACGGAACTCCTCAAAAATTGCTTCAGGTCTGACGCTCCACTGTGCTGCGTCGTGGCACACACTAGTAAGGCCCTCAATAGCTCCTCTGATGGCAGGGCCGACTCCTGGCGCGTTGAACAGGAGGTCGCCTGCCTTATCCAAGGGCTGGTTTATCACCCGCAACGCTTGGCCGAACCAGCCGACTTCAGGCTCCTTCCAGTTGTGAATCTCTTTGAGTGCGTGTTGCTCGTATTTGCTCAGCTTCGACATGCCGGATCCTTGAGAGATGAATCAATCATCAGTGATTCTGAAGGGCCAGTATACCGCGAGGGGCTCAGCTGAATGCTTATGGAAGGTGTGCATCGGGCGGTGGGGCGTTAGTGATTTCTCGGCTGAGAAGCGCTCCGCACAATGGGCGGCGCAGTTATAAGACTCCCAGATGTTTCGCTGCGAGAAACAGCAGCCTAGGCGAATACATGTGTTTGCAACGCTTCATCGTCCAGCCCGTGCTAGAGCCTTGGGCTCCCAACCATGCGTAGCTGGAAGTGCTTTGCAATTCGTGATGACGTATTGATATTATGTTTTGGATCCATTCGGCGGTGTTCCAACCTGTCGGGATACCGTCGATGTGGCGCTCAGCGACGCATTACCGGGTCAAGCTGCATGTCTTGGCTCTGGCCCCTTAGCCAGAGCTTTAGGCAATTTCGGTTCCAGATACGCCATGGCTTTGCCGCTGACTGTCTGGATGGTACCTACCTATTGTGGAGCGTTATCCGATGTATACGAGCATCAAGCCTGGCCCTAAGCCTAAGCGTGAAGACGGTGGAGACGATCGTCGCCGTCATGTGAACCCAGAGAATAAGCCGAAGCACCCTACGCTTCCGGTGCATAAGCCTGAAAAGTAAGCTAAGTCAGCGTTGTCGGTTTATGCAGGCGCTCTTTCGAACATCGATGGGGCGTTTGCACGCCATTCGATTTGAAGCTGAATACCGATGCTTAGATCGCTGTGATGAGCATTTTCTGGGTTGAGGTGGGGTTTCAATCTTTCATACCGCTCCATTACCTTCTGTCGGTTCACATTGCATGCAACGAACATCGTCATGGCTGACAAGCCTCTATATGAGGAACTCGTCGAGCGGTAACAGACAGCGCTGATATCCGTGACGCCAAGATGCAGAGAGTAGGGCTCAAGGGGGCACGGATGCATTTCATAAGATTGCCTGATGGCTTCAATCCAAAGAAAACACCACGGGGACTAGGGCTAGACGCTGATCCGTCGCCTGATTCCTGATGATTTAAGGCTTTGCAGTGAGCTAAATCTTTTTACTACCTGGTGTTTGAGCTACGCCTTGAAGCGGAAAATTAACATCCGTGAAAGCGAGGTTGGGCCAATAGTTCTCGAACGTGGATTAGTCAAGTTTTCTGGCGTTTGATCGCTCATGCTCGTCAATAAAATTCCACACCAACCTCATTCGTCGAGTCCATCCTTTTGCAGCCAAGAGAGTCTCGGCGAATTCAAGACCAACGCCGATTTTGGACATTTTTTTAACAAAGTGAGACTTGGCCTCGTAGGGGTTGTCGGTAATTCTTTTTCTGATTACATCTGACTCTCGGTAAGCTAGCCCTATTTTTTGGAAAATAGAATCGCCGAAAGAGTCCCATTTTTTGATGGAGGAATACATGTAGAAATCAGTCTCATCACATGCGTTCACAGAAATTGTTATGCGTAGGGAGGTCATGTTGGGTACCTTCTTATTGTTGTTTAAACATGTTGGCAGTCATCCCTTTGTGTTGCAATGACTTTAGCTGTTGACAATGTGCGCTTTAGAAGTATGGAAACTATTGGTATCAGCTCGATTAAACAGCACGTAATGGTTTTGCATTGATGGGTATCCTTGATACGTTTGAGTGTACCTGAAGAGTTGCAGGCCGAAGCAAACCGGTTCGTCGATGAACTCCTGTATATCGTTACAGCGAGGTTGTGCTGTACATCCCCACCTAGGTGATCGGATAGGTTGGGGCGTGGCCTGCGGGCTGGCTGTCGTGAACCAAGCCTGACCATGCTGGCCTGTCTTGGCCCTGCGGGCTTCCATCCTCACGCCTGCGCGCTCCGCTTGCTTATGGTAAAAATCCTTACAGCGGTGATTTTTTGACCAATTCGGCGTCGCCGGATTTAGTCGTTACCAGTTACGATTCTCCCTCTTTT
Source organism: Pseudomonas sp. FG43 (assembly GCF_057809175.1). Lineage (NCBI taxonomy): Bacteria > Pseudomonadati > Pseudomonadota > Gammaproteobacteria > Pseudomonadales > Pseudomonadaceae > Pseudomonas > Pseudomonas sp. FG43. Next base: position 55,043 of record NZ_JBMDJL010000002.1, read on the forward strand.
TTCAAGATGACTTTAGTAGTGCAGCAAATAGCGCAGGTAATCGCGTAGCGTTCTTTCGCGAGCCGGGGACGGCTCATGGATTTGGTTTGAGATGCTCTGGCATCGCAGTTTTTACCTTACTGCAGTAGCCACCGGAGCGAGGCGTACAACATGACCATGGTCGATAATGCTGTCACCTCTATCCAGCTAGGGATGGAGGATTTCCATAACCAAGACCCAAGGAGAGTGCTTTCCGCGATCCGCAATCTGTATGCGGGTTTGCTACTGCTGTTCAAATGCAAGCTGCAGGAACTCAGTCCTCCAGGGTCTGATGAAGTGCTATTGAAGACCGATATCAGTCCAGTCATTAACCCTGAGAGCCAGGCTCTCGTGTGGACTGGGAAGGGCAAGAAGACAGTCGACTACGCGGACATCCGGCTGCGGCTGACCTCTCTAGGCGTGACAGGCATTGATTGGAAGCTGCTCGATAAACTTCAGCAAATTCGTAATTCGATTGAGCACTATTACAGCGTCGTTCCACATTCCCAAATGCAGGAAGCGATCGCGAACGCGTTGCAGCTCATCGTTCAGTTCTGCCAGCCGCATTTGGGAAAAGACCCTGTCAGCCTTCTTGGCCCTGCATGCTGGCAATCGCTGGTGGAGGTTGAGCAGGTGTATGTGCTTCAGCTCAAGGCTTGTGTCGAGTCTTTGGAGAAAATCGATTGGGCATTTCCCGAGCTGGCTGATGCGGTCAAGGATATCCGCTGTCCCGAGTGCGATTCACAGCTGGTCACGGTTGAAGATCCTGACGTCGATGCCGAGTTCCTGGCATTTATCTGTACGGCGTGTCAGGAAGCAAGCAGCTACGAAGCCGTGATGGCGCCTGCCCTTATGGAGTCTCTGGCGGGGGCCAACTATGTCAGCATCAAGGATGGCGGTGACGCCTGCTTAGAGAATTGCAACGATTGTGGAAACGATACTTTTCTGGTTGAGCACGGACAGTGCGGTATCTGCTTCGCTGAACTTGAGTATACGGAGTGTCCTGTTTGTGGGGATGGTCTGGGCGTAGGTGACCAGGAGTTTGGGGGGCTGTGTGCTTACCACCACCACGTTGTGAACAAGGACGACTGATTGTCTCTGCATGGGCACGTCGCCTGAAGGGGCGAGCAAGGAGGCAGCAGGTTTATTATTTAAGAGCGGTTTGATACTGACTCTACTCCGAGTACATTGAATTCACGATGAAAAACAGAGCTGAGCAGATAGATAGTGTTGGATCGAAAGAAAAATCTGAAAAGAAGGACAATGTGCTTTTGCAAACAGCGCTTGGTGCGATCATCACAAGTTGCTTGACTCTTACAGGTACGGCGCTGTTGCAAAAAAGCCAGAATGACAATGCGGAAAATCTAAAATTCCTGGACGGTGCACAATCTGCTGCGCAAGAAACGAGTCGTTTGCTAGTTAAGGGATACTCTGCTCTTGATGAGCTGCGGAGATCATCCACGAGTAAAGGGGTGAGGCAATACCTTGACGGGCCTCATGCGAAATTCCGCGAATTCTATCGGGAATGGCGTCAAAATCTTATCGAGAATCAATTCAAGCTGACCCGGTACTATGGAGGCGATCTTGCTAATAATACAATTCATGTGGATGAGGTAGATAAGGCGCCGGTTGATAATTTAGGCTCATCCAATCCCTGTGCTGCTCCGGGCTCTGATGACAGCTATGATATTAACAAGATCGCGGTGCAGGTAGAGTGCTATGTTAGATTTGCGGCTATTACGCATGATAATATAAATTCTGATAGTTCTGCGGTTGATGGCTCTTTGGTTAGGAATATTGGTCGTATGTCCTCGATTGAAGGAGATCTGAATAACCTCATGAATAACTACGAAGTTTCATACGTGAAAATGCTTCGAAGTTTGGATGACCGTCTGACGCAGCTCGGCGCTAGAAAAGTTGTTGTCGTCGTGCGCCCTGACTCAGCACAAAAGAGCACCGAATCGTACTGAAGGATGGAGGCTGCATCCTCCGATGCGGATTATGGGGAGGGCGGCAGGCGCAAAGAGTTTGCTCTGCGGGAGGTGTGGCGTCCATCCATGGCTGGGCATTGGGGTCGAGCGATTTGGCCCGCTCATGGTGTGGTGGGCTTGCTGAAATGCGAGCTGCTTTACTAAAGCTCATCACGAATTGGTCATTTTGTTTCTGATCCCGGGACGCTCGTTTTGGCTACCAGCCAACTCGGCTTCCTCACTGCTTTTTGTTTTGCTGAGACCAGATTTCGATCAATTGCGAGGAGACTCAAACTCAGTCCATTTTCTTCAAGTGATTGCTGACCGTCTGACGAGCAACCCCCAACCGCCTGGCCGCCTCAGCCTGGCTCAACCCCTCATCAATAAGAGCCTTGATCCGTGCGCGCAGCTCCTCAGCCGCAACCGTTACCGGGTGCGATGTCTTGTGGGGAAGGGAAGGGATTTCGCACTCCAACAGCCCAGTAGCTGTGAGGTCGCCCAGGAGGTGACCCACGACCTGTTGCGGCGTCTGACCTCGCTCCGCAGCGTAAGTCAGTACCAAAAGCGTTAGAGGATCTACGTCCAGTGCCACAGCAATGGAGTGGCTTACGTCGAGAGTCACTGAGCGCTCACCCCGTTCAAGCCGGCTGATGTAGGAACGATCAATAGCATGGCCCAAATCTTCCTGAGAGGCGTCCTGGCGTGCACGCAGGAATTTCAGGGTAGAGCCGTATGCGATGCGGAGCGACATAAGCGTTTCCGGTTAAACGGAACGATATGCTGAATTTGCTTTGTCATACGCAAGTGCCTATAGTCACACAGATTGACGTTGAGTTCTCCGCTTGCTTGCGCGCAGCCCTGTCAGACGGATTTTCTCAATATAGCCATAACCCGACATTTAGCTCTGACGTGCAGAAAACGGGCCTTGGCCCCGCGAGCCACCCTGCGCACCACGTAGCAAACTCCTAAGCCTCGACGCCCATGAAAGTACTGCTCTACTCAGATTTGCATAACGAGTTCGACCGCTTCATCCCGCCGCAGCTGTCGGCAGATGTGGTCATCCTCGCTGGTGACATCGACCTTCAGGCACGCGGTGTTTTGTGGGCAAATGAGACCTTCAAAAGCCAGGTCATCTATTGCGCCGGCAATCATGAGCACTACAAAGGCAACATTAACCGAACAGTCGAGAAGATGAAGGCAGCGGCGGCGCCCCACGTGCACGTCATGGAGAACGAGTCATGGGTTTTCGAGGATGTGAGGTTTCTGGTAGCAACCGGCTGGACGGATTTCTCCAGCACTGGCGATGTGACTGCCGCGTCCATGACCTGCTCCAGGGAAATGAATGACTTCAAGATGATTCGCGCCGATACAAACTACCGTCGGTTGCGGCCGGCCGATGTCATTGCCAAAAACCAGGCCACCCGAGAGTTTCTCTCGCGAAAGCTGAGCCAGCCCTTTCCTGGCCAGACCTTTGTGGTGACCCACCACTGCCCGATTCCAGAGGTCGCGGGGGATGAGCATGATGGTCATGTCAGCGCCGCCTATTACAACAGGTGGCACAGCTTGGCCGAACAGGCGGACTACTGGGCGTTTGGCCACACGCATCACTCGATCGACACGGTGCTTGGTGGCTGCCGATTTTTGTCGAATCAGCGCGGATACCCGGGGGAAGAATGTGGTTTTGATCCTGCGAAAGTTATCGAAGTTTAGCGAGGAAGTATTGCGTGAGTGCTTGTGAACTGATGGAGCGTCCAGCCGCAATTGCGCGAGCCAGCGCTGTCGAGTGGGGCGTCATCGTTGATGCGTACCTGACAGACGCGGCGCGAGTAGGCGATCGTTATGCTGCTCTGGTTTATCACGACCTGTCCGGCGTCATCCCTGATGGGATGACGATTGTTACCCCTCCGATTCGGCCAGTAGTTGAGAGAGACGGCTATCTATTAGTGCGCAGTCTCGATGAGGGAGATCACTACGTGATCGTTTCCACCCTTTCGGAAAGCTATGGGCGATCGGCAGCCCTCGCTAGCCGTGCTGATTTATGAATGGGGATCAGTGTGTCCATTAACAGTAGGGCATCGAGTGTCTGATTAAACGTGGCTGATGATATTCGGATTAAAGCAAGCAGCTAGGTGACGTAACCCCAAAGAATACGTGGGGCCGACACGTGTACCCAATTTGTGTGTGAACAACGGAAATGGTTTTCTCGTAATTAAGGACAGTTATGTCAGATCTCAAGAAGCTTACCCTTACAATCAATAATTCTAATCTGAAGGCCAGTGGCGATTTCGATGCGCTGTACACCATGGTTCGCTGCGAGGACTCGGAGGGGAAAACCTTCCACTTCAAACGTGTCTTAGTGCTCGATTACCTCAAAAACCATGGCGCAATGGTGACTGACAAGCCGCGCACCTGGTTCTACAAACACCTTAGTAAAAAAGAAATTGTCATCGTGGCATTCGAGAAAAGTGACGGTAAGATTGAATACGACCTGGATCATATGAGCCTTATTGCAAGGTCGAGTCTTATCAAGGGCATCATTTATGGCCTGGGCTCTATACCTGGTGGCGTTATTGCAGCGACCGCCACCTTCGGCGTGGGCCTGTTGATCATCCCTGCCGGTCTCTATTACGGCTATCGACATATCTTCAAAGTACCCGCCATGTTGAGTCGCAAGACGCTAGTAAATGATTTGGCGGATTATGGGATTATCGTCAAATAGCAGTTTATTTGGTATCTGCGCGAGGCATGGTGCTCCAGCGTCAAAAGTTGCACGTACCAGGTACCAGCAACGACCCAAGCGTTCGTGTACTACCTGCATTAGCTACGCGTTGAAGTGGAAGGCGTTGAATAAACGCGCGTCTTCCTGTGGAAGATCAGAGGTTCAGGGGATTTTGAGGGCAGGGCATGAGTGAGGATGTAAAACGTGCAATCTTCGATTGGCTAGAGGGCCCAAGCCTCGTTGCAGAAGGGCTGGACGCGACGCTTCCAGACGCGGTCATGCTTGTGAAAGAACGCTTCCCTGATCGCAACTTCTGCATCGTCAGGGAATGGTGCTGGATAGAGTTCTCAGCTTCAGCCTTGATCAAAGAAGGAATGGCAGCTCAAGGAGAACTGCCAGCTCTTTTGCTCGCTAGCGGAATACTGCATGACAGTCGAGATCGGTTCAGACCAGGCAGGGGGGTGCGAACATCGTTTCTGGCCGAGCGGCACGAAGGGCCATTCTTTGTCACCAAAAACACCGTATACGTCCTGCTAGGCTCTGGTAGGCGTAAGCGAGCGCAATTCGATTCTCTGAGCCTGTTGTTCTGATCTCAGAGTGTACGGGGTCTTCTACGAACATCAAAACTATGCTCAACAAGCTTGTAGGCCGAGCGCTCCACCATCCGCAGTCCTCCCTGTATAACCTCAGCCGGCATTGCCGGTATTAATGAAGCATTAGCGTTAGCACCATGGGAAAGGGTAACCGTTGATGCCTTGCCAATGGTTAGCCTTACCAATCTACGATTATTGCGGTGCCGGAGATTTCGCTCGGCCTCAAGCCGTGGCTCCCCTGCCGTGGGAGAGTGGGCGGACTTTGCTCGCATAATGATTCGACTTGTGGTTCGATTCCCATTGTCCGCGCAGCACCCCATTTACGTCTGCGCGCGTTCTCCTGCATGCAAGATGCAAAACGGACTGTCCGACTCGCGATAGGGATCATCAATGAAGCCCAGTATTTCTGAGTTCTCGTATGGCTATGCGGTGACCAACGAAGTGGTGAAGTTCCTGGGGACGTCTATCGCGGCCGCCCCGCAGTTTCCTACGCTGTACGCTGAAGGTCAGGCAGGAGGAGGGTATGACGTCAAGATCGTAGGGGGCAGCCCGATTTTCTTGCAGTTCAAGCTGAGTCACCACATGGTGCGAAGCAATTGCAAGGAATACGGACTCATGGGCGGCCCATACTATCGCTGGCACCTGCATTCGCTCCAGCGCTCAGATCAGCACAACCTGCTCCTTGATCTAGAAAGCAAAGGAAACCTCGTACTCTACACAGCCCCGATGTTCCATGAGGCTGCAGAGCTGAACAGCCATTTCTTGCATGACGGAATCCTGGATAGCTCTGCCGCCTTTGCCCCTTCCGACATTGGGCCACTTCCGGATGAGAAGGATCACTATATGGTCTTCAACAGAGCAGGTGTGGTTCATCGCTGCTCTGAAGACCCCGTTCCGGCAAAATTCCATATCCTGAGTCGATTCCTACAAGATCAGGTGAACAAGCCTGCGACGCGATCGCTGGAAGCCGGAGGGGTAATCAAATTGGGCGATCAGATCGTTGAGGCTGTTAAGGTCGCCAGGTCGCGCCGTAGCCAAGACAGCGTTTCTCGACCATCAGAGATTGATACCGAGGAACTGAGCAAGGTGATCCGAGCACGGCCTTCGCTGGAGACCCTTTCACTGATCTCCCGGACAGTCCTCGACTCTGAACTGCTTGTGATCAACCCTCAGTGGCAACGCACGGCCAAGCACTCACCGTAACCGTTGTGAACACTCTCGACCGTCACGGTGCCCCGGTGAAGGCTCATGATGGTTCTCACGATCGCAAGTCCCAGGCCTGTCCCACCTTCATGCCTGGATCGGCTCGCATGCACCCTGTAGAACCTGTCGAAGAGTCTTGGGAAGTGTATGGGGTCGATGCCTTCACCCGCATTGGTTACCTCGATCTCGACCGATTCCTTGAACTCGGCAACGGCTATGACCACGACGGTGCTGGGCGGACTGTGGCGGATCGCGTTCGACAGCAGGTTCGAGATGGCTCGCTGGATCATGATTCGGTCACCGATCACCAGGCCTGAACTGGTACAGGTGAGCTGTATGTCCTTGTCTTCTGCCTGTAGCGAAAAGAGCTCGATGACCTTCTCGACCTCTTCTGAAAGCTGGACATCGGCTGTCGATCGTAAGGAAGATGGTTGGCTGACGCTGGCCAGGAAAAGCATCTGCGATACCATCTTCGAGAGTCGATCGAGTTCCTCAAGGCATGATTCCAGCGCCTGTCTGTACTCCGAGGAGGGGCGCTCTCGGGCCAGCGTGACTTGGGCCTTACCCATCAGATTATTGATCGGAGAGACGGTGCTGCGCGAGACTGTCACAAGTGTGGGGATGGGCTTGATATCCGCTACGGATCCGTAGTTGATGGTTGGGCTGGATTGAGGAGAGAGTGATACGATTTGGCGGTGCCGAGACGTTACAAGGAAGCGATTTAATGACACTACTGGACAACATCTGGCAAGAGATCCTTATCCAGGAAGACGCTGAGGAACCCATGTTTGTTTGTGTGGCCTGCATTGGCGACACTTGGCTCAAGCAATTGTCTTCTAGACGTTCGCAAGCCCATCTCTGCGCTCGTTGTGGAAAATCAGTGGTGGAGGCACTCACGTCCAGCAAAATTGCAGACACCATCAAAAAACACCTTTCAGATCACTTTGCCATCGACTATGGGCTTCACCCAGGCTACGAGATGGGTCTCAGCCGAATTGTTGGGCTTGCAATCCAGTGTGATTCGAAAGCCGTATGTGATGCGGTGGCAGGCCGACTTATTGATCCGGATGCCGATGAGGAAGACTTTTACTTCGACGGGCAAGAATACTGCTGGGCATCAAGCCCATTTGAGTCTGAAGAGCACGAGCGATGGTGGGTCGAAGGTGATTGGGCACGGATAGCGACTGAGCTTGTGCATGGCCGCAGATTTTTCAATACCAATGCCAGCACATTTTTCGAGTCCCTGATTTTTGAGGCGATGCGAGCCCAGAGCCTCGAAAATGCTGACGTTGCTTCGGTCGTCAAGATTGCCCCGCAAGGCACTCGTTTTTATCGAGCGCGGATCGCTTCTACGCATAGTCAGCTCCTTGCGTTTCAAGATGATCCCGCCAAGCAGCTAGGAGCACCTCCAAAGGAACGCGCGGCCAATAACCGGATGAGTCCTTCGGGCGTGCCGCTGCTTTACGTCGCGGACGACGCCCAGACGGGGATTGCGGAGGTGCGGCCCTCGATTGGCGACAAGGTTGTGGTGGCAGAATTTGTCTCGACTCGACCGTTGGAGTTCTTTGATTTCACGGCACTCACTGCGTTAAAACATCAAGCACTCAGCTGGTTTGAGCCCGGTTATCAGAAGCGAACTGACCGTCGTCTGTTGCTTGAGTATCTCCACGATCTGATCGCCCGGCCCGTGCGCGCGAACGATACGGATTATGTGGTGACTCAAGCGCTAGCTGAGTTCATTCGGTACTATGACAAGCAGAGGTTTGATGGCATCTCGTTCCGCTCAGTCCAGCGAGAGGGTGGCGTCAACTATGTGATTTTCGACAGAAGTCCGCTTGAGTCATTGCAAATTCCTGACTGGGTGCCTCAGTTCGATCTCGTCCCTTCAAAGGATGGTGTGTCGGTCTTTGAAATCGCGGGGGTTGAATTTCGCACGACCAAGCTAGGCGGTTAAGACCTTCCCCGTACCCTGCTCCAGGCTGAGTGCAACCGTACGTACGGGGGAGGGGCACCCCTGTTACCAGGCCTCGAAAGGTGGATTCGACGTTGGTGTGAGGTGGGGGCCGTTGAGTGATGACAAGCGAAAGGGCTTGACGATAATGCAGTGCTTTCCATACCATTCACTTAAGCCTGCATCGGGAAACCCGTAGCAGGTCGACTGAGAGATCGACCGGATTCCGTGAATCTAGGCGCATCTTGAGGGCTCTAGCAGCGCCAATGCGTCAACGGGTAAGGTGGTTCAGTCTGTTGAACGACGTGGCTAGTAGTTAAGGAACCAGGCTGACATGCATTCTTGGATACCCGCCATATGACTAGTATGTGGCGGGATATCCAACATTCTCTTGCCTGGAGTTTTTATGGAAGAATCCCTTTCAGTACCCTCCCTTATTGTCAAATTGGTTGCCCAGTGCTCGCCAGAGCCAGAGTTGGGTGCCCGATTGAAGCAACGCTTGAACCGTGACCTCAAAAAGCTTGGCCATCCGCGCTTCGACGAAAATGAGTTCGGTTATCGGAAATTTGCTGCCTATCTAGAAGGCACGCTTTCGACCCTGATCACTGTTGTTCACCCTAAGTCGTCAGGCGACATCCAGGTTTATTTGAAGGCTTCTCGTCCTGCGACTGAATCAAATGTGAAGCCAGAGAAAGGTTCGGCTCTGCGACTGCGCAGTGACGTTTGGCGCGCCTTCACCAACCCTGATCCGAAGCGATCAAGGTACTACGACCGCGAAACATCTGCGGTGCATCACTTTTCGGAAGAAGACAGCCAGAAAATGCTGCCAGCCCTTGAAAGCAAAGGGGCAGCGTTTGTAGAAATCAAGCGCATAGACAGCGAGACCCAGCTTGGCTGGATGCGTGGATTTCTGGACACTCAAGTGATCGACGTGACTCAACGCCAGAAGCTGACCGAGCTTTTGGCTGATGGCTACTCCAGCCAGGCGAATGCAGAGTTCACCGAGTTGCTGGGGGAACATGAGGATCAGTGGCGCAGATTGCGAACCCACTACATTACAGAGGTCATCAAGGCTTGGGCGATCGCTTCAGGCATTGCGATGGATCAGCTCTTGAAGCCAGCAGTCCCTGCGGTGTTGAAGCCAGCGCCTGTGCCTACTGAGGTGTCAAGCTTGGCCATTGCCCCGCGCCGTCAGGTGGAGCTGCTTCTCGCCAAAATGGATGATTCCGACATTACGGCGTTCGTGATTCCGACGCTGCTCAGTCACCTCCTGGCCGCTTCTCGCATCTGAGAACTAAGGGAAGTACTGATGTCTCACGTCCTCATCATCGGTATCCCTAAAAACATTCGCCAATTTGTGGAAACGCAACTTGGGCGACACGACTTCATCCCTACAATCGTGCCCTGCGATCTGAACAGGAGGGGTGATTTCACAATAGTGCCGAGCGAAGAGGACGCAATCCACGGCCTCTACAATTACTGCGACAATCTTGTCGACTCCTATGCGGATGCAGAAATTCTGGTCTTGCCCTATGCCACCTTCAAGCCGAGCCTCCAGGCAGAGCTGGACGCGTTGGAGCAAATGAACGCGAAAGTCCGCTACGTGGGTGGCCCCGGGACTGGCTGGCCTCAGCTCGTTCCAAGGGTGAAGCCTGATGATCGGTTCTACAACGGAATTCTAAAGTGCCTGATTGACGACCTTGTTGGGGTCGATAACGATGAGCCACCGTCCATTTACGTAAAGTATGTGATTGAAAATTCCCCAAATCTTGTCGTCGTGGATGATGCCCTTGATTTGTGCGATGAGGTGGCTGAGCACCGTTATACCTTCATGCGCGATTGCGTTGATGCGTTGCACGAATTGATCGAGCTCAACGGCGGAAATGGGCGCAAAGATGCTTTTTTTCGCAGTAAAAACCTTGTGCATGCACAAACCGGCGGCATTGAGATCAAGCTGACCATTTCGATAGATGGCCATGATTTAGGGACGTGCACCGTCCACTCACATTTGAGCAAGGGGCAGAAAACTACGGCGATCGCCGCGCCCCGGGTCTACTACCACGATGTCCATCACAATGGTCAGACGTATATCTTCCTTCTGTACATGGGGCCGCACCCCGATATCGACTTGGTGCGCTCATGCCATCACGTTACGGCCAAGGCTGTGGCTTGATTTCAGGTTGTGAGGCTGCAGCCACCCGCATGGGGTCGGCCCTTGTAGCTACCAAACTTCAGGCGTAGGCGCACTGGTCGATCGCCAAGTGTAGTGGTCTAATGAAACCGGACACCCATTTAGGCGAGAATGCTCGCCAGATAGAGGTGTCTGATGACCAAACAACGTCGTTCCTTTTCAGCTGAGTTCAAACGCGAGGCCGCAGCTCTCGTGCTCGATCAAGGCTATAGCCATATCGAGGCCTGCAGGTCGCTTGGGGTGGTCGAGTCCGCGTTGCGTCGCTGGGTGAACCAACTCCAGCAGGAGCGCAGCGGTGTTACTCCTCAAACAAAAGCGCTGACGCCTGAACAGCAAAAGATTCAAGAGTTGGAAGCCCGGATCGCTCGTCTTGAGCGAGAGAAATCCATTTTAAAAAAGGCTACCGCGCTCTTGATGTCGGAAGAGCACGAGCGCACGCGCTGATTGATCAGCTGAGCGCCCAGGAGCCGGTTGATTGGCTTTGCGCAGTCTTTGATGTCACTCGTTCGTGCTACTACGCCCATCGCCTCAGACGTCGAACTCCGGACGTTGAGCGACTTCGGTTGCGCAGCCGAGTCAATGAGCTGTTCACGCAGATTCGAAGCGCCGCCGGCAGCCGCAGTATCGTGTCGATGATGCAGGACGATGGCGAGCAAATCGGACGATTCAAGGTGCGCGGCCTGATGCGGGAGCTGGCGTTAGTCAGCAAACAGCCTGGATCACATGCCTACAAACAAGCGACGGTTGAGCGACCGGATATTCCGAATATCTTGAATCGAGAGTTTGAAGTGCCGGCACCCAATCAGGTCTGGTGTGGCGATATCACCTACATCTGGGCTCAAGGAAAATGGCATTACCTGGCTGTCGTGCTGGATCTCTATGCACGTCGAGTTGTGGGCTGGGCGCTGTCGAGCAAACCGGACACGGACTTGGTGATCAAGGCGTTGGACATGGCTTGCGAACAGCGTGGCCGGCCTCAAGGACTGCTATTCCACTCGGATCAGGGCTCGCAATACGGCAGTCGCCAGTTTCGCCAACGGCTGTGGCGTTACCGCATGCGCCAGAGCATGAGCCGTCGTGGAAACTGTTGGGATAATGCGCCGATGGAGCGCGTGTTTCGCAGTTTGAAAACTGAATGGATACCGACCGTGGGCTACATGACGGCTCAAGAAGCGCACCGAGACATCAGTCATTACCTGATGCATCGGTACAACTGGATTCGACCGCACCAGTTCAACGATGGGCTGGCCCCGGCTCAGGCCGAGAAAAAACTTAACGTCGTGTCCGGGATTAGTTGACCACTACAAAGGGAGGGGGATGCGGGGGCCGCTGAGTGTGATTATGCCGTTCGCGGCAATGCGGCAATGCGGCGAATTTGTTCCAATGTTCTGATCACTCCCCCCGGAGTAGAGGCCGATTTGCCTAGCATCCGGCTCATTGCGACGACTGCGAGCGCTTGGTTGCTCCATCCCTCCGTCAATTAACGGCTCACAGAGAATGTAAAGTTTGCCAGTTTGCAGCCGGCATGCGTTGCGCTGCTTTCACTTCACATACCCAGCTTTTGCCATGTGGTTGCGCGCCTCTAGGGGGAGCGCTGGCGCAGCTGTGCTGAGTTAATCGGATTGATACGGAACTTGTTGAAGGAATTTGTGGCGGGGCAATCTCAGCATAGTGATTGGCAATCAGGGCCGAGCCACGGCCACTTCAATACCTGCATTCTTACTCCACGAACCCACCCAAAAGGTTAAGGCGTTTTTCGCTGAAGACGTCATCACGGAGTAACGAAATGTACCGCATTTCCGTTGACACCGGCGGCACGTTCACTGATGTCGTAGTTACTGACGACATCATCGGTGGCGTGCGTTGACGGGCGGGCATATCTCCGTCCTCGCGACAGGGCTTGCCGTGGTTCTCGTCGTCCTTATCCAGAACGGCATGGTCTTGGTGGAAGTTGATCCTTACTGGGTGGATTTTCTGCTGGGGGCGCTGATCCTGGCCGCCGTGGGGATGAACAGATATCGGGCCGTCAAGGCTCAGAGGGCTCGATAATGAAGCTGACATTGGATCATATTGAAAAACGGTTTCCAGGCGTGGTGGCACTGAAGGGTGCATCCTTTGAAATCCAACCAGGAGAGATTCACGCTTTTCTGGGTGAGAATGGCGCTGGCAAATCTACCCTGATCAAAATAATTACCGGGCTGTACCGACCCGACGGCGGTGAGCTCAAGGTCAACGATCAGCCGGTCAAGTTCACCAAGCCTCAGGATGCACTGAAGGCTGGGATCGGCGCTGTGCACCAGGAACGCAACCTGATCCCTCGGTTTACTGTGGGAGAAAACATCCTCATTGAAAGGTTGCCTCACAAGCTTGGACTCGTTGATTACGATGAACGCTCAGCGCGTTTACCGTGAGCGTCCCGGCATTCACTTTCAGCCTGCTGTCCGGCCAAGGCTGTGATGGATCGTTAACGGGGTCGGTTGGATCGGCGATGGTCACGATCAAATCCCAAACAAGAGGCTTGCTGGCAGCGCTGGTGACTAGGTCATCGAACAAGGCCTGTGGGCTCGCTTGATCTCGGGACTCGACGGGCCATCCGCTGAATGGAAGCCGAGGCTGCCACGACCATCTAACAAACCGTTTCTGATGCTGTTTGTTGGTGAATGCAAAAGCGTTGATGCTGTAGAACGGAGTGCCGGAAAAACTGCGTGACCATGGCGCCTTGTCCGAAGCCTCTATGTATTTCCTTGCCTCTGGATACGCCTCATAAAAAGCCTCGATCTTTGCCGGCACTGGCTGATGCGTAATGGGATCAGGCGCGAAGGCTTCGCCCATTGCAACGAGTCCCTCAACAGAAGCGGTGGGGAAGAATGAGTCATTGATCATGGCCATCCTCCACTCGCCCCCGTCCGGCTGTCTGAACAGCAGCGACATGCTCAGGATGCGAGTGGAATTGTCGGCAGCATGCGGGTCACCGGCACCCAGTGAGAAGCGACCCACCACCGAAGTCTCGCTGTCCGAGAAAATGCGTGCAGACGACAGATCACCTGCCTGTTGCGTAGGCACGAATTGGCCTGTGAAGCACATGCCTTTACCGTGCGCGCGTCTGAATCCGGGTGGAAATGGATTCGGCGCGTCTTGCTCAACAGAGGTCAGAAGCTGATTGGCGGTCAGCCCACGGTGACCAATCCAATCTGCTGACCAGGCAAACGCCAAGCCCAGACCTGCAACTATCGATGCGATGCCCAAGATGGGCATCAGCCGCGACCTTGGCGTTTTTGAGGGGTGAGACACTCAGGATTCTCCACAATAAACAGGCTAAAAGAGCCCTCTGCCAGCCCGGGCATTTACTCAAGGCGAGCGGCGGGCTCATATGTGGAGTACTTTAATAACCCCACCGAAAATTGATAAAAATGAGCTTAAGATTGCTTTAGTGACAATCAGGAGTTGTCAATTGTTGTGATGGACTGCGTGATCTGGCGAGGGGGAACGTCGAGGTTTAGTCGCTACCGCAGACGGTGAGGTAGGACTTCGCCGGTTAGGATCAAAATGCATTGTTCTGGCCACTGGTTTCGGCTGAAAGTAGTTCGCAACCGAAACTTTGATTAGGAGTAGTTTTGTGCTCTTGAGTACGTCGGAGGCGACAGGGAATGTCTAGAGTCGACATCCGGAAGCTGGTGCTGGAATCCACGACCTGGTTCGAGCGGGACTGTCACCCAGCAGTCATCGAGTCTCAGCAAGAAGCGCTCGGACGCTACGGTCGGTTGAACGCCGCCTGCGACTCCCTTGAGTCGTTCATGGGCTTCAGGCCAGTGCATGATGAGGAATCTCTTCGAGCAACTGTCTGCGCGCCGTAGAGAGGTCGCTGAGGCGCTCGCGGCTTTGAACCTTGATGCGCACTCGCGGACGTGGGGGAGGGGATCTACCTAGCGATCCCGTTCTTCAGTCGCTGCTCTGACCTGCAGCCGACCTGGCTCGTCAACCGCACTCAGACGGATATCATCTACATCGGTCGCAAGCTCTACGTTTTTGCAAGCGCCGACGATGAGATCGCTGAGTACGCAAAGCAGGGCTCGGCCTTTGGGGACAGGATCGCCAATGCTTCGAGGATTGCACCGGGCAGCAAGCTGAAAATCGATGACTACTCAATGTCTTTTGATGGCGATTTCGCAGGTACCCACCGAGTAGTGTTGCTGCGCGGCGCTGAGCAGGTCGAGATGCTGGCCTCGATCGGAAAGCTGGCGGGATATCTCTGGGATCGGATGCTCATGGCATTCATCTGCTCAAAGAATTGGTGCCGACGCCTTAGGCCTGTGAGTCCCACACTTGCTGCCTGTTCGAGTCGTAGCGCGGCTGCCACACGAATGGTTAGGTGGGGCTGGTTACAGCAATCTGCAATGCCGTTAAGACATCAGCAGTTTGCAATTGGCATTTGGTTAATGCTTGGGTTTTGATTTCAACAGGCCGACCCGGTCTGAGGCTGCGTAGCCAATCGAATCTGTGATCTGAGCCTGCATGTCTTGAAATGTGCCCTCTAGCGCAGGATGGCGGCCAGCATCGCGCCACTCTTTGAGAACTTCGAGCATCTCGACAGCTTCAGCGATAGTCATTTTGATGTCGCAATACACGCTCTCACTGTCCATTGTCTCCAATCCCCCAATCGTTTCTGTTCGGATCGCTAGGCCTAAAAAGGTAAGCGGCCTGCACGTTAGCCGATCGCCCTTCCGATCGCCTCCGTATGAAGCCTCCTGCACTTAAAAAAATCTGCCACTCTTGAAAAATTGACCTAAAGTCAATTTCACCAAGTTAAAAAATGACTGAGGATCATGCTATGACGAATGCGGCTCTTCTAAAACAAGCGATGCAGTACCTCGACCTGACGGGCGTAGCTTTGGCGGAACGGGTTACAGCGTTGCGAGAGGATGAAAAGCGGACTGCGCCTGAGACAATTAGCCGATGGCTGAACGGGACAAATCCTGTTGATCCTTTCCTGATGGGCTGGATCACCGAATTGGTACGATCCAAGGCCAGCAAAAACATCAGTTCGATCGTTGAGCTGCCTCAAGATGGGCTCGTCATTGGGGTAGCCAGCCTCAAAGGTGGTACAGGGGTGACCAGCCTTTGCATGAACCTGGCTGCGACCGCGAAGTCCTTGCACATGAAGACGACGTACCTGCACGCTGAGTATGAAGATGCCCGGCGTAGTGCTGACCTCGTCCCAATGCTTCTCGAACCACTCTGGATCGACTGTCCCGATTTGAGCCCAGAAAAGATCCTTGGGTATAAGCCATCGCCTGATGAAATTGTGTTTGTGGACGTGTCCACCCGGCTCGTAAGGGACTCTCTGATATGGCCTTCACCCTCTGATCCCAACGCCGCACCCGCGCCAGATCCCAAGGGTTTCCTTGGTCGCTTTCGTCCCGATCTTTATCTCATTCCTGTCAACCTGGAGAGTTATATCGAAGCTTCTCCGGTCAAGGATCTGATAGACGCGGACGTGTTACACGCTCCGAAATGGATCGTGCACCGGCCTAGCGCGATGTCCATGGACTTCGCTAGTGTCGCTGCCAAAGCTGGCTTGGACGTCAGCAGCGAGCTTCTTTATCCGTATTTCATACCTCAGGCGGTTTCGACCTCCCCTCCGATCCCCCGACACATGCTCGGCGAATGGCAGAACGAAGATCAGTACAACCACCATTATCAGTTGCTTGAGCAAGCGCTCAACAAGCTGGGGGGGCAAATCATGGAGAGCTACAGCCTGCAGTTGAAGATTGGCAGGATGGACTTGTCCGAGCTGCTGGAACTGGTGGAGCTGACATCAGCTCCGCGTCGCAATTCTGCGTGAGGCGATCAGCTTTCCGCTTGTTTCAAAATTGCATGACCCTGAAAGTCATATCCAGGTAGCGATCGCTCCAGATAAGTCAGCGTTTGGACTTGGAGGCGGGCTTTAGCTTCAGGTAAGAAGTCACGCATTTCTGTCTCGGTCGGAATTCGCCCGAGCTTTTTTTCTTCGAACACTTTGGTCAGGAGTTGGCGTAGCCGGAATGACATTTGAGCAGGGGCGAGCCGTGCGAAGACAAAATTGCGCACAATGAACGTGGGAAAGGCTTCGCGGTAAGCATCGACGAGCCTGATCCACCTCGGGTCATTGTACTCGGGGCCCACAATGGCGTCGGCAAACCGCCAAGCCTCGCCGGTTGGCTCCTGGCTTTGTTTCCATGCAGCATGACTTTCTTCCATCTCAACTGCGTAGGCCATCTCCTGATCAAGAGTCCATTGCTCTATCCAGCGGATGACCTGTTGCGCTTCGGTCATGAGCGCTGGGGAATTCATGATGATGCCGACATCGAGTGCGAGAAGCGCCGCACCGTGGAGCATCTCCTCATTCATGGGATCCTTCTGGAAAGCCGAGAGTTTCCTCTGCAGCGCCTTGCTGACTGCCTGTAACGCGTTCAACGAGTGTCCTCCTACATTCTGATGGAACAAGACGCCTGAGACTTTCTCGCGACAGAATTCTACCCGTGGATCGACTTGGCAAAGCGTCGGGCCATCAAGTAATGCTATGAAACGGCGAGCAGCTTTTCCCGCCGAGCGTTTCCCCTATACCTGGCCGTTCCGTTGGTTCGCTTCGGTGTGGTTGAAGCCTTCAGAGATAGAGGCACAGACCAAAACCGCTGCCACGGTGATCAAGCGCGCGCTCTTCACAAGAGCTACGACACAGGGCCGAGCATGGCACAATGCCCTACGATATCGCGATCATTCATCCTTGAATTCACAGGCCAGCCCATGTTTCTCAGTTTTGATATCACCAAAAACATACTTCGGTTGATCTTTGAGGGCTCGCTTAAACTGCGCTTAGCTTTGCTGGCTGCATTCGTCACGATTGCAGCTGGAGGGATCGTTCACGGCTATCAGACCGCTTTTGCCCTCAAGAGCGAGCCAAGCGCTTTGGTGATCGGTCTTCTGGTTGCGGGCGGATTGATGCTTACTGGAGTGATTGGATATCAGGAGTACTTGGATCAAGAGGCTAAGGCCTCCGCGTTTGAGAAGGTCGAGAGCAGGGCACTCCAGCATCCTGAGAAGCCTCAATTTGCTTGGGATCTGGCTAGAATAAAGCTGGAAAGCTATCTAGACAGAAATTTGGCCCAAGTTAGGTCTATCTATTGGCTGACGCTTATCGTCATGTTGGCGGGTTTCGGCCTGATTATGTATGGCCTGTATCAAGCCTTCGAATCACCAGACCGTTTGCCGGTCGCTGTTGTGGCCTCTGCTTCAGGCGTGCTGGTCAGCTTGATAGGC
Source organism: Pseudomonas sp. FG43 (assembly GCF_057809175.1). Taxonomy (NCBI): domain Bacteria; kingdom Pseudomonadati; phylum Pseudomonadota; class Gammaproteobacteria; order Pseudomonadales; family Pseudomonadaceae; genus Pseudomonas; species Pseudomonas sp. FG43. The sequence goes on from NZ_JBMDJL010000002.1 coordinate 72,984, forward strand.
GGATCGTTCCTCATTATTTACCGATCAATTTTGGGCCAATCCAAAGATTATGTGGGGGTGCTGGAGAGGATCAATGCAGTTGGCATGGCCGTTCAGGTGATTTCGAACATACCAGACACGTCGACTCCGCTGAAGGAGCAGACCACTGCTGAGCTCGCGAAGCAGCTACTCGGCCTTTATGCCAAACCCGGAGAATCGAAGCCGCGTGACTGACCGGCAGTCACCAATCGAACCTCAGTGCAACAACCAAAGCTCTCCGACCGCGTGTACTAGCCCCGAGCCTGCGCAGAACGCTGCGATGGCTCTCTAGCGCGGGCAAGGGGTAATGGGTGAAATGCTGGCCAGCCAGGAAGGCGCTTCGGCGCAAGCGACGACGCACAGCGTTTGAGAAAGGTTAGGGAGTTGGCCATGGCCATAGAAAAGATCGTTTGCTTCGACTGCGCAACTGAACCGTACCTGCGTCGGCAGATCCAGCGTAAAGGTACCTCGGCACCCTGTAGCCTCTGCGGAAACGAGCGCAAATGTGTCCCTTTATCCAAGATTACCGCTCAAGTGGAGAAGGTGCTGGGCTCGTACATCTGCGAAGGTGATTACATGCCTCGTTGGACATCCGATGGTGCTCGGGACGTCCAGGAAGGGGAGGATGCGGTGTACTGGATCAGTGAAATTTTTGACTGCGACACGATCGTTCCGATCGTCCAAGAGGTATATCGCGATCTGGCCTGTTACAACAACGACACCAATTATGTCCGCCTGCCATTCATTCCCAACAATGCCGGGCACCAGTGGTGCGAGTTCCAGGAAGGCATGACACACGGCAACCGCTACTTCAATGACAGTGCCAGGAAATTTCTGGGTTGGCTGTTCGAAGGGGTGGACAGCTACTCCGCATCCTCTGAGGAAAATTCGGTGGTGCGACTACTCACCCCCGATAATGCAGCCCCCTTTTTCCGTGCTCGGGCATGTTCAGGGCATGAAGACGTCGAGGTCATCTGCGCTGATCCAGCTCGCAATCTCGGTGCGCCCCCCAAGGCAAAAGCAGGCGAGGGCAGGATGAATCCTGCCGGGGTACCTGCGTTCTATGGCGCCTTTGATCGCGACACATGCGTTGCTGAGCTTCGACCTCGCGTGGGCAGCGATGTGGTCAGCGGCGAGTTTCGGTTGAATGCAGATGTGAGAGTGTTGGACTTCGGACGGCTTGAGAGCGCAGATCTTGGCCCGTCGCCAAGCTGTTTTGATCCCAAATACTTCGAAAAAAACAGGGCGGCAGGAATTTCTTCGCTACCTGCACAACGAGATCACAGCCCCTGTAAATCCCGGGAACCAACGCAGCTATCTGATCACACAGGTCATTGCCGAATACTTGGCAACCCATTACGTGCCACGCTTTGACGGGGTCATCTTCAAATCGGTGCAAAAAGAAGGTGGGCAGAACCTCGTGCTCTTCTCACACGTCGCTTGCGAGGCCACTTCGATGACCTGGCCGGTTTCAGGCGGATATCACCTGCGCGGCCGTAAGGCTTCGGATGCGCCGCGAATCGAATACGTCAATGGCAGCCTCATCAAGCACACCATCAGAGGTGTGGTCTTTGGCACTGATGAATACATGCTCCCCGAGACGCCGTCCGCCGCTGAGCCACAGCCGGTATTTGATTTCTAAGGTGGAAGGCTTGATAGCCCGCTGTCCAAAGGTAGTCAGGCATGAGTAGCCGCAACGGCCACCATGCCCGCTGGCGTGGCACCACACGCTAGGGAGGCTTTTGCTTAGATGCCAAGATCCAGCGCAAATTTTGTGTCTCGCAGATGTGCGGGCACAAGCTCAGGCGGACACCAGCCTAACGCTGCTGTGGTCAGGTGATACCACACCGGCGTTTGAATATAGAACGCGTCCTGATCGGCATTTTTGGCGGCCACACCCATCGGGCGCAACACGCGCATCAGGATCTTCATGATGCCGCGTGGGTATTCACCACGCCCGTTACAGTCCGACACTGGCTCGAACGAAAAGCAGCCCAAGTCAATTTTGTGGCTCGTCATGGTTTGAGTTACCCAGGCATGAACCTGCTTTTTGCTGTAGCACGCGGCAACAGTTGCCCATACCCATTCAACATCCCCGAGATCCCAGCCATCCGACAAATCAAGCATGGTTCGTGCTCGGCGCGATGGTGATTGGTGTCTGGCTCGCGAGTGCTCTGAGGTTGAGGATGGGGAGGTGGGAATGCACGTTGGTCATGAAGGCCGCTTTTTGAATGAGTCGAAGAAGGGGTGGCCGGCCGATTCTAACTGAGGGCCTAGGTGAGAGCATCGGGCCACGAAGCCGTTGTCCGACATTGCCCGCAATAACCCCGTTCGCGACTCCTGGTAGAGGCGGGCTATGATTTCTTGAGTGGCATCTGACGAATAGCCGAGAGCGTAGGCCATGAATTCGAACCGTACTGAGCTCGCACTGATCGCTCGTGGCCTCAACAGCGCCCTTGCCAAGCAACTACGCAAACAGGGGTTGACCCTGGCGAAGCTGCGGTTACTGGGGAACGATGAACTGGCAGGCCTGCAAATCTCCCCTCCGGATATTGCCGCTCTCAGGAAGGGCGCCAGGCCTCCAATCCCGATGGACGATTTGATCAAGGTGCTCTTTGCGAATCGCTGGGTGTGTTGCGTGTGTCGGGACGCCCTTCTGCCTGTCGTGGTTCACCATATCCGGCCCTGGTCTGAAAGCCGTGATCACTCCCCGACCAACCTCGCGGTGCTGTGCTCCAACCACCACAGCGAGGCGCACGCAAAGCGCTCACTCGACATGACGCTGTCAGCAGAGCGGTTACAGGCCCTCAAGGCCGCCTGGGAGAGCGGAGTCGAGCACCTTGACCGGATGAGCGTTCATATAGCCACCCAAGGACAGGGCTGTCATTGGTGGTATTTCAACCACCTCAGGCTTTTCGAGGTCGCAGAGGAAGTCGGGGTTGAGTTCGACCGGCTCGCGGGGTTTGAGCAATGCCGAATTTCTGCGTTTTGTGCAGAGGATGGCGCCGTCGTCAAAGAGGACAGCCGACAGGTGCTACACGACAGCGCCAGCGCGCGTTACCTGTACCTCTACATGACTCAAATGCTAAGTGCTGTGATCGATGCGAGCACCATTAGACACATCACCGATGAGCTCGACCGGGGCAAACTGTCCAACTGGGTCGTAGAAGGGGACTTCGTGTTTGTACAAGGGTTGTTCACGCTGACGGGGCTTGAGTCGGATGCCCCCGGTACGCAACCAGTCCTGGGGAAGCGCTCAGTAAACAACGTCGACATCACATTCGTGTTCGACCGAAACGAAGGCACCTCAACTTCGGCGAGGACTCTGTGGCTGCGGGGCTCTCAGAACCTCGGATGCTTTATCTTGGTGAACCGCATCCGGCGATCGTTGGGACGGTTAGAGCTCATCGGCACCGTTCTGGCCATACGCAACGCTCATCCTGATATGAAGAAGCGGATGTATCACGCCGGGCTTTACGAAGCGGGCCTGGTGGGCGATATCTATGATGATTCGCAAGAGGAAGATTTCGAGGAAATCCAGTAAAGACGGGACTGATCATTCGCAGCCACTTTGGTTGTGGCCCATCCAATGGCTGCGAATGTTCGGGAGGATGCGATCCGGACTCAGTGGGAGTTTGATCGCAGGAGCCTTGCAATACTCCCCATGACTGCGCTCATTTTGTTGATCCAGCGATAGGTGACCGCAGGGCTGGTGACGAGGTGATAGCGATCGTCGAGATCCTTGATTCGATTCACGACATGCTCATGCTCCGAGGCGCTCAGATCCTGCTCCAACAGACGTGCTTTCAGGGGAGCCATCTTGGCTTCGTACTCACGAGCCCACTCTGGCCGCACGTAGTCTTGAATCTTCTCCAGGTTGAGCAGCAAGACTGCCGAGGCGGACAACGTCATCGCGCTGGACACCATGGTCAAATCACCCTGGTTCCATAACACGCCCATTGCCAGGCAAGGACACAGCGCCACCAACCACAGGTACAAAACGCGTTTGGGTGGGTCTTTGCGATCTATCGGAGCGGTACGGCTTAGAGCTGCAATCATGGGGTTCACCCGTCAGTGAGTTCGGCGTTGATCGTCTCACAGAGGATTGCGGGTTAGGCTTGGAATTCGTTACCAGATTTGTAGATCGACCAGGCGGTGTATGTGATCGAGTGAGGCCAGCCCATTGCTGTTCCCCTCAGCGTTTGAACACGAGTTAGGCAAGTGAGTGGGCTGCGGGATGAGCGTCCCTGCTCAACGCGGCAAGCATCAGAAACGGAAGTCCAGTTTCTTCTGCACCGCGAACTCATCCGGAGCCTTGCCCTGTTCGAAGGCAATCAGGTAAGTCATCTGGACAGTCATGGGTTTTGCATCTGGCTGGCTGCCCGTCGCCTTCAGGTGAATTTCACGCGTCGCGCACTGAATAGACACCTGCAGCATGAGCAGCTCATCGATGAGCTCCTGCATCTCGTCGTACACCGCAAATTTTGAGGTTTCCGGGTAATCGCTGGCGCAGTCCCGATATTCGCGGAAATAGTCGACGAGGGCCGCAAAGACCTCATGAGCCTCACGCTTGATTTCAAAAACAGGCTGGCAGATATCGACCGTTGAGCCTTCTGCGAGCTTCGCGAGCTGGTGGCCAGTCAATACGGGGACTGCCGGCAGCGTGATGTAGTCGCGGTCAAAGCGGGCTTTCTCTTCTATGAGTTCTTCCTCACTAGGAATGATGTAGGGCTTGTTGAATGCGTCGATGTCCTTGATCTCGAATGCTCGTGCGAGTGCGCGGCGGGTGTCGAAACTCGCCGACTTGGCGTTCTCGACGCGCTGCACCGTCCGCACGTGCAAACCCGCAAGCTCGGCCAGGGTCTCTTGAGACCACTGAAAGACCTCGCGCATTTTGCGGATGAGGGCCGCGAATTCTTCAAGGTTCAACAGGCGAGGTTGGCCAGACGTGGTGCTGTTCATTGTTTCGCTCCATCAGAAGGTTGGTAGGACTCATGATGAAGAAGCTACCAATGACACGACACGACAGGAGCACGACAGGCGCCTGCGCTCCCAGCTGCCGGCTGCCAGATGAGCTTGCATGCTATTACCAGGTCTTCACTGAGGCATGAGCTGCATTTGGGCTAGGACGTTCTGTTTTCGACCTTAAGCCCAGCATGGAGAGTGTCCCCTATATCGCAAAGACTGATACTAACCCTGGCCAGCAAGGTTGCTCCAATCGTGACTGGATTAGCGTCTTCGGCGGTATGCAGATCGCGTAGCGCGTCCTCCAGATCTTTCTTGGAAGGCAGGTGAGCGTCGCCCAGGCGAAGGCCGTAAGCAATATGAAGCGGCGTCAGTATCTGGCGCGCCACGTCCTTGTCGCTGTACTTCAACAGCAGGCGCTCCAGAAGTTTCAGGCTTCCCAGTTTTTCCTTGGGATCTACCTTCACAAGCTTCTTCAAGAGGTCGATGTCGACAGAGTCCACAGTCAGTCTGGAAATGTCTTTGGCCAGTGCCAGCACGCCATTTTTGTCCAACGCTCGGAAGCGGTGACAGTTGCGTAGAATTTCAGCCGCGTGGTCATGGGGTTTAAACAGCGGGCCGTCGAAGTGCTGGGAGAAGAAAGCGTTGAGATCGCCGATCACCAACTTGAGCATTTCTTCCGGAGCAGTGGTATCTGCGGGACTACTTTCGAATTGCGATGCTACCAGCTCGCGCGAAGGGCGGCCGTCTGGGGAGATGTTGAACCCATGCCAGATCTTTTGTTGCCAAAGCGGTAGCTTGACGATGTCGTAGGCATGCGCGTTGATATGGCTCTGCTCGTTTACGCCAAAATGAATGCTGTAGTCAGGCGAGCATTTGATAGAGCCAGTGTCCGATGTGTACCACTCCAACGCTGATCCCTTGAACGCCAGGAGAGCTTCAATTACCTCGGCCTTGAACCATAGGTACAGCCCGATCTCCTCATTGTCGAGCACGCTCGCCGGCAGCCTTTCGCCGGCGGCTCCAGTCGTGTAGTACAGCTCCTCCTCAGGCCGGTCTCCACGAACTCGTTCGCTCCGCAACGCGGGCTCCACCCACTCTTCACGCCAGAGCCTACCGTCAACCTGCTCATAAGTGAGCCCTGAGTGTTCGACTTCATAATGCTCGTAGTCGGTGTTGCTATTGTTCTCTGCAGCGAATGCTGGGACGTCTTCCTCAGGGTCAACATCTGTTCGCCATACCCTCATCACCGACATGCGGCCCAACAGGCCTCCATCGGCTCTGATGCTGAAGGTGTGCAGCTTGAAGAGCTCATTGGCCTGCTTCTCTTCGACAGGAGCCCTGTGCCATGGGATGTGAGATGCATCTGCCACGTACTGCTTGCGCTCCCGGTATTGCGCCAACCTGAGGGCCAGGCCACGTGCACATAAATAATCGCGTAAATGTTCGGCACGGATTTCGATGGCGATCACTCGACCCTCTTTATTTCTGCGCTGCCGGATAACCTCCATGTAACCCTCGTTGGGGCTGACCCATACATCACCTTGCTGCATCAGTCGCAGCGCCAGAATCAAATCCTGGTTTACCAGCCACTGGGTGTCGTGGTCGCTGTTCAGATGATTGAGAAGAACGAGCTCCACGCCCACTGGTGGCTCTTCTTCATCGTGGAGGTATTGATCTGCTGGTTTGTATCGGCCATCGCCGAACGCATAGGGCCCAGGAGTATGTATTAACCCAATAGAGCTCCAACCCAGAGTGTCACCTAACTCCCGCTGATCCGTGTAGACCGCCAGTGAACCGACGCAAAGCGTTTCTTCAAATGTGCCAGGCTCTCTATCGATGCCTTGCTGATGCAACACCTCGGATTGACGCAGGGGAATCCAGATGGAAGCTGATAGCCGACGCCGCCGGACGTCCGCCATCTTGAACCACTCTGGTGGGTAATTGACTGGCATGGTGCACTCCTTGGCAGTGGTTCCGGGAAGAGACCCGCGTGGCGTGTCGGCTCGTCGCAGGATCAGTCAAATCTTGAGGGAAGGTTGCCAAGCAGAATAGGCCAACAACTACAGGAGGAGCGATGTCCGTCGCGCGAAAGCTCTGATTTCGCACCTTGGTAAAAGTGCGTTAGACATGGCAACCGGTAAGTGCTGAGTTCTGAAACCCTGTCTGCTTCGCGCTCACCCTCTCCCGGAGAGGGTGGTCAGAAGTTGAATGACAGGCGTATCCAGGAGGGCGGATCAAGGGGCTGGTCGAGCAGCCAGGCGCAATTTCCTCCTGGCTGGTATATGCCGACACTTAAGCGTCGTCGGTTCTGGGCAGCTGACTCAGGAATTTCCGCCCATCTTCGATTTCATGTAACGCTTCTTTATCCGCGATCAAACCATAGGCGCTCCAGAGCCCAGGAATATCTTTCGCCGGAACGTCAAATATCTTCGTCACTCCTTTGAACTGTTCGCGCATTGTGCTGTAGACCGCGAGCGTAGTGTTTAGATACAGACTTAGCTTTCTGATGGTCTCTTGGGCGTTTGCATCCACCAACGCATTCGATTGATCCCCCGTTTTGATGCTGCTTAGCCTGTCTTTCAACAAGTTGAGCTGAGCGTTGAGACTTGAGATCTTCAGCAATGCCTCTTCTGAAACCATTTCGGGTTGCTCAAGCGCCTCACGGCTCTGATCAAATGTCGCGTCGACCATGCGCCTATAGTCATCATTACGCAGCAGCGTGATGTAGCTGAATTTGCGCACTCTTTTGTTGTAAAAAGGCGTAGTGGGATCCCCGGCCTTGGCCTCGCGCACATCCGAGATGACAGCTGCCAAGGCTTTGCAATAGTCAGTAACGTTGCCGTACTTTTGAGCATCGACGTACCGCAAAGCCTGTTGGAGCATCTTCTCAATCTGAGCAGACCGGGCAGCTACATACTCATCGAACCTGGAGGGCTTCTTTGAGGGTTTGCCCTCACGATTATTCTTCTTCATTCGTAAGCCCTGTTACGCCACCATGTGCGTGAGTTGAAGCATAGAGTCAGCGCCTGAGACCAGTCGTTTGATGGTGTTGACATCGCCGGAGCTGGCAGCGAATACGTCGAATTCGCTGATAGCCCCTGACTTGACCATGCTACTGATCTGAGCCGCCAATCTGGTTGCGATTGGTTTCGCGCTGTCAGGATCCACCCCGAGAATTTTGGCAATGTCGCCTTCCTTCATTAGCAGGATGTGGCGCAGCTGAGCCAGTCTCATGCTCAGGTCTTCGGAGGATGTGTCCGGGAAGTTTTGGACGTCAATCAATCGCTTGAGCACTCGTGCCTCCTCCGGCAGGGACATATGCTCGTAGTGTTGTTGAACACCTTCGCGGTCTTTGACAATCAGCTCCTCGTCGAGGCCGTGCTCATGCATGTAAATGAGCTGGTTCTCGATAGCTTCCAGAAGACAAGCTTCGCGGGCGAATCGGTCGTTCTCGGCCTCAAGCTGATCGAGTTCCGTACTGATGCGCGCCGAGGGCTTGCGTGTCAGATACTGCTGGATAAGAGTCAGCGTGCTCGCCATCAACTCACGGTACTTGTCCTTCTTGGCGGAGATCGCTGGAAGGTGCATGACGCCCCTGATTGCAAAATGACACGCAGAGCAGCAATTGGGCTCGCCGAACAGGTCAAGCACCTCTTTTGGGCAGATGTTGCTGAAGGGACAAATGTGAGTGGTGTTGAACGCGAATTCGCTCACTTCTTTGGCGATGATCCGGTCAAGGCCAGTGTCAGACTCGCGTTTGACGCTCGATAGGCTCATCAGTCTGTGCTTGGCAATAGCGCCTGCCGGGTCAGCGGCAATGTCCTGCTGAAGCGTTTGGTTGAGCCTTGCGATTGTTGCTGCCAGGTCAGGGAAGTCACCTGCGGTGAGTTTGTCTTGATTGCTCATGAGTGACATGCAAAGCATCTGTTGATGCGTCATCCCGAGGTCGTTCTCATCGAAGATGGAGTAATAGGACACTAGCGCTTCAGACTGACCAGTGAGCCACTGACCTACGATCGAGGGAGGCAGGAACTTGATTGCCTCTGAGACGAATCCGGCACGCAGACCATGTGGCGTGTAGTCAGAAGTCAGCGTACTGGCTGTGATCCACGACAAGCTTTCTACAGTGTGGTTCGTGATGTATTGGCGCTCCTCCGTCGAGTCTGCAAAGGGTTTGCACCACACGATGTCAGGGCAGCTTACGTCGCCCTGTTCGGCTTTGATGAAGTACTGCAGACAGAGCAGAAGGAGTCGGAAGGGGTCATAGTTCATCCAGTTCTTCGGGGTAGTCGCAAGTCTGAACAAAGGACGAAGCCGACCAAATTTGGAGCCTTCGTTCTCGTTGTACCAAATCTGCTCTTGGAAGCTGGGGCAGGTGCACCGACGGTACCATGCGTTTTGCCTGTCCAGAATTTGAATGACGCGGTCTGAAACGATGGATGTCCATTCGCCATGAGCTTTGTCGGTACTCACCAACAGCGGCGCTAGAGGCCTCTTCATCTGACGCTCCACGTAGTTCGCGTAACGGTCAAGATCAAGCCACAGCAAGTGTTGCTGACGGATGCCCGTCTCGCACATCAAAAGCGTGGAGCGAACATCATTCATGACGACGCGTGGCTGTACTTCACCGTTGATGTGCCTGTCGGAGATGCGATAGAACCGAGGGATATAGGTGAAAGGGCGAGGTTTGCCTTGAAAATAAAAGATAGGGGTATAATTCAAAGCCTTGAGGTCAACGCTCGCGCAGCTCATTTGGCCTGTTCCCCAAAGTCCCGCCCATTCCGAGCTGTGGACAAGTTCGCTAAGATTTGGCCACTTGAGCTTTCCAGCGACAACACCTGGCTCGGTGCCGTCCGCCATGGCATTGAGGTGCATAGTCAGGTACTCAAGCGAGTACATCATGCTGATGAACGTCGAGAAATACATTCGAGGAATCGGCTTTTTTACCGTTCCCCACTTTTTGGACTGCGGCGGGTAGCAGTCGGCTGAGAAACTATTTCTGACTTTGTCAGCATTCGGGATGACAGCGGATTGTCCGATGATGTATTCGAAGAATTTTTCGATGGGATAAATCTTGGCGTAGTGGGTGTCCGGTGTGTTCTGGTTGATGCCCACGATGGTGTTGATCATCGTCAGAAGCGTTTCTGGAAGCTCCTTCTCATAATTTCCGACCTCCTTTAACAGATCGGCATCGGCTGTGACGTAGATAGCGCAGGTAAAGTCGTTGAACGTAGTTGGGTATGCATCCAGGTTCCCATCACGATCCATAAAGAACTGATAGAGGTAGGGGCCGCAGTAGGCGATCATGTGGTACAGGGATGACCTGTGGTTCTTCTTGCTTTCAAGCCGTTTGGACTTGAGAAATGCCCGATAGGTCGCGTTGATCAGCCTGCAAAACTTGACGACCTTCTCGGGAAGCAGCTCCAGGCCCGGCGGCAGTGTGTCCACGCCGTCCATCCGAAAGGCGCGGTTTAGAGCGTTAGCATCGGAGAATAGAGCTGCAAATGTTGGGATGCCATGCTCCGAACCTTCCAAGTATGAACGAGTTTTCTCGACAAGCTGGGCGTGGTATCGGCTGACCTGATTCTGCTTGCCCGTCTCCTGTCCCTGCTTGCGTGCTTCGCGGGACTTATCGCGACTCTCGGCGAGAATGCGATCGACTTGCTCGCGCATCCAAGGGTTGTCCGATGCATCAGCGAAGAATACAGAGAAGTCATCTGTGTAGAATCGTGCGAGCTCGGACTTGTACCCGAAGCTACGCTCCTTCAGATCACGAGCGAGCTCTGCAGTGAAGCTTGCAGGGTTCTGCAGGTTGGATGCAACCAGCAGCCGCAGCCACCCGGTCGACCTCAGCTCGCGATTTTTATCGCTCATGGTGCCGTCGAAAACGAGTGACGACTTGGGATTGAGCGCTCTGATCTTAAACAGCATCGGGCATCTCTCTTTATGCTCCTGGATCAACTCATCCAGCAATCCGTCGCTGTTGATAGGGTTGTTCCAACCTAGAGGGAGGACAACTTTTTTCTCGATCCAGAGACGCAGAAAAGTCATTTTCAGCATGGAGGTCAGCGGCGCAATCAAAGAGGCGACCACCGAGGCTGGCATATCCGGAATGGCCGTTTTGATGATCTCTTCGCGCTCTCGGGTTCCTGAAAAGCAGCAGATGAGCAACTGCTCGACCTGGGCACGGCGGATTGCAAAGAAAGGGCGTGGGCCCAAGTCGTTCAGAGCCAACAACGCCTTTAGCGTTCGTCCACCGTCCGGGTTGTTGTAAAGCTTCCAGTAACGATGGCGCACATCGATCATTGCCAAGTCGAAAGCTGGGCCAATTTCTTTGCTTTTGATCAGCCAGATGGGTTTTTCGTGCGAACGATTGATCATGCTGCCTCCAAGGCGAGTTGCTGTAGTTGTTTGATTTCTTGCTGGTGATAAGCAATTCGCGCTTGAAGGACTGTTTTGGGCCCTCCGCTCAACCGTGCGAAGTTTGCAGCGGCCATTGATGCGTATAGAAGATGAGCATCTTGGCGCGCATAGCGTTTAGTCGTTTTTACCCGTGAATGCCCCATGAACTGTTTAACCCTATCGAGTTCCAGTCCATATTTACGGTTACTGTGAGGGTTTGGGTTCGGGCAGTGATTGACCAGGTAATATCCATACATGTGCCGTAAGGAATGGAACCCGTACGAGCGACCAGTAAGCTTCTGGGCGGCCTTACTGAAGCGCTCATACAATCCTTGATAACCGTTATGCATCGGCTCGCCGTCTTTCAGGCTTCGCACCAGAAAGTCATGTCTCACAGGTGCCATGAGACGCTGCTTTCGCATTTCTGCCTTATATTGATCCAAGGCTACCCAGAACATCGAGGCGAAAGGTTCAATCAAGAACGTTTCCGAGTGGGCTCTTCCCTTATGGGGTAAGCCGTCAATTTCTGTCGCTGTCATGTACTTGATGAGCACGTTGCGCCTGGTGTTGGGATCAACAATGCTCACGCGGTTCAACACTGGATCAATGTCAATAATGATGTCTTCATTGAGCATGGTCAGCGCTTCAGACACGCGGGCTCCCGACGCCGCAAGCAGACTCCAAAGCATCTTGTCCCTGAAGCTCGGGGCCGACTCGATCAGCTCCTTACACCGGTCAATAGGGAAAGCGAATTCATCTCCGCCGTAGATGTCGGTGTGAGCGATTTCTGATGGCTTCGAGACGGGTGACAGGCCCGCACGTTTAATCCGTTTGGCACCACCAGCCAGACATCCAGCTAACCAGCTATTTTTCTTGATTGCGCTCCTGACACTTGCGGTGGTATCCACCTTGACGGCCTGTGCCAGAGAGAAGCCTGATAGTGTGACCGAGGAGATGTATCCCTGAGCTTCCAGTTCCAACATGCCCAGGCGAAAACGCTCACTTGCGTCAACAAAGCTGTTAAGTGCAGCCAGAGCAACACTTACGGAACTCCCCGATAAGTTGCGATCGCCTAACAGAGAAGCTGCTTGTGCAATCAGGGGGATATCGCTGGCTGAACCGAATACCAGATAGCTCTCGTAGTTCTCGATAGTCTGGCTCAGGAGTAATGGCGTCAGACCACCACTGAGCTGGGCGACACACTGTAGTAATTCCAAGAAGACACGGTTATAGCTGGCATAGGATTTAACCGTTTTAAACTTCCTTCTCTTGCTCAGGCCATAACACCAGCTTTCGAAAAAGTCGTCCATGAGCTTGTCCGTTGAAACAAGCGTGTAAATGTTTTTCTCATTCCTGGTGATGGGGATGAGAATTGGCGGGGCGAACGAATACAGCTCGCGACGTAATGCGACGGCGTTCATCTTAGGTTCCAATACTGCTGGGATGAACAAATGGTTGCACGGGAGATTATAAGTACGCAACTGCACACTACTGCATACTTAATTAACTAAAATGGTTGATTCTTGGAATGGTGATTTCAGTGTTATATAAAATTGTATAACGGCGTTATGCGTGGCTGTCGAAGGGTTGCCGCTGCCTAGGCCTTGTGTTCCGAGGGGGATGCGAATTGGGGGGAACGCACCAGTGACCGCTGGTGAACGCAGATGGCATGCGAATCCATTTGTGAAATCTCATGGAGTGCGTGCGACTGTTAATGTCAATGTGATCGAAAAAATTTATATTTTTTTCAAAAAACGCAGCTTTTAGCGGTGTGAATGCCAAAAAAGCAGGCGAGGAGAGTCGGATTACCCGAGACCGGATGGCTTTTTCACCGCGCCGCTGATTTCGGTGATGTGGCGCCCTAGCACGGGGCCACGTTAGGCGTGTTGCGTGAAAGGAATCTGCGATATTTGAGGGCAGTGTTTGACGCATCGCTAGAACCAGTCATCCAAGTGTGCAGTTGGCTTGGGCGCTCGATTGAGGGATTACTGCAGGTTGAGGATGTATTGGCATCTGGGTGCTGTGCCCGATTGAACAACCACCGCGCCGCAGATTAACCAGACGCAATTCTTTCTAACCATTCCCCGAGCATCCAGCGCTCCCTCGTGGTGAGTACCTTGACCTCACCAAGATTGGCATTCAGCTCTGATGCGAGGCTAGGGACTCTCCTGCTTTCATCAGGCTTTAAATCCTCGGGTGCCTCCATCGTTTTTATTGCGCTTTTCTTAAGCAGAGGCTTAATCGACTCCCACGCTAGCCAGCTCGGGTCATGAGGGCGACTCGTGTCATGTAACCAGGTGAATATCATCCCCACGCTAAATGGAAGAATGAAGTCAACGGCTTGTGTTTTTCCAACCTTTAGCAACCCAGCTTTAGCAACCAGGTCAACAGCGGTTCCTAATTCATCGACCTGTCGACGCCATTGAGTCGTGAGCTTACCCGGACGCGGCTTGCTGATATGGAGAAAGATATCCGGGTTGTCTATCCCAAATACGATCAGATCTTGGATCGCATGAAGCAAACCGTCGATCGGGAGATCGGATTCCGTGCGAGTTCGAGGCCGAGCTTGCCAGAGATGAAGCGCTACATCGTCCAAGAGCTGCTCGATACTCCCGACATGCTTGTAGATCTGGGGTGGTAAGACTTTGGCATGCTTTGCAATATTGCGGATGGTTGCAGCCGCCATCCCTCCCTCTGCGATCAACTTCGCGGTGGTCGTGATGATTATTTCGGCCAAAGGGCTGGAGTACATTTGGTAGTCAGCCTTCTTAGGCAGGTAGAACGAGGCACTGCGGTATGCTGATGCGCTTGGGGGCTGGATGATACGTATGCCTACGAGGGCGGGCAAATCGGGTCAGGATCGATATTGTTGTTTTGCTCCCTCTGGTTCTTCGGTCTGTGTTTTGCTCCGGTCATCAAGGGCGCGGAAATATGGCGTACTGGAAGCTGCAAGTTTCAGAGTGCATCCCGTCCGGCCCAACACGTCTCGGGCCCATCAGGAACATCGCAGAGTCCATGCAGGTCAACCGGGAAGATGCTCGCGAACACAAGCGGAGCGCGCAGGCCTTTACGGCCGAAGGCGTGAGGATGGAAGTCCGGCCTGGGCGTTAGTGTTAGCCGACTGGCCTGGTTTACGACAGCCGTCCCCGAGAGCTTACGGGTTCAGTTATTTTAAATTATGGCTCAGCGGTAATTATTGCTGAGCCATAATTCTGAGGGCAGATTCGCAGACATCAACGCTTGTGCCGGGAATGCGGCGATCAGATAGCCACGGACTAGATTGATCATCGTGATCACAGAATCTCGACTTCCTCAGGGGTAAGCCAGCCGGCCTCAATAGCGCGCTGAATGGCGGTTTTAGGCTGAGAGGTGTACACGACAATGGCGAGGCTTTCCTCAGCCCTGCTGCAAGTGACGTACAGCAATCGTCGCGTCCGAGAAAGGGCATCGTCCTTGCCTGCTTGCTGGTTCTTGATGTCGTTGTCTGAGGGCGCCTTAACGCCTAACAGCTTGTCGTAGCTGAACAGGAATCCTCCGGCCTCTTCATCATTGAGAATCACCATGACCCTTGGAAACTCCAAGCCTTTCACCCCTTGGTGTGTATCGAAGGGAGACAGGCCTTCTGCGTATCCGGCGAATGCGGCCATTTCAGAGTAAGGCCGTCCCAGGAGCACACGGTACGCGTGCACTTCAAGCGCCTCGCGGTCGATGGTATCCGGCGGCTCCTCGTCGGTCACACCTTGTGCAACGGCCATCAGTAGCCGTTCCGGTATTTCGAGCAGACCTGTTTCTACTAGTGCCCACACGACATCGGCCAAGGATGGATTGTTGTCGGCGAATAGTCCGCACAGCGTTTGACAGCCCATACCTGCCTGCTGAAGCAATGCCAACTGATCAGGGGCCGCTTTCATCCGATCACTGTCCAGCAGAGGCGACATCAACCGTACAGCTTCCATCAGAGCAAATTCGCTCTCGTTGGCGGCGGCCAGGATAGGCATGACACCCTCGAAGAACATTTTGAGTACTGGTAGCGTCCCATCCAGCAAACCGGTGCGCAGATGCTCTACCGCATAAAGAGGCGTGAAGACCCCCTCGAAGCCTAGGCGTCTACCGGCCATTTTGTGCTCAAGGATTAGAGTTTTGCGCTCTGAGGTTCCAGCCGCCCACTGCTGATCGCCTGTGATTTGCGCCATACGCTCGGCAATCCGACTTTCCAACTCAAAACCTGTGCCCGCAGCTTGATGAGTGCAGAACAGGCGGACGGCACCTCGTATCGCGTCAGGTTTTGGAGTCTGTTGGTGATCATCGGCGGCACTGCGAATGACATTGATCAGTTCAACGACCCTTGTCGGGCATCGTCGGTTTATGGGCTTCTCGGGAATAGCCCAGTCATCGGGAATCACCCGCTCCAAATGTTCTTTCCCATCATTGTAAATTCGTTGCATGGTGTCGCCGAGAAGGCCTAGGCAAAACCTTTCAGGGATAAGCGATTGGGCGGTCAGGAAAGCGTCCATTAGCGCCCCATTGGTATCCTGGCTTTCATCGATCAGAAGCACCGGGTACTGATCGGCCATAACGTCCAGCAGAGGCGGGTGCTGAATAAATGCAGCCGCCATCTGGATAACCTCCGCGTGATTCAGCGCTTGGCGCCCTCGGTTCTCTCCGGTGGGGCTGTAAGTGAAGCTGACGACTTCATCCAAGGCAGCGAGCCGCCTCGTCTTGCTATCAAGGGATGCTCTATTGGCGCGAGCCGTTTTGTTGTTCGGATCTCGTGCATTGAGGAGCTTTCCATTCAGTTCTTTAATGCTTTCGCCAAGCTTTACGCGAAGCCATTCACGGATGTCGTCATTGAACCCTTGGATCATTCGCCATGAAAACGCATGGATGGTTGAAACGACCACCAAGGGGTCATGCTCCAGACGACGTGCAATCTCCTCGCATGCCGCGTTGGTGTAGGTGATGATTGCCACCTGACGCCCTTCGAACGTCAACCGTTTGTGCTCTCGGGATTTTAGCTCTCTGACAGCTGTAACCAAGGAATGTGTTTTCCCTGAGCCTGCGCCGGCGTAAAGAAAAAAGCTTTTCGGATGATCCAAGTCCAAGCACTCTCGGATCACCTCATCGGCATCACGGGCACCTTCGGCGTACTCAGTCGTCGCGGGGCTCATTCTGCCACCTCAACGATCTCTGTTACCTCAACGATCGCGGCAGGAACGACCAGTAGATCCTTGCGTTTGAGCTCCAGCTTGGACTGCAGCCACGTCAGACCTTCATGGATGTATGCGGGTATTACGAGCTGACCGAACGCCGGATCACCGAGCACCTCAAGTGCGAATTCGGCTTTGTCGCCCGTACGCAGCGTATCGAAAAGCGCCGCGCCCAAAGCTTGTCCTGTTTCAGCCTCCTGGATAGCCTGGCTGAAAGCACGCATCAATCCACGTCGGGGATTTGCCGTGAAGCACTGGATATTGGTTAATGCCAAGCTGTCTTCGAACGTATTTGGCAACGCTTCGTCTTGCGCGCCCGTTTTCGGCAACTGAACGGAGATAGGGGTTTGGTAGGCGATTCTGATTGAGTATAGGGAGTCGATCTCTTCGACTTTATGCGCATCCTCTAGGTCGAGCAGCGTATCCACATCATGGCCGAGTCCTTTCACTCTCATCCAATGGCGGACTGTCGGGTTGTTAGTAATCTGTTCTGCGCCCCTAGCCACTGGTTGAGCCGCTTTGTTTTTCCCCGCGTCGAGATCGGTGATGACCAGCGTGGCGATACCCAACGCATCCACCAATGGCCTTAGTCGGTGTGCATGGCTTCCACCAATATCCAGGATGGTGATGTAGCATTGGTCGAGGAACTTGAAATGCTGCCTCAGGAAATGGGGCAGGATCATTCGCTCTGCAGCGCCTTCCACCAGGATCACAGCATCAGCAAAGAAGAGGTCAGCGTGGTGCGCTCGCAGGTACCGTGTGACGAATTCTTTAGTTTTGCCTGCTTGGCCAAATACGGTGCTCAGGTTTGAAACGGTCGAAACAGGAATTGGAATGCCCGCCATGCCGGACGGCAGCCGCCGGAAGTAGCGCAGGTGCTCATATTCGATTTCGTGAGCGACGTGGCTTGAGTGGGAGCTAACGACCAACTGGGTTTTCAGGTTTGGAAACTCCTCAAGCAACGGGTCGTTACACAGCACGTGATACGCATGCTTTATAAACGCTTGCTGAACTTGAACGTGTAGGTGCGCCTCGGGCTCTTCCACCAGCACCAGGTGAATGGGCTCGACGTTGGCAGTCGTACGTTCTTCGGGGACTCGGGACTTCCTCAACCAGCTGTCACGGAATGCCATGAGCCGGAAGATCATGGAGATCAGATTCTGGTAACCCAACCCGTTCGATGTTTCTGGAAGCGTCAAACGAGGTTCCCCAGGCGCACCCGCGACCGAGTCCAGTTCAAACAGCACTGCGGCCTCATGATCTAAGCCATCAGTTGGGCCTAGGTGTGTTGCCACTTTGATGCTGGGGTCGCTGTTGTTAGGATAACCGAGGCCTGCGACCTCTCTAAGCGCCGACGCAAAGCTCGTTGTCAGCCTGCTATCAAAAGCGCTCTGGGCAGCTTCAATAGCCCTCAGTGCTTCAAGATCTGATACGTCTGGGCTGTCACCGGGATCAAGGTGGCGGCGATAGTAGTTTCGCAGCTGCTCAGATAACTTCCGACCACTTCCCGTTTTGCCCTCATCTTGCCCTTCATCGGCGCTGTCTCCGAAGCCGCGCTGAGCGTTGATCTCATGAATCCTGATCAGACTGAGGAGCGGATTGCGCTCAAGTGGCACCGCAGTGTCGGCCAGCGCTTGGAGAGTCGCTGTCCTGCTTTCGGTAGACGGAGCAGCAAGCATCTGCGGGTTAAGCCGGTACCAGCGCACCTTGAACGACTTGACCAGACGCCGGTTTAAATAGTCGTGAAGGCTCTGTGGCCATAGCTTTAGGGCAGGGCGCTCTTGCCCTTGTTCAGCTTGATTGTGGATCTCTTCAAGCAGCGTGGCCACACGTGCACGCTCCTTGCGATAATCGGTATAGAGCGTCGGTAGATCGTCAGGCTCCAGTCGAAACCGCATTCCCACCATCCCTTCAGACCATGAGAAATTCGGAATCAGATCGCGAATGTGATGGAGCTCCCCCTGAGCGGCCTGTATCCACACATCTAGTGTCGGCAGCCAGTCAGCCCAGGTATTAGCCTCTGGAATCGCAACGCCTTCTCCTGCCTGCTCCCACTCGCGTCCAATAGCGTCAAGCGTGGCTATATGGCAGAGAGTCAAATCCTGCAGTCTGAATGTGCTGGGCTTCACCAGGAACTTGCGCAGCGCCAACATCGCTGAGGACTTGCCGCTATTGTTGGCTCCCACCAAGAGTGTTGTCTCGGCGGCCAGATCGATTCTGACTGACTTCAGCTTGCGAAAATTCGCGATTTCCAAGTGCTGGATACGCATAGATTCATCCTTGAAAAAATGGAGGGGCGCGGGACTCCGCCTGTCCGGGTCGTTAAACCTTAGCTCAGCAATTGCTAGGTACCAAGATGGCTGGGCGACCGGGCGACGGCTTGAGTGTGGTAGGGGCACGACCGCCATCATCGCAAGTGCGCTTGATTTGTCCGGCCCGACATAATCAACCGCCAGGGCTTTGACCTAAAGCTCGTGACCTTCTGCCCACGCTTTCTCGAAAAGCTGTGAGCGCGTCCGTACGTATAAATCGGCAGAATGAAATCCGACCGCTGATTCAAGCTTGCCGGCCTTTCCAAAGTTGCTGCTAGAGATCCAGACTGTTTCAGGCGCTACAAAGACGGCTTTTGCCCCGATGTCAGGATGTACAGCGATCCGAATCCAAGGTCTCGCGGCCTTCAGGGCTTTGGCCTCGGCAGTGGAGTCTGTGTGCGCCACAATCCAGATGTCTTTCGGACGTTTATCCAGAATTCTGGTGATGTAGTCAATGTCAAGCAGGGCGCGGGTAAGAATAAGAATTTCACCAGTTGCTGTGCCCATCTGACTGAGCCGCGTCGCCCAGGTGGACGCACCAATGGACATCTTCGCGTCTGCGCATGAAAAAGCGAACCCGCCACCGTCATCACTGAAAGCCATGTCATGTCCATCCCTGTAGTCTGGACACGATCGTGGCACAAAAGTCCTGTTCAGGTCGAACACGGTTGAGGTTCTTCTTGATCATCCTGAACGGCTTGGCTGCGACCTTACCGTCCTCGAACATGTACTCAAAGGAACGGCTGCAGATTGGTTGGATCTGATTGAGGGGGCTGGGCAGGGCCTTGTATTGCATCGCGACATCTTGAGTCAGGTAAAACTCAGGATCTAATGGGTAGTTGTTTGGAGCCTCTTTCAGTTCGTCCGAAGAATCTTTCTCACGCTTCAGAATGAATGGTCTCCATTTGGGGTTCGGATGGATCGGATCGATCAATGTTCGGTGTTGCGTTTGTTGATCTAGGAATCGGCTTGAAAGCTCGCCAGTTTAGTCCTCAACTGAGATCTGGACGCTACTCCAACTCGGGCGCTTCAGATCGCGGTTTACAATTCAAAATGAGCGTTTGGAGAGCGGCCAGGTTGTTGATGGCGGGGATGTGTAGAGCTAGTGAGCCCTCGAATCGAGGTGATTTGGCAAGGTAGCAATGTTTGAAAAGCATGCAGTCAGGTGCACGCTTATGGGCGAAAATCGGGGTTGCTAAAGTCCCAGTATTTGCTAGAGTTTGATGACTTTGCGAGTGGGCAGAATGACCTCCAGAAATGAAGACAAGGGGGGAACCTAGGATAAGGGTTCGAATCTCTATGCTTCCGCCATATTCGAGACGTCAAAGCCCTGATTATTCAGGGCTTTTTCGTTTCTGGCCTTCAGAGGGCTTCGCGAATGAATTCGCTCCTGCGCGTACTGTGTGGGAGCAAATCGGGCGGCGCTCCGCTCATTCGCGAAAAGGCCCCTGACGCACCTCCACCCAGGCCAACGAGCGCTCCAGCTCAGCCTTGGCCATGCCAATCAAATGCGCCACTGAAAATGCCAGGTCGCGTTTTGGGCCGTTGAGGCTATCTCCGGTTTCGTAGTGGCTGCATGCCCAACCTTTGTCCGATGCGACGGAGTGCTAGATGACTGACACCTACAGCGCCCACGATCATGCCAATAATAATCAGGCAGAAATTCTGCTCAGTAGCGAGTGTGCATGCTTTGGCTGTTACGCAGCTTTTCCTGCGCATGAGGTAACTCGCTGGACGGGCTCAACGGCATGGTGCCCCAAATGTGAGGCATTCGGCACCTTGCTGGGGGATGCCTCAGGTTTACCGCTGACTCGGGAGTTCCTGGAGTCGGTCCACGACCACTGGATCGGCCCGCAAGAGTGGCTGGATGAGCTGGCCGAGCAGACCCATAAAATTGCGACTGCACTCTATAAGCCAGTAGATGGCACTGCCGATGTGAGGAAAAGCCGACCCTGGTGGCGGTTCTGGTAGTGGTGCCTATGCTATGGGATCTGGCTTTGTAGTGATGAGTGATGGCGTCTTTGGACGGCTGGGGTGGCGACACGCCGTCTGGAAATGTGCGGCTATGTGCAAGCGCGTCATGCAAAGCTGAGAGATTTTTGCCCAACATACTTAAGCCAGTATTGAACTCCACCAGCATGTCTTGAAGCATGGCGATCTCTGCCTGGTGAGTACCGTTCGCCTTGGCCTGATCGATAAGAAACTCGACCTGCGAGCTGAGTTCGATCTAATTCTGCAAGACGTCGCTCAAGTAGGATGTGAACAGGTCTTTCATGGCGAGATACCTAAGAGGGTGACGTCCATGGAGGCGGTGTGTTGGGTATCTCAATCATAGGTTCTGCTAAGCCTCTGTGTAGTTGCAGAGGGTGAAAAACTGATGCTCATTGGGACGAGTCGAAAATGAGGGCTCCAGCGTGGATGCCCTCTGTCGGGTAATCAGCCTTACAGTCTGGACTGATCTTGCAGGCGCTGGTACCGAGGATCATTCAGTAGGGCTGGTTCGCTATCACCGATGTGTTTCAAGCACTCTCGGAGCTCTTTGAAGACCCTGCGGTCATTTTCCATTATCAAGCTAAGCAGCTTCAGCGCAGCAGCAGGGAAACGCTCGCAGAACGTCGACTCTTCGAGAGTTGATACGATGAAATATGGATGTTCCAGAGGACAGAGCCAGGCCTCAAGGGTTTCCAGAGCCGATGGGAATTTCTCGCCGGCAGCCAGCGTCAATCGAGCCAGTGATTCGGCAATTCTCACGGTTTTCCGGTCTCGATCCTTGGGCCAGATATTTTGCCAGAATGGCAGAATCCGATTCTCCCAGAATTCCTCGCGTTGACCTGCGGCACCCTCAAGGGCTTGTGAGAGTGCTTTGGCTGCCTCATCCAGCCCCTCAGACGGCAATACATGCAACGCCCTTCTTAGGTCCTCGACTGAGTAGCCTTCGATAGGGTCAATGGCTGCAAAAGTAAAGAGGCTGGCGAATTGCTGGCTATGCTCACCGAGCTCATGGTAATGCTGCGTCGTTTGTAGGAACTCGGTTTTGAATGCTTCCAGCAGTGGAGCATAGAGCCGAGGAGACCATAGAAAGCCCTCCCATGCGCCTTTAGCCTCCACCGGGTACTGATCCCAATTCATAAGTGGAAGGAGCTGGCGTGTCGTCCATTCTCTGTCCACACGAAAGAGCGCGATCAGATTCGATCCGAGGATCACTCGGGCATAGCGGTAATGGCTGAAGCTGGTGTCGGCGAGGCTAGTGAAAAATTCAGCAAACGGCGATGACAGTTTCCCGTTGTCGTGCAAAGGATGTTTGAACCATCGATTCACAAGTGCTTGGGTCACCATGCCAATAGGATGGTTTATGGCATCTGTGACAGGGCGGGCCATGGAGCCGTCCTCCTGCACGACCTCGTCAGGATTTTGTGGCAGAGCCATTATTCGGCGGCATAGCGTGAACAGCGCGTCCTCGTTCGTGAGAGCGTGATCAGAAACGGCTTCTAGCCAGCTTGATACGCTGTACACAAGTCCGGTCAGAGCATGATCGGGTAGGGCCTCGATTACTGGAGCTGCATGCGTCCAGAATCGAATGTTCGACGCGTTGTTGTTCCACACTCGAAATAATTCACGCCAGCGTTCAACCGGTAGGGTGTTTTGTCGAACGAGGTCATTGAGCGCATAGAGGCAGTTCAAGGGATGCCGGCGACAGGTCTCGCCCCAATTGTCCCGGCTGAGCCCGTATGGATTTTTGAGCGGCTTCTTCAGCCAATCTACCAATTGTGCCCGCTTGGTGGGGGCAGTTATCTGGACGATACTGTTCTCAAAGTCAGCATCGCCCGTTCCGCTCATCCAGCGCGAGAACTCGTCGCTCTGGTTATCTGCAAGCCTCCATACAGGGTGTGACCTGGATAACTTGGTAAGGCGTTTGGTCGAGGTTGCATTGAGCTGCAATCCGGAGCTCTGAAGCTTTGCCAGCGTAAGCCATACCATACGATCAGAAAGCTGTTGCACGCGTTCGGGCTCGACATCCTCTCTGAACATCTCGCGTGGCGGGCCTTTCAAGATTGCTCGCTGAAGCTCATTGGCGATGACATCGCTGGGCTGGCGACCTTGTGAAACCAGAAGGCGTAGCGTCTCTCGCCTCACGTCCACTGCCCATAGCCACCGGCCCTCGTCGCCAGTGAGCCATGACACCCAAAGCTTGGGAGCAATGCAGTCATTCTGGCTGGCTGCAAAGAACGCCAGACGCTTGAAAGTTGGGTAGGGAACCTCGAACCATCGCACGGCAATCCGAGTCGCTCTTGCAGGATCACGCTCTCGAATAGCGAGCCAAGCATCACGCAGCAGTTCGATCAGCGCAACCCAGTCACGAGACCGTTTGTTTTGATCATGATCCAGAATCGAGGGTAAGTCCCAATTCGAGCGATCAGAGCGCTCTGTTGCATCGCCCAAAACGCTTCGAATGTTTAAAGCTTCCGTCAGCAGATGTTCGAAGTCATTAATCAGGCCAGGCAGGAATTCTTCCAGATCTCGGTCGAAAATCTCCTTGAGTGTCGAGCGGACATTGTCTGCCGTCAGCGTGAGCTCCCAATCCACAAAGCTTCTAATGGTTTTAGGCTTATCCGTATCACTTTCATCCTCGCCCCAACGGAACGGTTTTCTGAGCACTACCTTCGGCGTAAGGAGCTCGCGAAGTTCGAGCTTCAGCAACAACGTCATGCCCCCCAGCTTCAAGCGCTCTGCCCAGTGATACAAATCGAGATCCCGCCAAGGCGACTTCACTCGCCCGCTCAGCAATAACCGCCAGAGAATTTCCATCTCCGGAGATGGCAAGGCGTTGGGGGAGTGAGTCTGGATCTCCTTGAGCTCTGTGCTTGATCCGTTGCGTTGGTGGGTGGCGAGCTCATTCAGTTGGGAGTCGATCATCGACCTTAGCTCGTTGTGCAGATGCCCGCCTTGACTGACGACCCACAAGATCAGTTCAGGATCGTTCAGGTGTCTGAGCAACCACCGTGAAAGCTGGAACATCACTTTGTCCCACTTCGTACTTTCCAAGCCTGCGGAGACAAGTCGCATGTGCGGGGAGAGCGAGTAGGGGGTAGGGCGGGCAACCAAATTGAACAGCAGTTTGGTATCAGCGTCCAATCTGGCGGTCACGCCGAACCGATCAAGGTCGCTGTGCTTGAATCGAGGCTCTGAGAATGCAGCGGTCAACCATTCTAGGGCTGGTGTTGGACTGAATTCCGCAAATCGTTTCGCGGGTACTCCAGATTTGTCCGAAATTGCCCAGAGCATTCGCCCTACAAAATCATCTTCCTTTGTGCTGGCAGATGGGCGAGCGCGGGCGATTAATGAGACGATCTGCTCCTTGCCGGTAGTTCCTTCTCGGTAGGTTTCACCCCACTGATGGAGCGTAGTGTGCAGTCGTGAGTGATCATGGCTGCCAGGCAGAACCTTATAGAGGATCGGAGTAACTCCTTTCGCTTCCCATTCAATCGTTTTAAGAGCTTCTTGGTCTGGCTCGCAGTCGCCGAAGGCCCAAGCCTGCGGAGTAACCTCTCCCGATCTGCGGTCTGCCGCCAGCGCATCCATCATGTAGCGCAAGACAGGATCGTTGATGCTGTACCCGATGAAGCAAACGACGTAGTTACGAAACAGTTCACCAACGAATCGTGCAGCCCATCGCTCGGTCAAGTAAGCCAAGCCAAAATCCCCACTGGTCACCACCAGCCGGCGCAGTTCATGATCATCCACAGTTTTGGGTAGCAAACCGTGCAGAAATACCAGTCCGTCCCATCGGCTTTTCTTGGGGATCGGGAGCATCGGAGCGGTAAAGGTTTGATACCTCACGTTAAGACGTTTGGCTGCAGTCTCAAAAATCCGATCAAAGTTGGTGGTCACCATCCGAAGGGTGCCTGAGCGAGTCCGGGCAAGCTTAAGTAGAGCTTGGTGGGTTTTCGTAGCCCCTTTGCGTCTGAGGTTGGGTTTCAGAGCTTCAAACAGGGCAGTCCTCACTGCCTTATGCTCGCCGGGTATTCGCCGCTCTAGTAGATCAAGCACTGCGTCATATTGCCCTTTCTCATAGGCTTGACGCTCGATAGCACTGAGGGAAGTGCCTGCTTTTTTGTAGATGTCATCAACCAAACCGCCGAATCCTGGCAGGCCTGCTGGGTAGGAGATTCCTGCTCCGCAAAAGAAGACGACTCGTCCTTCCTCATGCGCCTGCAAAAGCTCTTCAGGGACATCTGGCCCGTCTGCTACAAACTGCATTCCTTTGCTCCCGGAGAGTTAGTCGGTGTTGTCTCAGCATCGTTAAGTAAAGTCTCTCTCTATACAAGCTGAGTGACGTCAGTTACGTCGGCTTTGGCTTCGGTGCCGTGAAGGCTGTCGCTTCGCATGAAGTGTCTGAGGAGCAGCCACGATGCCGGCTGCTTGATCGGCCAGATCTCGCGCAGTGCATTTCCACCATGTTTTTCCAGTGCCGGACTCCATGGCGCCAGGTCGAGATGCGTAGCTTGAGCCATTCGCGAGTTAGCCCAAGCAACTCCAAGTGCTGATCGGCATCTCCAACGATACCGTCTTTGAGTGAAACCTTCGGTGCTGGATTGAAGGAGAAGGCCAGTGGAAACTGCTTCTGCAATGACTGTACCCTCAACTTCCTACCCAACGGCTCCGGATATGCCGAGAATGAACGAGCGAAAATTCTTCGACAGGATCTGCATCGTCTTTGCGCCAAGCCAAATGCAGCTCCGCGCATGTTCCTCCCAATTCGATCTCCTGGAAGATGATGCGTTCTCACGGTAGATGCTGAGCTGTGCTGGGTACCAGCGCGATTCCCATTCCAATACTCACCAACGAGAGGATGGTGTGAGTCTGATACAGGTACTGAACGTAGCTTGGCTCAACCCCGGCGGCCCTGAACACGCCCGACAACAGCTCGAATGAGTATCGGCCCTCTGACGGTGAATACATGATGAAAGGCTGCCGATCGAGATCGTGAATGGTCGGCCTTTCCCGTTTCGCGAGAGGATGATCATAGGGTGTTGCCGCTGACCGAAAACTGACCCATTAGAGGCTGCCCTGCCGAGGTGGAAATCACAAAACGCTGAAGGCTTGGAAAGATGAGGTTGAATCCTGGCTTGCTCAGTAATTACCTGAGCTGATTAAGAGCCGCCCGTATGGGCGGCTTTTCCATAAAGCTCGTAATCCATCAGTGTGACTAAAGCGATATCGCAGAATAGTGGTATCTACTACCCAAAACACAAGGCGGTATCAGTTTTCTTCTATCGAATTGTCAGTAGGCGCGGTAGTGGAGGATGGGTTCGCCAGCTGTGGCCTCAGTGTAGGCTCAAGGAGCAGTCGGTGATGTTCGGTGACCGCGGATATTTCCACGCTATTGACCGTGATACTTGATTGGCCGTCGAGCAGAGTCGCTAGGTCTCTGGAAATGATGAACGCGGATTTCTCAATGTGTTCGTCCATTCCGAGAGTATCCAGGCCGGCAGCTTTTAGTCTGGCGTTCAGCCCAAGCATGGCATCGACAGCTTCTATCTTCATCGCAACGCTTGAGATCTTCCCTTCCGAAGTCTGATTCCGATACATCCATTTCGCAGCCTCTTGGATGAAGGTTGTTATAAGCCCAATCACCCTCGACTCGCCGAAAAATTTTGCCCAGAGACTCCCTGACTCAATTTTTGAAATTCGTAGAGGATGTTCACTCTCCGATATGGAAAGCAGCATGCATAGCTCGGAGTAAAGAGTCTGCATGGCTAGGAGACGGCGCGCGAAGCTTCCAAGGTCGAAATGAGCTGGTAACCATATCGCCAAAGGTTCTTCTGAGTTGCCGGCAATGTCGTGGTTTCCAGTCAGCTCATCGAATAGCTCGACAGCCTGCATGAGGACTTGAATTCTGGAATACAGGGCCTGGGCAGCAAGAACAACAGGTAGGGCATTAGCTGCTGACCCGCTTGTGATGAAGGTATCGTAGATGTTAGAGAAGTCTTCCACATCTTGGACGATTATAGCGAGCAGATCAGCTTGGGTGAGCTGTGTTGGTGATAGCTGGGACAGCGCGGTCTGGAAATGATCAAGCGCCTTGAAAAATTGCCGCTGACTCATCGACGAGGTTGCTTGGTGCACTGAGGCTAGGTGGCTGTGAAGATACGCTGCCCCCTCATTTTGATGTTGTGCCCCTTTAGCGATCCTTTCCAAAAACGGGTTCATGCCGTCGGCGTGCCTCGCCAGTTCGGACAAAACAGCTAAAAATGGTTGGAATTTTTCAGATTGATCAAAGAAATGCTCAATGCGGTGCTGTAATTCAAATCCGTGCATGTTCTGTCCTGTCGCTGCATGATTACTGTCAATCATACATTAGGGAAAATTATTTAAGGCCACCGATCACACCAATGAGACTCTTGTTAGCAACTTGGTTGTTTGTGGCGGGCATACATTGCGGCACTCCCACCAGAGGCACTTCGTGCCTGAAGTTCAAAAGCGTGAGGGTTACCCTTAATCAGGTCGCTCAGCTTCTTGTAGTCGTGCGTGCGAGGATCA
Source organism: Pseudomonas sp. FG43 (assembly GCF_057809175.1). Classification (NCBI taxonomy): domain Bacteria; kingdom Pseudomonadati; phylum Pseudomonadota; class Gammaproteobacteria; order Pseudomonadales; family Pseudomonadaceae; genus Pseudomonas; species Pseudomonas sp. FG43. The sequence goes on from NZ_JBMDJL010000002.1 coordinate 100,432, forward strand.
AACTCAGGCCGTAACTTCGTGATGTTTGTGCCCAGCGCGCCTAGATGTGCCCAGCCATCTTCGTCCGCAATGTCGTCTAGGATCTTGAATGAACACCTCGGAAAAAAGGGGCATGAGCTTTCTGCGCACTCCGGTTATCCACCGAGCACGAATCAGGCCTTTGGGAAAAGGCACCTTTTTGTTCCTGAAGGCCAACATGAGTATGAGCAAGGCAACCGCAGACGCGGCCAGCGATGTCAGAAAATGCTCGATGAGATCAGTGCATTGAAGATCGTGTTGATGGTCGAATCCAGCCGGAAGCGACTGACCAGCGCCAAAGAGGAGCCTGCGAAGGCGATTAGCAAAACTACCCAGAATAGCTGACGAGGGAGACCCGGTTTCTGCATGTTTTCATCCTGGAGTGAATTCCCGATCACTGAAAAAGTGATCTAGGCCAAGCATAAGGACTTCAGGGCGGTGCGCAATCCAAAAACCGTAGGTCTTTTCCGGAGCCTGGCTACAGTGATGGGGCCGACTGCCGAGATGGAGCACTGATTCAAGACGGGCTCTCGAAGGGGAGATGCGGGCCTGTGCTGTGGGAAATGTGAACGGAGAACCGATCAAACAGATATCGCAAATGGCGCAGATGACACAGATGGCAGAGTCGGCGCGGACATGTCGGCCTTCCGGCGTCGATGTTTAGCGCAAGTGGGTAGTTCCAAGCCCCCGAAACAGCCAACCGTCTCCCTCTTGTTCAACCTGTCTGCACTAGATTTAGCCGAAGCCTTTGGAGGGAGTCCATGATCGTTGGCAGGTGAGCGGCAAGCGGAGCGCGCAGGCCGTAAGACCGAAGGCGTGAGGATGGAAGCCCGCAGGGCCAGAACAACGGCGAAGCCGATGGCCTGGTTCACGACAGCCGCCCTTTGGGAGGGGCACGCGAGCCCCTCGGCCCCACGCTCCATGGAAATGTGAAGCTGAGGGGATCTAGACCACATAGTGGCGCCTGTTGTGGCCTATGGATATTTCAGAGCGGGGTCATCGAGAAAGCACATTAGAAGATCTTGAAGTGCCATGGATTCCTCCTCCGTCAGGTTAAATGGCTCGCAGTCTTCGATGTAGTACGTGTACTGCTCATAGCGGTAATCCTGCATCTTGCTGTGCACGAGCTTGCCGTTCATGAAGTGGACTTTTCCACGACTCGACGGATGAAGCTCGCTGAGCAGGTTGTTGATGTCCTGGCCGGTGAGTATGTAGGAAGTTTCATCTATGTCTAGATGGAGGTGATCTCCCTTCCACTCCATCGCTGAGAACCTGTCTCGCGCTCTTGCGCTGACAATCTTGAACGGGCGCAGCAGTTGGTTAGCACTACGAAAGCTCGCGTAGAGCTCAGGGAGTTCAGGCAAACCGGAGAATTCGGAATGCACAATTTTGTTGCGCAAGCCTTTGAGCTTCTTGGCTTCTTCTATGAAATTCGGCCAGAGCTCGGGAATTTCAGGATACATCGGGTACTTCTTCAACTCATGCTTGATCAGCTTACCCAGCTCGACGTCTTTGGGCCACGTGCCGGTTTGGCTCTCGATGTACGCCTTTACGGCCTTCTCAAACTCAATGGCTTCGTAGCGAACATCATCGACTGACGGGGTCTCACTGCCGGGCAAATCCTTGTAGTCCTCACTCATCATGGCGTGTAGAAGGCCTGGCGGTCGTTTCTCTCGGCGAAGCCACCTGAATAGGTTGAACAAGCTAAAACCTCTGCATTTCTCTGGTGAACAATAAGGCCACTAATGGGTTTGATGCGTGGCCAGCGAATCGAACAGCTAGGGATCAGCTGTCCACGTCTTCTTTGGCTGATGCGTCAATGGGATAGATGAAGGTCGTAAGTCAAGACTGTGCCGGCGATGGACGCAGGTCGAAACTCCGTCAAGCCTGTTTCCCCAAGAGGTGTGGTCGCTGCCAAAGGCTGTTTAAGGGCATAGGTCTGGCCTGTGCTGACTAGCTGGATTTCAGTCCAACGCACGTCATGGCGGCCATTGACTATCTTGACTTGATGTCCGAATAAGCGACTTCCTTTATGGATGACGATGTTGTTGAAATGGTCGTAGACATCTTGGTAGACCATCCCTGAGACGAAGCTTGGGTCGACGCTCTCAAGCGCAACCCCTATAAAAGTCCCAATGTCCAATTCATACGGTTTCGGGTTGTGAATCTGGGCCATTGCAGGTGCCTGCTCCGCATGGGCTGATTGCACCGTGAATGCTGCGATTGGAACGAGTCCCAGAGCCGCTAAGACCAGGGAAATGGACAACGTTCGCTTCAGGTGAAGTGTGAGTAGGTGCTTATTTATTGAATCGGTCATTTTTTAATGTATTGCTTGGGGTTTGGGGTTTGGTTTTTTGGTTCTGGGGTGGGGCGGCTTTGGTTCTGCGTTGGGCCGGTGGGCTGGCCTGGCTCGGGCTCAGCTGGCGTGAGCTTGATCAGACAAAACGACTCGCAACTGCTATGGCCGATACGCAGAGATTTCTGATCTACATCACATCAAGCACCAGCTGTTCGAACTCCTAGGCACTGAGTGCTTTATTGCCATACCCCCGAATTCGCGTCAGCTTCACGTTGGCAGCTTTGAAGATCGCGTCTTTCATGGCGTCATTCTCCTGAGCTTGAACGCCGTCGTGATGCACGCTGTCCAGCTCGAAGAAGAACTTGGGTGACTACCTCACTGGATGTCTTGGTTGGATGACACTGTCCGATCGAACATGCCACTGAGTTTACATACAGTGATGGCGTTTTATGCGAGAGCGGTGTTGGTGTCGGCTGGGCGAGGGTGGAGAGCAGAGGGAAGTGATGTTGCAGATTTGAGGGGATTTGGCTGCTTGGCAGTCTTTGGGAAAGCATGCAGTCAGCTGCACGCTTTGGAGATCAATTAGGGGGTTGCTAAAGTCCCCGGATTTGCTAACCTTTGGCGACTTTGCGGCTAGGCAGAAAGACCTCCGGAAAAAGAGATACAGGGGGGCACCTAGGATAAGGGTTCGAATCTCTATGCTTCCGCCATATTCGAGACGTCAAAGCCCTGATTATTCAGGGCTTTTTCGTTTCTGGCCTTCAGAGGGCTTCGCGAATGAATTCGCTCCTGCGCGTATTGTGTGGGAGCGAATCGGGCGGCTCTCCGCTCATTCGCGAAAAGGCCCCTGACGCACCGCCACCCAGGCCAACGAGCGCTCCAGCTCAGCCTTGGCCATGCCAATCAAATGTCACTGAAAACGCCAGATCGCGTTTTGGGCCGTTGAGGCTATCTCCTGTTTCGTAGTGGCTGCATGCCCAACCTTTGTCCGATGCAATGGAGTGCGAGATGACTGACACCTACAGCGCCCATGATCATGCCAATAATAATCAGGCAGAAATTCTGATCAGTAGCGAGTGCGCATGCTTTGGCTGTTACGCAGCTTTTCCTGCGCATGAGGTAACGCGCTGGACGGACTCAACGGCATGGTGTCCCAAATGTGAGGCATTCGGCACCTTGCTGGGGGATGCCTCAGGTTTACCGTTGGCTCGGGAGTTTCTGGAGTCGGTCCACGACCACTGGATTGGCCCGCAAGAGTGGCTGGATGAGCTGGCCGAGCAGACCCATAAGGTTGCGACTGCACTCTATAAGCCAGTAGATGGCACGGCTGATGTGAGGAACAGCCGACCCTGGTGGCGGTTCTGGTAGTGAAGTGGGACGCCGGTGGCCAGCCCGAAGTGGTTGGCCAAGAAGTGGGTTACGTTGTGTATTTCGACTTTCATATTGGGCTTAGCCAGCCAGCAGTTCCTTTACGTCCTCATGGCTAGGAGCGTAAGCCCCGGAATGAGCACAAGATACTGATGCACAAGCCGCTGAAAATTCAAGGCGGGCCTGAGGCTCTCGGATGCCTAGAAATTGAGAGGCCAGCCATCCAGCCATGCTTGCGTCGCCGGCACCTACTGTGTCGGCAACCTCTACGGGAATAGCGGGCTGTTCTATCTTCTGACCAGCGGTAAACAACACCATACCGTTTTCTCCTCTGGTGAATAGAATTTCGGCACGGATGTTCATCGTGCGCAACTCCTTCAGAGCTTGTTCTTCGCTCAACCCAGGGTATATCTGGCGAAGATCCTCATCCGACAATTTGATAACATCTGCAAGCTCCACCATGGCCCGATAAGTCACTTCGCGATAGCGGGAGTCCATCAGGTTGCGCCAGTTCGGGTCATAGCTGATGAGCTTGCCCCTCTGCTTCACCATTTTCGCGATCTCTACCAGTCTGTCGCCCAATGGCTGACGGGCAAGGCTTATGCAGCTGAAATGGCATAGTTCAGCGGCCTCTAGCCAACCTTCCGGTAGTTGGTTCACATCGAAATGCAGATCGGCCTCACCCGCGAAGAAATAACGAGGAGGGTGGCTAGACGGTACGATCGCGACCAGAGGATCAGCATCGACCCTTTGGATAAATCTCATGTCCAGGCCAGCAGCCCTTGATTTCTGATCAAGCTCATCCCCTAAAGAGTCCTTACTGATTGAACCGGCGAATGCAGTACTTACGCCCAGGCGGCTCATCGCGCGGGCCACGTTCCAAGGTGCGCCGCCTGGATAGCCCTGCCACTGGCCAGGCGCGTGTTGAACCACGTCAGTGAGCGCCTCGCCAAACACCACGACACTTGGCAATTGCATGTTCATACTCCCTTTAGATTGGTTGTGGATCATTGCGAGTGGGTGATTGGTAGCGACTGGTGGATACCGTCTCGGTTAAATAGCGACACGGCAGTGGAGCGTCGGTAGTCGCTCGGCGTCTGTTTCATTTCGTGCCGAAAATGTCGATTGAAATTGGAGACGTTCTCATAGCCAACCTCAAAGCAGATTTCGGCTACCGAGAGTTGGGTTTGGACGAGCAGTCGACATGCACGCTGGATCCGCAGCTTGCGCATCAGGTCAATGAATCCATGCCCCGTGATCCGTTTGAAGAAGCGCGAGAAGCCTGCCTCGCTCATCCCGATCCGCTCTGCGATAACGGACAACCGGAGGTCGGATGTGAGCTCGTTGATCAGGTAGTCGAACGCCTTGTTAATCCGTTCGGAGCTGCGTGCGTCCAGCGACGGCGAGTAGCAGGCACTGGCCAATACCCGAATGTCGCGCTTTGGCGCCCTTGCGAGTGTGCCTACCAATTGCAGGAACATGATCAGGCGCTGTAGTCCCTTTGCCTCGCCAATGGCCTCAAGCAACCGGGCGGCCTCCAGAGCCGTATCACCAGAGAACTCGATCCCACGTTGCGCGAGCCCAAAAAGCGTATTCAGTTCCGATAGCTCAGGCAGTGAACCACGGAGGTCGAGCAGGGCTGCGCCATCAAACTGCAGAACCACGTCGCGGCCTGTCAAGAGCTCCCCCGGAGCGACGTCTCCCATCCAATCATGAGGTAGGCCCGGCCCGATCAGTGCAACATGTCCTGCAGTGAAGGGCCCGATATAGTCCCCAGCCAAAAGCTTGCCACTTCCTTGCCTGATCAGGTGGATTTCATATTCTGGATGGTGGTTCCAGCGGGCGAGGGCGTATGGATAGTCGTGTTCGTACCATCGAAAGCTCTGATCGGCCTCCGGAAGAATGACCTCAAGATCAGCTGGACGGTGCTCGAACAAAGTAGCGCGGTTATCAGGCATTTTCTGCCCCTTTTATAATTGTTCTGCGGATCGAATGCGCTAACCATACGCCGAACCTCCTCATCACGGGTAGCCCATCTTTTGCAACCCAGTGATACTTTTTTGATCCGGCGCGTTCGCAGTTTGCTGGGTCAAAAAAGTATCAATCCGACGTCCGCGATTCGTTTGAGGGTGGGTTTGAGAGGTGATTTAATCGAGTCGTCCACCACTGCCGTGCGGTCTGTATCTGCCCACAGTGGTCAACAATAAAAATAATAGCTCCGGTCGAATCGGCTGGGAGTGGAGAGCCCCCATGAAGATTACGAATGCGCTAATCCTATCTGCTGGTCTGTCATTCGCCTTTACCAGCCACGCCGCTGAGACATTGACCATCGCGACGGTCAACAACGGCGACATGATCCGAATGCAGCGGCTGTCCAAAGTTTTTGAACAGCAGCATCCTGACATCAAACTTAATTGGGTCGTGCTAGAAGAGAATGTCCTGCGTCAGCGCCTGACCACTGACATTGCCACCCAAGGTGGCCAGTTCGACGTGTTGACCATCGGTACCTATGAAACGCCGCTCTGGGGCGCAAAGAATTGGCTTGAACCGATAAAGGATCTTCCCGCGAGTTACGACGTCGACGATATCTTCCCGGCGGTGCGCCAGGGACTGTCGGTTAATAGCACGCTTTACGCGCTGCCGTTCTACGGTGAAAGCACCGTCACCTACTACCGCACCGATCTATTCAAGTCTGCCGGACTGACCATGCCGGAGAATCCTACTTGGTCGCAACTAGGCGAGTTCGCTGCCAAGCTCAATGAAACCTCTAAAGACCAGTACGGCATGTGCCTGCGCGGCAAGGCTGGGTGGGGCGAAAACATGGCGCTGTTGAGCACGATGGCTAATGCCTTCGGGGCGCGCTGGTTCGATGAGCAGTGGCGACCACAACTGGACAGCCCTGAATGGAAAGCCGCAGCTACGTTCTACGTCGATACGCTCAAGAAGTACGGCCCTCCAGGTGTTTCCAGTAACGGTTTCAACGAAACACTGGCGCTGTTCAACAGTGGGAAGTGCGCGATTTGGGTCGATGCCAGCGTCGCCGGCTCATTCACTACCGATAAAGAGCAGAGCAGGGTAGTCGACAGTGTAGGATTTGCTCCGGCGCCCACTGAAGCCACAGACAAAGGCTCGTCTTGGCTTTACGCGTGGTCACTGGCTATTCCTGCTACTTCCAAGCATAAGGACGCGGCGAAGTCCTTCATCACTTGGGCGACCTCTAAAGAGTATATCCAGCTGGTCACTGACAAGGACGGCATCACTAACGTTCCGCCGGGTACGCGCCTTTCAACCTACAGCGATGCTTACCTTAAAGCAGCTCCGTTCGCTCAAGTGACGCTGCAGATGATGAAGCATGCAGATCCATCTCAGCCTTCAGCCAAACCTGTTCCGTACGTCGGCATTCAATACGTCGTGATCCCTGAGTTCCAGTCAATAGGCACCTCTGTGGGCAAGCTTCTCTCTGCGGCACTGACTGGTCAAATGTCAGTCGAGCAAGCATTGGCTTCTGCCCAGTCCACCACTGAGCGCGAGATGAAGCGAGCGGGCTACCCAAAGAAATAATCAGCCCACTGCCGTCGGCGGTTCAACGCCGGCGGCCTCTGCCGCAAAGGTAAACAATCATGAACTTATCTATCGTTCGAGCTCAGCTTGGGGGCTCGACCCGGTCGCGCACGCGCCGAATGCTCAATCCGGGCTGGTTTTTGGTGTCGCCATCGGTCGCACTCTTGTTGCTCTGGATGATCGTGCCGCTGGCTATGACCGTTTATTTTTCGGTAATCCGCTACAACCTGCTTAATCCTGGTGAAAATGAATTCATAGGTCTGGAAAATTTCACCTACTTCATGACGGACTCAGGATTTCTTCCGGGGGCCTTGAATACATTGATACTGGTGGGCAGCGTGCTGCTAATCAGCGTTGTTCTTGGCGTCTTGATCGCAGCCTTGTTAGAGGCTAGCGAGTTCTTTGGACGCGGCATAGTCAGAGTGCTGCTCATTTCGCCGTTTTTCATCATGCCGACGGTAGGATCTTTGATCTTCAAGAATCTGATCTTCCACCCGGTTTCCGGGATCCTTGCGGCGGTATGGAAGCTATTCGGGGCGCAACCCATCGACTGGCTGGCCCACTATCCACTCTTCTCGATCATCGTCATCGTTTCCTGGCAGTGGTTGCCTTTTGCGATCCTGCTCCTGATGACGGCCATGCAGTCGCTTGATCAGGAGCAAAAAGAGGCTGCTCGTTTAGATGGCGCAGGGCCGTTGGCTATTTTCTGGCATCTAACCCTGCCACACCTGGCTAGACCCATTGCGGTAGTTGTGATGATCGAGACGATCTTCCTGCTGTCGGTATTTGCCGAAATCTTCACTACAACGAACGGTGGCCCTGGGTTCGCTTCGACCAATCTCGCGTATCTGATCTATAACCAGGCCCTGGTGCAGTTTGATGTGGGCATGGCCTCTGCTGGCGGCCTGATCGCGGTGGTGATAGCCAACATTGCGGCGATTGTGCTGGTGCGCATGATCGGCAAGAACTTAACCGACAAAGCCTGAGGACGACGCCATGATGACGCTTAAACAATCCCGGCGCCTGCAGAGCGTGCTGCTAGGTACCCTGGCCTGGGCCGTTGCTTTATTGCTGTTCTTCCCGATCTTCTGGATGGTTTTGACCAGTTTCAAGACTGAAATAGATGCCTTTGCGACCCCGCCCCAATTCATCTTCATGCCGACGCTGGAGAACTATCTGCATATCCAGGAGCGCAGTGACTACTTTCACTTCGCCTGGAACTCGGTATTGATCTCCTTCAGCGCCACCGCTCTGTGCATGTTAATCGCCGTGCCGGCGGCGTACTCAATGGCCTTTTATGAGACCAAGCGCACCAAGCAGACGTTACTGTGGATGTTGTCGACCAAGATGCTGCCACCTGTTGGTGTGCTGATGCCGATCTATCTGCTGGCGAAGGGGGCAGGGCTGTTGGACACCCGGCTGGCGCTCATCATCATTTACACCCTGATCAACCTGCCGATTGTGGTGTGGATGGTCTACACGTACTTCAAGGACACCCCGCGGGAAATCCTGGAGGCGGCGAGGCTGGACGGTGCGACCCTGCGGCAGGAAATGCTGCGCGTGCTATTGCCTATCAGCAAGGGAGGGTTGGCGTCGACCATTTTGCTTTCGCTGATCCTTTGTTGGAACGAGGCCTTCTGGTCACTCAACCTGACAAGCTCAAGCGCCGCGCCGCTTACCGCTTTGATCGCTTCTTACTCGAGTCCCGAGGGCCTGTTCTGGGCGAAGCTGTCTGCGGTATCCACATTGGCGTGCGCCCCCATCCTGATATTCGGCTGGATCAGTCAGAAACAACTGGTTCGTGGGCTGTCTTTCGGCGCCGTCAAATGATGACGTCGAAAGTTTACTGATTTCGCGAAGGCTCCACTTTCATACAGGACTTTACGCATGGCCACTTTGAAAATAAAAAATCTCAAGAAGGGTTTCGAGGGACTGTCCATCATCAAGGGCATTGATCTTGAGGTTGAAGACAAAGAGTTTGTGGTGTTCGTCGGGCCGTCTGGGTGTGGCAAGTCCACCCTGTTACGTCTTATTGCGGGCCTGGAGGAGGTCACGAGTGGCACGATTGAACTTGATGGTCGTGATATCACACAGGTCACGCCGGCCAAGCGCGACTTGGCCATGGTGTTCCAGACCTACGCCCTGTATCCCCATATGACTGTGCGCAAGAACTTGTCCTTCGCATTGGATCTGGCCGGTGAGAAAAAGCCGGAGGTCGACAAGAAGGTCAGCGAGGCTGCCAGGATTCTGGAACTCGATGCCATGCTGGATCGCAAGCCCAAGCAACTCTCTGGTGGACAGCGTCAACGGGTCGCTATTGGAAGGGCCATTGTCCGAAACCCTAAGATTTTTCTTTTTGATGAGCCTTTGTCGAATCTCGACGCCGCGCTGCGAGTCCAGACACGCCTTGAGTTGGCGAGGCTCCACAAAGAGCTGCAAGCAACCATGATCTACGTGACGCATGACCAGGTAGAGGCTATGACACTCGCCACCAAGGTCGTGGTGTTGAACGGTGGGCGCATTGAACAGATCGGTTCACCGCTGGATCTCTACCATAACCCCGCCAATCTGTTTGTTGCCGGCTTCCTTGGTACACCGAAGATGGGTTTTTTGCAGGCAACCGTGCAATCAACGCATGCAGCAGGTGTAGAGGTTAGGTTTGATTCGGGAACAACCCTGGCAATTCCCCGCGAAAGCGGCGGGCTGTCTGTTGGGCAATCCGTAACGATTGGCATACGGCCAGAGCATCTGACTCTTGGTAGTGAAGGGCAAGTGCCTGTCACCACGGATGTCACAGAGCGTTTGGGCAGTGACACTTTCTGCCATGTGAATGTTTTATCAGGGGAAAGCCTGACCGTGCGTGTCCATGGCGATTGCGAAGTTCCTTATGGTGTCAGGAAGTATCTGACCTTTGATGTTGCTCACTGCCACCTCTTTGATGACAGCGGTATTGCAGTTCGCCGCATGGTATCGCGCGCAGCCTAACTCCCACTAATCGTGCTCTTTTGATAAAGCGCACCAGAACTCTGAAGGTGAACTCAATGAACCGTCTCGAAGGAAAAAGTGCGCTGATCACAGGCTCAGCGCGCGGTATCGGCCGCTCGTTTGCTCAGGCATATATCCGAGAAGGAGCGACAGTGGCGATCGCCGATATAAATTTGGAGCGAGCCCAAGCAACTGCCATCGAGCTTGGGCCACAGGCTTACGCTGTAGAGATGGATGTCACCCGTCAGGAATCCATAGATGCAGCGATTGCTGAGGTGGTAGCCCATGCGGGTAAATTAGATATCCTGGTGAACAATGCAGCGTTGTTCGATTTGGCACCTGTCACCGAGATCACTCGAGAAAGCTATGACAGGCTTTTCGCAATCAATGTCGGCGGAACTCTGTTTACGCTCCAGGCGGCGGCAAAGCAGATGATCCATCAAGGGCATGGTGGAAAGATCATCAACATGGCCAGCCAGGCTGGTCGACGCGGTGAAGCGCTCGTAGGCGTTTATTGTGCTACCAAGGCGGCCGTCATCAGCCTCACGCAGTCCGCGGGGCTAAACCTCATCAAGGACAAGATCAACGTTAATGCGATCGCGCCCGGTGTCGTCGATGGGGAGCATTGGGATGGCGTCGACGCGCTGTTCGCCAAACATGAGAATCGTCCACTGGGAGAGAAAAAACGTCTCGTCGGCCTTGAAGTACCGTTTGGGCGGATGGGTACCGCTGAGGATTTGGTCGGCATGGCCATTTTCCTGGCGGGCTCAGAAAGCGATTACATCGTTGCGCAGACCTACAATGTCGATGGCGGTAACTGGATGAGTTGATTATTGAACGATTGACGCGACGTCACGCCATGATGATTACATAGAACTCCGGTCTGACGGCCTACGTCGCTGATGCATGTTTAAATAGCACAGACGCTCTTGCGCGATCTGCCCGAGCATTTCGGTAAATGGAACACCTAGCCCTGCAAATAACCAATAACCGGCGCAATGCTGCTCAATTGCGGGGCCTTGGCAATGACGTCGTCTACCTGGCACCAGGGGTAACCGAGGCCTTGCAGCCAGTTCATCACCGGCACCAGGTCTGCGGCCGGGCTGACCTGCATGTGATCAATGGTAATAGTCAGATGCACGACGAGCCCGGACTGAGAGTCAAAGCGCCAGTCATACTGGCCGCAGCCGACACGTACTGCTCCTGTTTCCTTGACGGTCATCCCTACCAGCCATTTGCAGGTGTGCGCCGAGGCATTGCTCACCGGTGGTTCACCGAGGCAGAAGGTGTAAACGTTTTCATAGGTCTGGCCAAAGCCGCGCACCAATGTTTGCGCAATGGCACCCAACCCTTCCAGCGTGGACGGAAATGAAATGGCGTCGGTATGCACGAGCATTTCAACCGTGGCTTCGGGGCTGAATGCCTGGCGCAGAAGATCAGGTCGATTGCCATCCTTGGCCAGGATGTACTGTTCTATGGAGTGGCGGTTGCTCGGCATAGGTGTGCTCATTGTTGTAGGTACTCCATCACTACGGTAATAGGGGGGAGTCATTGTTTGAGCACCGCGCTGGTGGTGTCTATCCAACAATAATCGCGAGACATGTTCAGTTTAATTGAACAGGCAAGAAGCGATTGGCGTGCAATTTCCACGCTGAAATGCTGTAAGGAATACTGGTTCAACCCAGATTGATCTCCGTGGTGTTTATGGCTCTTCGCGAATAAATTCGCTCCCACACAGCCCGCGTAGGAGCGAATCTGGCGGTGCTCAGCCGCTTGGATGTGGATATCTTACATTGTAGGCGATTGCCTGTTTGGTACAGATATCCTGTGGTTAGCGCAGATGCGTTCTTCAGTTCACAACCTGAATATAGGTGAGCTGGAATACGCATTTTTGAGGTAAATAAAGGCCTTGTTATTCTGAGCTATTTTTTTTGTTGTCGTAATAATCTAAAAAGGCAATCCCCGCACGTACCAAGCTTGATATATCTATAATTAGTCGCCAAATTCTGTTGGTAAGGTCTTTCATGTACTATCCTTTTTCTGGTCTTGTCAAATTGCTGAGGTGAAGTGGAAGGAAGGCGTTGGGCAGTTCATACCCCATAAGATTTCTGCGAGTTCATCTGTAATTTGTTCCAATTCCACTGCGGCGATAGAGTCGGGAGCCACATCGATCACTGTATCAAAATAGCCGAATTCTTCTACGTCCAGGTTGCTATCATATAAACTAATGTGAAACTCATAGTCTCCCGTAAATCTAGAGCGCAGAATAGGGATGGATAGTTTACGTATCTTTCTATAGTTTTTTAGGGTTAGATGTGAGTTGAACATGCAGTTGGCAAGGATTTTATTTTTATTTGCGTTCCTAACGTCTATCTGACCATTGATCCTAGGGATTGCGGAGAAATTAGTTAGCAGGATATGTATTGATTCTAGTTTCTCCTTGTTGAGATGTGTTATTTGTTCGTAAAAATTTTTCGTGCTATTTGGGGAGTAAGGACATGTGGAGTCCACAAGCAGAACTATTTCATCTGACCTGAGCAAGGTTTGAATAAGGTTTCTATTCAAGTCTAAGAAAATTAGATCGTAGTTTTTTTTCAGTTGTTCAAATTCAAAAGCAGCCGCTTTTTTTCTCGCTAAAATTTCTAGCTCGTCAGAAAACATGTATATTCCTGGTGTCTGTCTCCTATGTTGATCTTCTGCCTCTAATTTCATCACTTCCCCAGAGTAGAGGGCGACATCAAGTTCGTCATAGAAATCTATTTTCGCAGCTAGACGAGTTGAGCTTTTTATAGTTGTTTTTTCCTTTTTTGAGTATGCTCGATAAACCTCGTCACTGGTAACTACGGCAACTTTTAGCCCCTCCTGTACGAAGGATGCAGCAAGTGCTACCGTAATTGGAGACTTTCCTATCCCTCCTTTGTATGCTGCGATACTTACAACCTTTGCGTGTGGCCATGTAATTTTAAACTTCCAGAGAAAAAGTTTAAAAACTTCATCTGGGATTTTTGGTTTGGCGACTTCACTTTCGTAGTCTCGCCAGGACTTGATAGATCTATTTACTGCTTGCGCAGCTTGTTCTGCCGAAATCCCTCTAGATTTTCGTAATGCTTTTAACTCAGTGGGTCGAATTTTCTGCGTCATACTGTTTCCTCGTGGGTCTAAAAACTATACGGCAGGTTTGTTGAGGATGAATAGAGGAAAGCTTCGCCGCTTGATTTTTACACGAAAGTGTGATTTGAAGAGTGGCATAAAGATAGGTAGGTGACTTCACTCAGGGTTTTTCCCATTGTGATAGTTAAGTCGGTATTGAGTCTCTATACCTTCGCCATATTCAGGCTGCTTAAGTCCTGATTGGTAAAGAGTTTTTTGTTTATAGGTCTTGGTGAATACACCGTCCAGTCTTCGCGAATAAATTCGCTCCCACACAGCCCGCGTGGGAGCGAATCGGGCGGCGTTCCGCTCATTCGCGAAAAAGCCCTAACGCACTTCCACCTGAGCCAGCGACCGCTCCAGCTCAGCCTTGGCCATGCCAATCAAATGCACCACCGAAAACGCCAGGTCGCGTTTCGGGCCGTTGAGGCTGTCTCCGGTTTCGTAGGCTGTGGCTGCTGCGCAACGCAGCAGGGCGCTGACGTGCAGAAGGGATTCTTCGAGGTTTTTATGCGGTGGATCGGGGGTTACTTTGGTCATCGGGACGATCTCCATCGGGCCTCCCAATGCTCGCTGCTAAACGGACAAAGGTGGCAGCTTTGATACGGGTTAGCAGACCGGTGACCATCCCAAAACCGGCGCACTCGAAAGTGCCCCGCACAAAGCCGCCATAGACGGAGCTTGCGCTGGGATTGGACAAACAGGCTGCTAAACCCGATCACTGATATTCAGCGACGACCGCAGCCTAGAGCCCGAAATCACCCCGCGCAAGGGCTCGGGATTTTCTCGGAAACTTCATGCAGATGAAAGGGAAAAGGGTGTCGGAATGGGTTGTAGGAGGCGGTTTTTTGGTTAGCGGACGTAAAATTCGCGAGGGAAAAAGTCCAGCCCGTCACTCATGCAGCACGGCCCTGAAAAATATTTTCAAAAAAATGTGAGGTAACCACGCCTGCCATCCGTGTAAGTAAATGGGAATTATTCCTTTTACTATGCCGGAGTCATTTACGTGGCCAATACGCTTTCTCGCCTGAACGCTTCTGTTCTTCTCTGTTGTGCGCTGCCTTGTCTTGCGGTGGCTGCCGAGCCTGCCACTGAGCTGCCTGCCAGTGTCATTCAGTCTACCTCCGACGCTGACAGTTACACCCGTACTGAAACATCCACGGCGAGCAAGGGGTCCACGCAGATTCGGGACGAGGCGCAAACAGTCAATACGGTTGCTGCGCAGACCCTCGATGACTATCAGGTCAAGGACCTGAACGATGCGATGCGTTTTGTCAGCGGCGTCACCCAGACCAACACCTTGGGTGGCACCAAGGATGCGTTGATCAAGCGCGGGTTTGGTAGCAACGATGACAACTCGATTTTGCGAGACGGGATTCGCTCGGCAATTGGCCGTAACCTGGGCGCAACTACCGATCATGTGGAAGTGCTCAAAGGGCCGGCGTCGTTGATGTACGGCGCACTGGAGCCCGGTGGGCTTATCAATGTCATCAGCAAGCAGCCGCAGTTCAGCCGCAGCACTACTCTGACTGGCTCCGGTTTCAGCGAGGGCGGTGGTTCGTTCGGCATCGACACCACCGGCCCGCTGGGAGATACCGGTCTGGCTTACCGCTTGATCGCTGAGCGCAGCCACGAGGATTACTGGCGTAACTATGGCGTTGACGAGCACACGCTCATCGCGCCGTCGATTGCCTGGGTCGGCGAGCGGGCGAGTTTCTCGCTGGCGTATACCTACAATGATTATTCCAGCCCGTTCGATCGCGGCACGGTATTCGTCAATGGTCGTCCCGCCGACATCAGTTATCGCGATCGTCTGGATGAGCGCTGGGCGAAGACAGTTGGCATCAGCGAGAGCACTACCGCGAAATTCGAGTACCAGCTCAATGACGCATGGCGTAGCCGCCTGACTTATGGCTGGACCGAGGATCGCTACAGTCTGGCGATAGCCCAGCCAAATGCTCTGACCGGCAATAACCTGCGCCGGATCGCCAACGGCGGGCACTATGATTACGAGAGCCGTTACACCGCTCTGGATCTGATGGGTGACCAGCAGTTGTTCGGTCAGCGACACGAGATCACGGTCGGCGTGGACAACGAATCGCTGGATAAATACCGTGGCAAAACCTACCGCAATGCCAACACCGCTGCGGGCAATCTCAACATCCAGAACCCGGTATACGGCAATCTGGCGGAGCCTGCGACCATCAGTCAGACGCAGAGCAACGCAGAAAACAACCTCGTCACCACTTCGGTGTATTTCAAGGATAACTGGCACCTCAATGACCGCTGGATTCTGGTCTTCGGTGGTCGTCAGGAACACTGGGATCAATACAGCGACCAGGGCCTGGGCAGTTCCTATGCGCCTGGAGCCGATTCAAATGGCGGTAAATTCATTCCTTTTGGCGGGATCGTCTATCAGCCGACCGAGACGGTCGCACTCTACGCCAACTACAGCCGCTCGTTTGTGCCCAACGATGCTGACGATGCCGGGAACAGCTTCAAGCCCACTGAAGGTCGCAGCTACGAAGTGGGGATCAAATACACCCCTGTCCAGGCACTCAACGTGAATCTGGCGGTGTACGACATCGTCAAGAAGAACCTGGTCAACAGCGTCTTGCAGAGCAACGGTGACAGCCTCGACGAGGCCGTGGGCAAAGCGCGCTCGCGCGGCGTCGAGCTGGATATTACCGGTGAGTTGTCCGAGAACTGGAGCATGATCGGTACTTATGCCTACAACCGTACCGAGGTACTGAAGAACGAGGAGTCGCCAGAGCAAGAGGGTAATCGCCTGCCGAATGCGCCTATGCACACCGCCAGCCTGTACCTCACCCATCATCTCGCGCTACCGGCTGAAACCGGCAAATGGCATGTCGGTGCAGGTGCCCGATATGTAGGGGAGCGTCCGGGTGATGATGCCAATAGCTTCTGGATGGACAGCTACACCGTGGCCGATGCATTTGTGCGTTGGGATCTGCCGACCCATGACTATAAAACCAGCTTGCAGTTGAACATCGACAACCTGTTCAACAAGGAATACTACCCGTCCACAACCGGCAGCAGCGCGCTGCAGGTGGAGGAGGGGGCGCTACGTACAGCGCGGGTGACTGCCAGCGTCACGTTCTGATGGCGCAGGTCGGCGCCTGATATCCATCAGGCGCCTTCACAGTTTTTTTACATCGGTGCAGGTAATGTCATAACTGCTCCTGAAAGAACCTTTAAGCCCGCTCCCCCCCATCGCGGGCTTTTCTTTGCCTGAAATCTGGCGTGCTACACCGTCTGTATGCAGCAGGGCAGCGGTTTTTCGTTCATTCGGTCGGTGCGACAGTCTGTTGCAGGGACACGAAAGACTCCTGAAGGGGGAAGTTTATGAATGCTATATAATTAGTATTAATTCCCCTTCGCGTAAATGGCTGAATCTATTGGTGTGTAATATAAGAGTCCGAGTTGGAATGACGATTTCTTTTATTAAAAATTTGACACGTAAAGGAGCGGCGCTAAGCTCGTAAGTCCCAGCTATTAATGAAGGAAAGAATGATTTCATTGTGATATCTAAGTCTCTTACGGTTCGGGTGATGCCTTGGTCGGACTCGGCGGTCATTACGAATTTATCGAAGAAAATAATTTTCATGTGAAAATTTCAATTTCCGGGATTGGCGTATGAACTTGCAAGTGGATTTATTATCGGAAGATATCGGCTCACTAAAATTTCTATCGGGCGAACGTTACAAAGCCAAGATTGCTTTTGTTTCACCACACGCCAGGCGCAATAGTTTCGAGCAAGAATCGCAGTGTTTTATCGGGGTAAGTCTGGAAAATAGAAACTTCACGCCGACCCGTTTTCAATCCATGGTGGAGTGGGCGGCACGACGATTTGAAAAATGCGGAATCTTAATAGGAGATCATATCCACCGTCTCACTCTTCAGTCCACCCGAAACATGTCCGCAGAGACGGCTCGCTCCGAGGCCTTGAAGTTAGGTAGTGAGTTTATGGAGGAAAGCCAGATCATTCTCGATGCTTATCGTCACTGTACAGACTTCCACTATTTGACCTGTTCCGACATTCAAGGCAGCACTGAGTATGAAAATTTTTATTCGCTTTTGAAGGCGTTTTTTCTGGAGCATCCCGGCTTTCGGGAGTCGGTCGAAACATTTGGAAGAAATTATCATCGACACCAGTGGAGTCAGTTAAGCGAGGAACAACAACGAGAGTGTCTGGAGTTTTCCTCGCAGTATTTTCTGGAAGAGTTTTCGGTATTTGCGTGCTTGGTCAGGAAGGGCTTTAGAGTCATGGCTTATCCTGGAGCATTTAGTACGCTGGCGGAAATAGCTGCCGGTGACTTTCCAGGAGTGCTTGATGAGCTAAAAGAGTTAACGGTGGTTTCTCTTCAATTGAAAAGGAGATAACGGAATGTCTTCCTCTTCCCTTCCGTCTCCCTGGCAGTTGGACCGCGGTTCGATATACCAGGACGTCTATGATAAAAGGATCGACGCACGGCCCGTTGATACTGAGGCTCAATTGCAGAAAGCGGTTTTGGTGGGCGATCAACTCGTCTTTACCTCCGTGCAAGCACGTGTATCAGCTTTGCGAGATGGGGTTTTCCTGCTCCGTATACCGGATGACTTCGCTGTTGAGACGTGCGACCTTTTCGCCAGCAATTTCTTCAAGGGAGCTGAGACTGAGCCTTACGGGGCCTTTCGTGATCTTAAAGCCGAAACATTCAATGATCCATTGTTAGGGTTTCACGAACGAATCAATCAGATCGAGCAGTTCCTCTTGGAGAGACGCTTCTGGCATAGCCACTATCCAGTTGAAATCTTCCAGGCGGGCGAGGTACTTACCCGTTACAGTCGACAGATCCTTCGTAGTGTTTTGGCACTGACCGACATAGACCCGCAACTCTGGAGTTTAGCTAGTGGCGGTGCTTCTGATGCACAGGGCTCTTACCACTTGACCTTCAATCATTACAGGCCCCTGCTTGAAGGTATCGGATTGGCCTCGCACAAGGATGATGGATTCCTTACGCTTTTGCGAACTACGGAGCCAGGCCTGGAAGTAAACCGAAACGACCGCTGGGAAGCTCTTGAGCCTGCCCCTGAACACTTCGTGGTTAACTTTGGGCTTTCTATGGAAGTGTTGACTCGCGAATCGTCGACTCCTGTCAGAGCGATCATGCATCGTGTCAGGCATCAGACTCATAATCGCTGCAGTTTTGCTCATTTCACTTCCAGTCATTGCGCGCCTGGCGCCGAGTCCGGGATTTACAGCTATTCATCGGAAGGGGGCCTCAGGAGAGTCTGCAGTTCGCGAGACATCATCGATGCGAACGACGAGGAGATCTACCAGGGCACTACAGTAAAGGAGCCGAGAGCATGAGCGTGCTTCCTTTGTTTCACCCTTGTAGGGCTTATCTCGATGGCACGAATGGTCTTGTGTTTCTCCAGCAAGATGGATTGGAACGCGCATTGCGCGATGGCTTCTTCGCCTTGCAGATTCCCCCTGATTTCGACCTTGCTCCCGGAATAAAGCTTGCTCAAGAGTTCTACCGGGAGCCTATTGAAGACCAGGCGCAGGTGGACTCGAGATACCGTGGTTTCAGGAAACATCCGGATATTTACTTTGATCGGGAAAGCTTCCAGACAGAACATATTCTGGCCGATGCTCGTCAGCGGCAGGCAGCATTTCCAGCCGACGTTGTACACATGTGTGAGCAAATGCATGAGATCGCAGGAAGCATTCTGCGCAGCATACTCGGGAGTATCGGTGTTTCTCCGCAGTTGTGGCCTGAAGTCACCGGGAATACAAGTGAAGGAGGTGGCATCCAGTGGTTCGCATTAAGCCACTATCGATCTGAGCGCAGGATGCTGGGGGCGCCTGCGCACAAAGACACTGGTTTCGTGACAGTTCTCTACTGCGACCAACCAGGCTTACAGGCGAAATTGCAAGACGGCTGGGTCGAGGTCGAGCCTGTCAAAGGGTGTTTTCTCATCAATTTCGGTGGCTCTCTTGAGCTTCTTACTTCAAGGCTGCCCAGTCCCACCGCTGCTGTTCTCCATCAAGTGCGGGAGTGTTCGGCCAATGCCGACAAAGGTGATCGTTACTCCTTCGCTGCCTTTCTGAATCCTCCTGCATCAGGATCACTCTACAGCATAAGCGCAGATGGTCAGCGTGCGGAGCCGGTCATCCCGGTGGAAACCTTCCTGCGCGAGTTCAATGAGCAGACATGGAAGGATGATTACAATGACTTCGGTATTCCTGAGGAAAAAAATAATCACGGGAAGTGCGCCATCTTACAGGTCGACGGTAAAAGCCTGTCGTCAACTCCAGTGAGCAAGACTCCTTTCCCTGGAGTCATTGCTCACCATCCGGGTACACACTCCGCTGCCGACCATTTTGAAGCATTTCACCATGCTACGATTTGCAAGGGGCTGGATGCTTCAGCCTATTTTGCCCAATCCGGCATCGCCGACCTGGCCGAGAAGAACGGAGGACTCTGCTCTTTCTGGCTCGGCGATGATCTGGCGCTTTACCAGACGACTAACGTGCCATTGGTTGAAGACTCGGATCTCACTCCTTCGATCAATTCAAATGCTGGCCTATTCGGCTCTTTCCTCGGCGCACTGCCTTTGAGTGATGAACGACGCCAAGCTAAACGCGCAGTAGTTGAGCGCGTACTCGGCAGCAACAGGTTCGTTACCGGGCTTGATCAGCATGTGCGCGAAATGGCTCGGGAGTATTTGGCCAAGGTGAGTAGCGAGCGCCTCTCTCTACAGGATTTTTGTTTACATATCGTCGCTCATATCGATAGTGGTTTGCCGGGTGTGCTGGACTTCCATCAGAAGCCTCTGACCGACTATCTGCAAAGTTCTAAATACGGCTCCATTGCCAAAGACTTTTTCGAGATCGCGTCGGACGTCATAAGCAAGATGAACCCCGAGTCGATTAAAAACGCAGACATGATCGTCGACATGACGCGCGACATGCTTGAGTCAAACTACGAATCGATCGTTAACGCGCCACCAACAAACATGGTGCTTGCTCAATTTGCCGTGTTCTCCCGACCTTTCACTCTCGAATCAATACGTTCTCTAGATGCCGATTCGTTAAAGGAGTTGGGCACGGTGATTGTGGCTACCTATGATACGACCGCCTTGAGCTTGCTTTGGACGCTCACTTACCTGGAGGACACTCCAACCGAGAAAGAACGCCTGCTACATGCCATTGACAGTGGCGAAAACGCTCTGGATGTAGCTTATCTGCAGGTGTTGGAGGCGATACGGCTCGGAGGCAGCAACCCTACGGCGCTTTGGCGTAGGACAAACCGTCCGGTAAGCATTCTGCATCGCGAAGTCGAGGTTACGATTCCCGGCAATACGATGCTATGGCTTGATCGTCGGCGCGCCAATCGCGATGCCAGGTTATTTCCCTCTCCTGAGCGATTCGACTCCAACAACATCTGCCAAGCCATGCGCGGCGAAAAAGGCCACGCTGTGTCTTTGCTGGCCCGCAACCGATACGAAATAAATTCGTTCAACATGGTCAACACCCATCGAAGTCCTCGTAAATGCCCAGGACGGCTGTTTTCTGTCAGGCAACAGGCACTGATCTTGACTGAGCTGTATTGCCTGTATCAGGTCAGCGTAACCGAGTCCGACGCTACGCTAGCACCTCACAGAGCCATGCCGCGTCCCAGCCGCTCGGGCACCATCATCATCACAGCCAGGGACACCGCCCATAAATCCGTATCTCATGGAGAAAGCTTGTGAGCAATATTCTTCCCTCTGCCCGGATGCTCGACGGCACGCTGCATTTCAATGAAAAAAATGGTTTCGACCTCGCGCGAAAACTGGGCGCTTTCCATTTGGAACATCCCAGAGGCCTGGATTTTTCCGCCGGCATCGCTTTGGCCCAAAACTATTACTTCGACCTTGATAGTGATAGTAGAGGTGACAACGAATATAGAGGTTTTCGCCAAAGAGATCTTGGAAAGTCTTTATTGGGTTATTCTCATACTGGAAATGATCAGGACGAATTGTTGCAAATAGAGTGCGGTTTATGGCGGGAGTACTTTCCAGACGCGGTCGCTGATTTGTTGTGGGCAATGAACGACCTGAATCGAATGGCTTTGGCACAGCTTTTTAAACAGGTGGGCATTGAGGAGAAATACTTCGATCAAATAACGGGTGGCATGTCGTCCAACGACGCACTCCAGTACTGCATCTTTAACCATTTTCGCTCCAATGCCGTTCACCCTCTCGGTCTCACCGCCCATAAAGACAGTGGCTTCACGACTTTGCTCTACACCACGGAGCCTGGATTGGAGTCGCTGGAGAACGGCTCCTGGATTCCTTTTGATCCATTAGCAGGCCATTTCACCATGGTACTGGGGCATTCCTTTGAATTGCTGATGGAGAAATCTTCTACACCTGTCCAGGCCAGTTATCACCGTGTTCGTAAGATAGAAACGCATGCACTGAAAGCAGACAGGTTCACGTTCGGCTCTTATATTGGGCCGCGCTGGGATCAAGATCTATATCAGTTCAGTGAAGGGAGAGTGAGGCCCGTACAGTCTTTCATCGAGTTTCAGAAGCAGAAAGCTGCGGAGATGGGTTATGAGTTCCACCCTAAAGTGGACTCGGTCCATCGCTGAATTCGGGAACTACAGTCAGGAGGCACCAGTGAATATTAAATCTCAACGCTGTTTATCACCGACATTACGCACACCTGTCGATTTGCCTAACATGCCACTGGAAAGTCAGGTACAGAACTACTCTGCGATAACAATGGCTCGTTCGCAGCTAGTGAATGGTCGGCTTGTCTTCGACAATCCCGCTGGACTTGAACAAGCACTTAGGCAAGGCTTTTTTCTGGTGAAGACTCCAACAGAAATGGACCTTGCTCCAGGTGATTTATTCGTCCGTCATTGCTTTATGCCGCAAAAAGAAGGTGACCTTTCCGACTATTCAGGCTTCAAGAACCGCGAGGTACCGGGAGCTTATCAAGGCTATTTTGATAGAGAGCACGATCAATGGGAGAACTTTTACATCGAGAGGGGCAACTGGAACCTGTTGCCTGAAAGTGTAATCGCGCTCGGCGCGCAGATGGCGAAACTGGGAATTGAAGTCTTGCACTCTATTCTTGCTGAACTGGACATTCCACGTGACGAATGGGCGCGTGTCACCAGTGGCCTTTCAGAGGGTGGGGGGCACCAAATGCTGGGGTTCAATCATTTTCGTACAAACAAACCTGTCAGAGGTTCCAAGTTCCATCGCGACTCTGGCTGGATCACCGTGCTGCGCTCGACCGAACCAGGCCTGATCGCTTATATCGATGGTCGTCTTTGCTCGATTAATCCAGAGCCCGGCCACTTTATCATCAATTTCGGTAGTTCTATGGAGGTGCTCGCGGAGCACCTGCCACAGAAGGTTCATGCCAATGTCCATGGCGTAGCTCGCACAGAACGCAAAAACCAGAATGAACGCTATTCCTATGTTGTGTTCCTCGACAGTGATCTTGCAGGGGATATTTATCGTTATGGGCCCGCCGGTGCCCAGAAGGTGCAGACAGTACTTGAGTTCGCAGAGCAGGAAGTCAGTCGGACCTATAACGATGAAATCCTGCTCTAGTTCGAGCCCGCAGAGTAATCAGCACTTAACTCCTGGGGAAGCCAAGAAAAATGAACGAAAACGATATCTACACTTTAGCATCGGCCGAATTAATCAACAAAAAACTGATCTTCGATACCGCCGATGGTTTTTCACGGGCGATTTCCGATGGTTTCTTCTTCGTCAAGTCGCCGGGGATTGAATTAATGGCTGGCGATTTGTTCGCCCGCAATTTTTACCTGCCCGTAGGCGCCGGGACTTCTGCACCTTACCAGGGGTTTTCGCATTGGACAGAAGATCGCCTGGCATGCAGGGAAGGTTACTTCTCCCGCGATGTTGACCAAGTTGAACAGTTTTTCCTGGAGAGCCGGTTCTGGAAAACGGTTTTTCCCAAACCTCTGCTACAGCAAGCCGGAGAGATGCAGGATTTCGCTTTGGCGTTGCTGAAAGCCGTTCTCGCGGAGCTGGACCTGCCTGTCGAACTGTGGGATGAGTCCACAGGACGCTGTCTTTCTATGCAAGGCACTTATCACCTGACGTTCAATCATTTTCGCAACCATGTGCGGGCCAGGGGGCTGAATATTCATAAGGACTCGGGTTGGGTAACCATTCTGCGATCTCTGGAGCCTGGTCTCGAGGTATTTCGAGATGGAGAATGGTTGCCCGTTTCCCCTCGCCCTGGCGAGTTCATTGTCAATTTCGGATGTGCGATGGAAATACTGACTCGTCATTCGGCGACTCCGGTTGCAGCTGTAGCTCATCGGGTCAAGGAGCAACTGCCAAACCAACCTGATCGTTTCTCTTACGCACTGTTTGTGGATAGTAGTCTGGATCCCCGGCTCTGCCCCGGATTGTTTCGGTATGTTCCCGGACATGGCCTGGTATTGGAGGCGAACTTCGAGGTGTTTCTCAACGAAATTCTGCAAAACACTTATCAAGAGAAAACTCAGGGGCTTTATTAACCGCTTGTACGCTTTGGATCAGCCGTCGGACTGGCGGCTTTCCACACTGGTAAAGTCATCTGCTTCGATGTCGGTCCGACGAACGTGTATCGGCCTGGAGTTCGTTCACTATTTTCCCTCACATGGGGCAATTCATGCGCCAAAAAACGCCCTCACCGCCGCAGTCCATCAAAATCGATAGGCTGTTCCTGCTGGCTCTGTCGATGGCCGTCTTCTTTGTCGGTGTGACAGAGTTCATGCTGTCTTCCATGCTGGGGCCGCTTGCTCAAGCCTTTCATACCTCGACCAGTGGTGCCGCGTGGCTGATTTCCAGCTATGCGCTGTCCTTTGCAATTGCAGCGCCTTTGTTGGGGTATTTCTCTGACCGAATGCAACGCAGGAAACTGCTGTTGTTCGCCCTTATCCTATTCGCTGTCGACACCATGGCAATCGTTGTTGCCCCCACTCTGGAGATTGCGATTGTATTGCGGGTGATCGGTGGCATTGCGTCGGCCATCATCATTCCTACGACCTTTGCCATAGTTGCTGACGCGATCTCTCCAGAGAAACAGTCCGGTGCCATGGGCAAGGTCATGCTCGGCATGACCCTGGGTATAGCCGTAGGACCAGCGCTCGCGGGTGTTCTCGCGGACTTTCTCGGTTGGGCTGCGCCGTTCGTCATGGTGTCATGCGGTTGTATCTTGGTTTTCCTGATAGCACGACAGCGCTTACCTATGCAGCCAGTAATACCCCGTGTCGAAGGGCACGCTCTGGGCTGGTGCAAGCGATGGTACATTCTCCGACCACTGATCGCCAAAGGTGCCTGGAACGGGACCGGTGTCGCCGGGTTGCTTCTCTCGGGTGAAGTACTGCGCCAGCGCTATGGCTTCAGTTCTGCCCAGATCGGCATCAGTATTGCGGCATTTGGGGTGGGGCTGGCCGTTGGTAATATTGCGGCAGGGCTTCTGCGTAGCTATATGAGACGCGACGAAGACATGCTTCTGCTGGTTTTGGTGATTCTGGTTCTATCCATGTCTACCTTCATGCTCCTACCCTTACCGTTGCCTGTGGCCTTGTTTTGTTTAGGTGCCTGGGGCGCCGCTTTAGGGCTGGGAGCGCCTGCGGGTACAGTGGTGCTTGCTTCGCGCTCTGGACCGGACAAGGGGGTGGTTCTGTCCTTCGCTGAAACGTTTAACAACATTGCCATTCTTGCGAGTGTTCCCTTGGCTGCGCGGTTACTAGAGGTCAATGGCCCGGCTGCGACGATGTGGGTCTTGGGAGTAGGCTTGAGTATAGGCGCATGGCTGATCGTCCTGGATTGGTTCGCGACTCGCAAGGCTGGGCTCGGAGATCAATGGAGCAGCGAATCCACTTAAGTTTTCAGGGACGCCCGCATCAAGACAATTCTTCAATGAGTATTTCTTGTCTTATGAGCATTGTCTTGATGCTTCTTGGTATTAGACACAAGGGTGCGGTTACGGGAGCGGTTCGTGCTCGAGGCTCTACTGGTGGCGGGACCGCACGTAACTGGTAGTGGGCACATTCACACCTGTTGTGTCAGTGGTCATGAATTGAAGCTGGCCACCAGACGCTGAATGTTCAGTTGAATGCGACGCTGTCCGTCATCATTACCTTGTGAAAAATCTTGCAGTTTGGACTTCAGGCTCATTGGTCATCGGCACCAGGACGCAGGCTATCCCACACCCCCATCACCTGAGTCACCGCAGCATCCAGCGTCTCATGCGGCACACCATCCCGAGCCAGTGTCGACAAGCCCAGAAGAAAGCTATCAAACACAGCAGCAAGTGTCTCCGGCACCACGGTCTCAGGCAGTTCGCCTGCGGCAATGGCGCGTTCGATGCAAGCAGCCATCCCCGCACGGTTCAGGCTCCTCGCCCGAGCAAGAGGCTCGGAGATGGCCTTACTCTCGTCCGAGCAAGCACTCATCAGGCCTAAAGACACCAGGCACCCTTTGGGATGATCGGGCTCACATTGCATTTTCGCTGAGCGGCGAAGGGCGAGTTCAATCGCTTCTCTGGGCGGCAGGGTCGTATCAAAAAGGCTGTCGGTGACCCGACCGTGGGTGGTGAGGTAACGCTCCATCACCTCATTGAACAGCGCCTGCTTCGAGCCAAAAGCGGCGTAAAAGCTGGGCGCGGTGATGCCTCCACCAATGCTGGCTTTAAGCTGGCTGAGGGAGGTCGCATCGTATCCATGCTCCCAAAACAGATGCAGTGCCTGAGTGATTGCCACGTCGCGGTCAAACGTGCGCGGACGTCCCATCTGTGCCATGTCGGTTCTCCTCCAGAATCACTTAGATACTAATCGATACATAAGTCATTGACCAGTCGGCTGCTCGCGCCCTATATTTATACCGATCAGTATATTAGTGAGAAAAATCGAATGACTACAGATGAGAAACAGCGCGACAAGCTTCCGTTCGGGGCATTACTGGCACTGGCGATGACGGGCTTCATTTGCATTGTGACCGAGACGCTACCTGCGGGTTTGCTGCCTGAAATCGGCACTGGCCTGGGCGTTTCGGCATCATTTGCCGGGCAGATGGTGACTGTTTACGCGCTGGGGTCGCTGCTGGCAGCCATTCCGCTGACCATCGCCACGCAAAGCTGGCGTCGCAGAACCGTCCTGCTGCTGACGATTGTCGGCTTTCTGATTTTCAACTCCGTCACGGCGTTGTCTTCCAATTACTGGCTGACCTTGATAGCGAGGTTTTTCGCGGGCGTCTCTGCGGGCTTGGCCTGGAGCCTTATCGCGGGCTATGCACGACGCATGGTTGTCCCGCAATTGCAGGGGCGCGCACTGGCAGTTGCGATGGTCGGAACGCCCATCGCATTGTCGCTGGGGGTGCCTTTGGGAACCTGGCTGGGTGGGCTCATGGGCTGGCGCATGGCGTTTGGATTGATGTCCGGGATGACCTTGCTGTTGATCGTCTGGGTACTGATCAAGGTGCCGGACTACCCTGGCCAATCCTCCTCACAGCGCATGGCGTTGCGTCAGGTCTTTTTCACACCTGGCGTACGTTCGGTACTGGGCGTCGTCTTCACCTGGATGCTGGCTCACAACATTCTATATACCTACGTCGCTCCTTTTGTTTCCACGGCAGGGTTGGCGAGTGACGTTGATCTGGTATTGCTGGCATTTGGTGTCGCCGCGCTGGCGGGCATCTGGGTCACGGGACGGCTGGTTGATCGTCACCTGCGCAAGACCGTGTTGGTCAGCCTCGCCACCTTCGCAGCGGTTTCGGTGTTCCTGGGCTTGTTTTCAGATTCTGCCCTGGCCATTTACGCCGGAGTCTTTATCTGGGGTCTGACCTTTGGTGGTGCTGCCACGCTTCTGCAAACCGCGCTCGCCGACTCGGCAGGTGAGGGCGCTGACGTTGCCCTTTCCATGAACGTCGTTGTCTGGAACAGCGCCATCGCAGGCGGTGGGTTGCTGGGCGGCGTTTTGCTCGGCCAATGGGGAGTGAGTGCTTTTCCCTGGGTCTTGCTGATTTTGTTACTGCTCAGTCTGGCCATTGCATCGAGCGCGCGAGTGCATGGTTTTGCAAGCGGTGAGAGGCAGTCCAGCCAAATGGTTGCCGGTCATTGATGTTCAGGCAGCCTTGCGCTGCCTGTCATGGCTTTCAATACACTACAACGACATGCGCTCATTGGTTTTACCTGTCTTCGCTCAAGCGGGAGAGTTTCCCGCTCAATTGAACCCTCTGCTGGTGGACCCTGTCGCCGGCAAGCCGCCTCCCACGGATTGTGACCCCATCATCAAACCGCCCAACGGCATCAAGAAAAAATACCCCACGCCGATCCGGTAAAAACAACCCCTCTGTGGAGTATCCACGCAATGATGCGACGTCTGAGTCTTGCTCCCCGATCTGCCCTGTGCTTTGGCTTCTTCTGCCTGATGCTGTTGCTTCAGGGCGTGTTGTTCATGCGCCAGGCCGACAAGCTCAACGAAGCAGAAAAGCACGTCGAAACCAATGTGTTGCCCAGTGTAAAGCTGCTCGGTTCGATGGACCGTGAGTTCGTCAGTATCCGTGGCAACAATGCACGCTTGCGCAACCCTATGGAGCCGCAGGATCGCAGGACCAAGGCGTCGAGTGATATTCAGCAGTCCCGTCTGTTGATCAGTGAGTATTCCGATGCTCTGGCCAAGCTGCTTGTCACGCCCGAAGGCCGTCAGGCTTTTAATGAACTCAAGCAGGCCATGACGAACTACCACAGTGTTCAGGACCGCTATCTGTCGGAAGTGGCGGCGAGCAATCTGGACGCGGCGGTCACGACGTCCAACACGGACATGAAAGTTGCTGCCGATCTCACGGATGCCGGTCTGAAGAAGCTGATTGGTGTAAACGATATGAAAGCCCAGCGGGCAGGCGACAAAGCTGAGTCTGCCTACAAGAGTACGGTCTTGCTGGTGATTGTGTTTGGTGTATTGGGGGCTGCCAGTACGATATTGCTCGCCTGGTTGTACACCCGCAGCCTTACCTCGCCGATCGGTGAAGCACTGGAGATCGCCCGGCGTATCGCGGCCAATGACCTTACCCAGACCATCAAGCAGGAAGGCACTGACGAGGCCGCCCGGTTGGTGGGTTCGCTGGCCGACATGCAGTCGAACCTGCGCGGGGCACTGGCTACTATCCTGGACTCGGCGTCTCAACTGGCATCGACTTCGGAAGAGATGCATGTGGTGACCGAAGATGCTTCCCGCACGACCCAGCGCCAGAGTAACGAGATTGAAATGGCGGCAACTGCCGTCAACGAAATGAGCGCTGCAGTCGATGAGGTGGCCAGTAACGCTGCGGCGGCTTCGACGTCGGCGGCTCAGTCCAGTAAGGCCGCGCTGGATGGGCGCGCCCAGGTGGATGAAACCGTGGCGGCGATCAACCTGATGGTGGCCAAGGTGGGAAGCACGTCGGCCGAGGTGCGTGGCCTGGCGACCATGGCCACGGATATCAGCAAGGTGCTGGATGTCATTCGTGCCATTGCCGAGCAGACCAACCTGTTGGCACTCAATGCTGCCATCGAAGCGGCGCGAGCAGGTGAAGCCGGTCGTGGTTTTGCCGTGGTGGCCGACGAGGTGCGGGCGCTGGCACATCGTACCCAGCAGTCGACTCGGGAAATCGAGCAGATGGTCAGCTCGATCCAGACCGGTACCCATCAAGCGGTTACGGCCATGGAGCAGACCAGTGTGCAGGCCCATAACACACTGGAGCTGGCTAACGGCGCCGGGCAGGCATTGCTGGCCATTACCGACTCCATCAGCCAGATCAACGAGCGTAACCTGATGATCGCCACCGCAGCCGAAGAACAGGCTCAGGTTGCGCGAGAGGTCGACAGAAGCCTGGTCAGCATCCGTGACCTGTCGGCTCAGACTTCCGAAGGCGCGAACCAGACGACCATCGCCACTGCTGAACTGTCTACGCTGGCGACAAACTTGAGCCGTATTACCAAGCAGTTTCAGGTTTAGTGCAGGTAAAGCCGTCCGGTGATTCGGCCGGACGGCTATCAACACTGTGCTTGCAGTAGCAGAATGGCCGGTAAACAACTTGCTCATTACTTCGTGAGAGCGGACCGGCGTACTTGTTAATTAATAATGAATGAGAAATTTTCCAGATTATTTTATGAAAGACGGCAGGTGAGAAGTTTCTGGTTATTTAAAATCAAGACTGTCTATCTGTTCAGGATGGCGATAAGGATTTTTTGCCTACCGCCATGGTTTTTATAACCGTGATGTCTGTAGGGCTTTTCAAATGTCCGAATTAAATCGCTTTAACGAAAACGCCGATAAATCCACGTCACTCTTCCCGTGAATACAACGCTGGGCCAGTGCCTGCCCAAGCCCGGCGGAATGTTTGAAGCCGTGTCCCGAGCAGGCAGAGACCACGGTGACGTTTTTCAGGCGTGGGTGTTCATCAATTATGAAGTGGTAATCCGGTGTCACTGTATAGGCACATACCGAGGACCTGACGACCCTGGAGGTCAACCCGGCTATCTTGCCGTTGACCTGGGTCTGGAACATTTCCTGTTCTTCCTGCGCAGTAATGGTCCGGTCCAGTGTGTCGGGTTGTGAAACGTGGATGTATTGTTCGGTGGCGATCTTCATGCTGCCTTCGCCTGCAAGTGGCGGGAAGCCGTAGTTGATATCCACTTCGCCCGGTCCGTGAGTCAGGATAAAACTGGGCGACACGGGCGCGAAGTCGGCGTGCTCTTCCAGTTCAAACCAGAACAGCTTTTGCCGACAGACTTTCAGCAATCGATCAAAGGGGGCTCCGAGCAGTTCGGCTGACCACATGCCGGCACTGACGATGACTTTATCGGCCAGGATCGAGCTTTTATCGGTCGTGATACGTACGCCTTCGCCATGATTCTGCAAGCGGGTGACGGTTTCGTCCGTCAAAATCTTTGCCCCATGCTCTCTGGCCAGCTTGAGTTGCACGGCGATGCAGCGCTCGGGCCGTACATAACCGCCGCCGGGCTCAAAGTAGCCGATGGCGCTATCTAGTACCGGAGAGAACTGCGGGAATCGCTGGCGAATGGAGTGAGCCGACAAGACTTCATGTTCTACGCCATAGGCTTGGGCCAGTTCGATGGTCTTGTGGGTGAAGTCTTCCGGGTCCTGAGGGTCGTAAGCTGGGTTGGAGGTCATCACCAGTACGCCGCATTGCTCGAACAGCGACTCGCCGGACAACGCTTCAAGTTCACGCCACAGGACGTGGGAGTTGCGTACCAATGGCAGATATTGCGGGCCTTCACCGACTGAAACGCGAGTGATGCGCGTATCGCCATGGCTGGAGCCCTGAGTATGCGGCGGGCTATGGCGATCTACGCCAATGACGTCGACACCGGCTTTGGCCAGTTGATAAAGGGTTGCCGCGCCCATGGCTCCCAGGCCGAGAACAGCCACTTCACAACGTTGTTCCATCTGCAGGCCGCCCCGAAAAAGCGCTTATTTCAGAGAACGGGTGCAGGTGAGGCAACAGTCAAAAAGGCATAAGCATATGCCTGGATCGTATAGCCTTGCCGGACGGGCTGGTGAAAGGAGGGCGTGCAAAAACTTCGTCCTGTCGATGAATTTTTGACTTGCACTCGCTGGTGTTTTTCAGTTCCGAAATGGTGGAAAAGTTGTCCACGGAAATCGTGGGTATGTCTGTGGGTAACTTTTTGTAAGCCACGTTCTACGTGGCTTGTGGCTGTGTGGTTATTTTATGAACAGCTCCTGATGTACGCCTGTCCGGTGCCCTTCAGAGGGCTGAAAATGGATCCTGAAACAGCGAATAAGCGCACAGAATCCGATTATTTTTTCAGCTTTTTTTCACGCTTCCGGTACCCGCGAGCCGGCTGGCGATCAGGTCCAGTGCCGAGCAGATAATGAAGTACACCAATGCAATGAACAGGAATATTTCGGTGGGGTACACCATGACCCGGTTGCTGACCTGGGTTGCCACGAACGACAGTTCCCCGACACCGATCACGTAGGCCAGCGAGGTATCCTTTATCAGGGAAATCCATTGATTCAGGAAGGAGGGCAGCATGATCGGCAGTGCCTGGGGCAGAATGATCAGGCGCAGCACCTGCCAGGAACTCATGCCCAAAGCCTTGGCTGCCGCCCATTGTCCTGAGGACAGGCTGATGATGCCCGAATGGACGGAGTGCGCCAGATAGGCGCCGCCAATCAGCGAGAGTGCGCAGACCACGGTGAACAAGGCCGGAACATCGATCTTGAACAGGATCGGCAGCAGGAAGTAGGTCCAGAAGATCAGCATCACCACGGGAATGGCGCGAAAGAACCCCAGCACGGCGAGCAACACCCAGCGTGTCCGGCCGCGCACCAGCACCAGAGCCACGCCCAGAATCAGGCCCAACGCAGCGGCCAGAACGCCCGACAGCAGGCTGAGAATCAGCGTCAGTGCTGCACCACCCAGCGGTCCATCCGGATACGCGCCCACCATCAGGTAGGCGAAGTTGTCGCTTATGACTGAAAAATCCATGGTCAGGCCGCTCCCTGGCGATAACGCTTGCTGTGCTGGATCACCTGACCGATTGCTTCGATCAGCGCGATACTGGCGATGTACAGCAAGGTCGCGATGCCGAAGGCCTGGAAGGCTTTGAAGGTTTCGGTTTCAACCTGGCGCGAGGCATAGGACAACTCGGCCAGCCCGATGGCCATGGTCAGCGATGAGTTTTTCAGCACATTCATGCATTGGCCCAGCAGTGGACCCAGTGCAGTTCGTACGGCCTGAGGCAGTACGACATAACGCCAGACCTGCACGGGACGCAGCCCCAGAGCTTGCCCTGCAATGCGTTGTTGGGGGCGCACCGAAGCGACGCCTGCACGAAACTCCTCGGCGATGAACGCACTGCTATAGAGCGTCAGCCCCCAGAAGCCGGCGATGAACTCGAATGATGGCCATTCGATGAGCAACCCGGCCAGGTTCACCTCATGGGGCATGTTCAGCCAACTGACCAGGTCTTCGGGCAGCAGGGCGCTGACCCCGAAATACCAGAAGAACAATTGCACCAGCAGGGGCGTATTGCGAAACAGCGACAGGTAGCCGCGCGCAGGCCAGGACCAGAAGCGCGAAGAGGAAATACGCGCCAGACATATCAGAAAGCCGAGTGCCGTTGCGATCAGGCAGACCAGAATCGAAAGGCGCAGCGTGAGCAGAAATCCATCGAACAACAAATGCAGGTACTGCGGGCCCAGCAGTTCACCGAACATCAGACGCAACATCCATCCAGAATTGAAAGAGCCCGCCGGGTTGTCCGCGCGGGCTGGATAGTGAAGAGGTTCAGCCCGGATCAGCTCTTGTCGCCGATCTTGAACAAGCGAGCCAGTGGCGTCGGGGTGTCTGGACCGAACCAGGTGTCATAAATCTTCTGGGCCTGGCCTTTGGATTCCAGCTCCACCAGCGTCTGGTTGACGAACTCGGTCAGTGCGGTTTCGCCTTTCGGAATTCCGACTCCGATCAGGTCATTGGAAATGGTGAAAGGCGGTACTTCGTATTTGTCCTTGTCCGGTACGTTGGCCAGCAGACCGATCAGTTTCGGGCCGTCCTGAGTGATGGCTTGCACGTTACCGTTGCGCAATGCGGTAAAGGCAAAAGGCGTATCATCGTAGGCAATCACTTTGGCGCCGGGGAATTTCTCGCGCAGCACGCCTTCGTTGACAGTGCCCTTGTCGACACCCACGCGCCATTTGTTCAGGTCATCCTGATTCTTGAGCGTGCCTTTCTTGACGATGAACTGCTGACCCGAGGAGAAATAGGGGATGCTGAAGTTCACTTGCTCTGCCCGCTCAGGGGTGATGGTGAAGTTAGCCAGGACCAGATCGACCTTGTTGGCCACCAGCAGCGGCACACGGTTTGCCGGGTTGGTCGGTTGCAACTGCAGCTTCACGCCCAGCTTGTCAGCGATGGCCTTGGCATAATCGACATCCAGGCCTTCTATTTGCTTGCTTTTTGCATCTACGAAACCGAACGGTGGATTGCTGTCGAAAGCAGCGACCCTCAGGACACCCGATTTTTTGATGTCTTCCAGTCGGTCGGCGTGAGCCAGACCTGAGAGAACGGCAAGGGACAGGGCAGTAATGGCAGTCAATTTTTTCATGAGTTCTCAACACTTTATGGATGATTCTGATGATGAGTGTTGCAGCTCGTTGGTGATCTTAAAAAGAATATAAAGTAATCTTGTAATTCTTTTTTGGAATATGATGTGCCGTGTGCTCCTTTTCATGATGGGAGCGTCACAGGGCGCTTCTGCGTGCAGTTGTTAAAGAGGACAAGACATGTATATGAATCAAGGCGAGATATGTACCAGAAGTATACGACGGTTGTATTGCGCGTTCGGAAAACCGAATAAGAATGCACTTTGCACACCATAAAAGGCCGGGCTCTTAAACGACTTGAAAAGTTGCAAACCTGCATTGAGGCAATGATGCTTTCGTCCTGGTTTTCTTTACATGTTGCTTGTCATCTCGGTGCCTTACCGAAAAATCAATGGTTTTAATAGAAAATCAAAACGAGATAATTGCTGAACGTTAATTTAAAGTACCCGTTTCGCGGTGTCGGTCGTCGGCAGAGTGCTGAGACCCGTCGGCAAGGGTATTCCTGAGATTCAGCGCAAGTGTTTATCATCGCAAGGAGATGGACGGATGAGGGCTCTATGAATAATGACTCTTCGCAGATGGAGCATGAGGTCCTCGATATCTTTGGCACGCTGCAGTCTTTTATCCGCAAGGCGGCTCCACTCAACGTCGACATGGTATTGGAGGGGGAGACGGGCACCGGAAAGGACACCCTGGCACGGCGGATTCATCAATTGTCGGGGCGCGAAGGACCGCTGGTTGCACTCAACTGCGCGGCCGTACCGGAGCAGTTGGCCGAAAGTGAGCTTTTCGGGGTGATGGCGGGGGCGTACACCGGCGCATCCAAATCGCGGGCTGGCTATATCGAGGCTTCCCATAACGGGACGCTGTATCTGGATGAAATCGACAGCATGCCGCTCCTGCTGCAGGCCAAGCTGCTGCGCGTGCTGGAAATGCGCGGAATAGAGCGCTTGGGGTCGACGCGCTTTGTGGCGCTGAACCTGCGTGTCATCGTCGCGACACAAACGCCGCTGGAAAAACTGGTAGAGGAGGGCAAGTTTCGACGCGACCTGTTTTTTCGCCTGAATGTCATCAAGATCCAGTTGCCAACCCTGCGCTCACGTCTGGATCATCTCCCTTCACTGTTCGAGCGTTTCGTCATGGAGACGGCTCACAAGCACCATCAACCGCTTCCCCCGCGAGATCCGACAGTGCTCAACCGCCTGCTCAGCCACCGCTGGCCCGGCAATATTCGCGAGCTCAAGTGTGCTGCGGAGCGTTTCGTGCTGGGCATGTCGCCTTTGGGCACCGACGAAGATCCACATCTGGAACGCAATGTTCATCTCAAGGGTTATCTTCGCCAGTTTGAGAAGGCGCTCATCCAGGACTGTCTGTCACGTCACCCCAAGAGCATCGAGTCCGTGATCAGTGAATTGGGTATTCCGCGACGCACTCTTTATCACCGCATGAAAAGCCTCAGCATCAACTCGCCGGAGCCGTAGTTTTTTATTTACTTCCTCATTCGTGCGTTCGCATGGAACCGCTTCTGAAAATCGACCACTCAATGTTCGAACACCAATTCGGTGTCCAAACCATCTCGATGATCAGGAGTAATAACTATGGCTGGTACCGCTTCCCTCGGCGCTTCGATGTCCGCAATGACCCTGATGGACTCCACTGCTGCTGCAACCACAATGATGAACGCCGAAGCGCAATCGAACAAAATGCAAACAGATACCATCAACGGTATCGCCAGCGCCTACCAGGACTCTGCCACCAAGGCGCAGAACGCTGCTCAGCAAACCGGTAAGGCGATCAACTACTAAGTGGTTGTCGCGCCCTCTTGGTTCACGCCAGGAGGGCTTCAACCTGTTCGGTTTTCAAGGAGTAAGTATATGATTCCTTCTTCTTCAATAGGCGTTCCACAAAGCAGCACTTTCCAGAGTACTTTCGCGAACACGCAAATGACTGCCATGCAGTCCGATTCCAATGGAAGTGCTGGCAAGATCGCTTCATTGCTTGGCGATTCGATGTTTGAAAAGTCCGGCAGCGGAGCCAACATTCGCAACACTGATAATCCATTGCTCGGCATGGTTGCCGATTACATGGACCGCAATCCTGAAGAGTTCGGAAAACCGCACGACGCCAATGGCAAGGTCAATGGCTGGCGCGATGAGCTGTCGGAAGACAAGTACCTGAACAGCAAGGAGAAGGACGCCTTCACCAAAGGGCTGGAAGGTCTGATCAACGAGTTCCTCAGCGGTGGCTCCAAAGGTCAGAACGTCTCGGGCGGTTCGGGTTTCGGCACGGGCAACTCGGGTTTCAATACCGGTAACAACACCGGCAGCACCCATTCTTCGTCGAACTGCGGCGGTTCGCCTGCTGCCAGTGGTGGCGCGGCTTCCGGTGGTGGTCTTCAGGAACTGCTGGCTGCATTGCTGGGCAGCCTGGGCGAGGAAAAGCTCGACAACCTGCTGACGCCCAATACTGCACCGAATGCCAAAAGCGGTCAGATGAGCTTCAACTTTGAGGACAAAGACGTTCTCAAAGAGGTCTCGCGCTTCATGGATATGCATCCGGAAGAGTTCGGAAAACCGGACGGCAAGTCGAAGGACTGGATGGGTGAGCTCTCCGAGGGCGACAACGTCATGTCCAAGGCTGAAGGCGAGCAGTTCCAGAAAGCCATCAACATGATCAAGGGCGAAATCAAGGACAGTGCTCAGGGCAACTCGCTGGGTGGTCTGTTTCCCAATGCGGAGCAGAACTTCCAGAACGGTGGCGCCGGCAACACCTTGAAGACCGATGCCAGCATCGCGGCAGGCAACGTTCTGTCGGTTCTGGTTCAGCAAAGCGTCACCGACTATCGCGGTTGATCTGTAAACCTTCGTCTTGGCAGGAGAAAGCAAACATGGCCGTTACTCGCGTATCAACACATCACACTGGGCTATTCGAGACAGAGGTGACATCGCCACCGCCAGGTCCTACTCCTGCCGAGGCGGACATTGCCTGGTTCAATGCCGCCATGCGTTCTGGAGAACCAAAGACTGCCAGCGATTCACAAATGCTGGTGTCGCCTATCTCCAAGGCATCGACTGCTTACCAGAAAGAGTCCGAGAGGGTTGATCGAGACCTGCAACGAGCAGCCAGATCGAGCGACCCGAAAATGGCTATTGATGCCAACCGTTCTCTGTCTTCTTTTTATCTGGAAAGCCTGCTCAGCGCCAAGCTGGTGAGCAAGGCCGCCCAGAGCGTGGAAAAACTGACCAGTCTGCAATAAGGCCCAACTTATGCACCCCAAGGCAATCAGGCTGGCCATCCTTATGCTTTTGGCGTTATTGATGGCTGGTTGCGGCGACCGTATGGAGCTGCATCGCGATCTGACCGAGCAGGATGCCAACGAAGTGTTGGCAGAGCTTGCGGGTAAAAACATTGACGCGCAAAAGCGCCTGGACAAGGGTGGAGTCGCCGTCCTGGTTTCCACGCAGGATATTTCCCGTGCGGTGAAGGTGCTGGAGGCGGTAGGTCTGCCTCGCCGGTCACGCTCGACGCTTGGGGAAGTCTTCCGCAAGGAAGGCGTCATTTCCTCTCCGATGGAGGAGCGGGCGCGATACATCTATGCCTTGTCTCAGGAGCTGGAGCAGACCCTGTCGCAGATCGATGGTGTAGTGGTTGCCAGGGTGCATGTTGTGTTGCCTGAGCGCATCGCGCCGGGGGAGCCGGTTCAGCCGGCCTCGGCCGCGGTGTTTATCAAATACCGCCCTGACCTTGAACCCGACAGCGTATTGCCACGCATAAGGCGCATGGTTGCCAGCAGTATTCCCGGCATGGCCAATGCGGACGAGAAAAAGCTGGCCGTGGTCTTCGTGCCTTCACAGGGTTATCAGGAGTCTGTGCCGATGGTCAGTGTCGGGCCCTTCACCATGACCCGTGAGCGCATGGAGTTCTGGCAGTGGATGGCAGTGCTCTGCACATTCGGGATCGCTCTGATGCTGGCTGGCCTGTGGGCACTCAACCCACAATGGCGGCAACGCTTCAGGCCGCGGCCTGCTGTAGCAGCGGAACCGCCGAAATGAAAGTGAGTGAGCCGCAGGCGCTGGTCTGGGTATGTTGGTGGACCCGGGGCTGGCGCCAGGCCCATGAAAGTTGGCAATTGCACGATTCGGCAGGCATGAGCGCCTCAACCTTGAGGCTTCTGGGGCAGGTCGATGACGCAATGGTCGACCGCTACCTGGGCATGACTTCGACCCTGCCGCCTGAACCCGATGTCCTGTTGTTGCCCTTGCTGGATCTGACCGATGAGCAATGGGCGCTGGCTCTCGAACTGTGTGTGGGGATCTGTGCCGGCAGTCGCATGCCGCGCCCCGATAGTCTGGACGAACCGGCCTGGCTCTGGTGTCGACGGTTGGGCAGGGCCCTGCAACCCGGGCACTGGCTGCCTGAACACTGGGACGCTCGACAGCCCCGGATTGCGGGCCTTGGCCTCTTGAAAGCGTGGGTCGGTGACCGGCTCTGGCAGCGACTGCGGGTCAAGTTCGCTCGCGATGCCGTGGGGCAGGCCGAATGCCTGTCCTTTGATGACATACCCAAAGCCAGATTGTGTGCCTTGTGGCAGGCCGTGGGTGGGTACGTTTTGAGCAACAGCATTGAGGGAAGTCCGCATGTTGACCAGTCGCAGTCTGACGCTTACCAGTAACCGCTCCACGGTTAACGAGCCGCTTCTGCGCCGGGAAGTTCTTGAGCAGAGCCTGCTGGCAGAGGAACTGCTGGAAGATGCCCGTGCCCGGGCACGGGAAATTCTTGAAACTGCCGAGGCTGAAGCCGAGGCGTTGCGTCGGCGTTGCGAAGAAGAAACCCGTGCCGAGGTCTGGCAGCAGGCCCAGTCACTGCTCGATGATCTGCGCGAGCAACGGGAGCAGACACTGGCAACGATTGTCGAGGCGGCAGAAGACCTGGTGCAGCAGGCATTGCAGCTTGTGCTGGGTGAGTTGCCGGACGGCCAGAAAGTCAGTGCAGTCCTGCGGCAACTGACCTCGGCCAGTCCCAACGAGGAGTCGGCCCTGATCTATTGTCACCCCGACCAGATACCGCTGCTTGCCCAGAGCCTGGAAGAGCAGGGTCAACTGGGCTGGACGTTGCGAGGTGATCCGAATCTTGACCTCGATGCCATCAGCCTGCGCACCGAACATGGGGATTTCAGCCTGAGCTGGAGTGCCCTGCAACGTCATCTTTGGCCTTGACCGGAATATTCTGGAACCAAACTCCTGCGCGTGCCACTCAGTCATGAGTCCCCGAACCTGGAGTATCACCATGCTTTCTTCCGATGCACTCAGACGCCGTCTCGACAGCAACTTCGAAAACACCCAAAAGGATCTGGACTCGGCTGCACTGAGTCTGGACGCCTTCTCCCCGGATGATTGGCACGCCTTCAACTCGGCTATCCGGCAGTCTTCGACTGCCAGCTGGGCTGTGAACCAGGAAATTGTGGTCAAGCACAACCTGGCCAAGGCAATCATCAATGAAATCCGCTGATCTGATCGTTGCTGTCGAGCGTTGGCTCGACAGCAACACCCCTGTGTTGCTGTTGCAAGTCGATCAACTGCCGTTAAGCATAAAACGCAGCAATGAAGGGCTGGTTTATCTCGCCCCCTTGAGCGAGGCATGGCGCGGTGGTGATGCGGGGCTTGAGGCCGCATTGCGTCTTTCCGGGCCAAGTATCAGGCGTTTTCGCGGAGCACTGGCACTCGATCCCGAGACGAGTCACCTGTGCCTTGTGCAATACCAGAAGTTTCAGAGCACGGCATCGGTCATCCATGACATCGAAGACCTGGTTAACCAGCGCGATGTCTGGGAATCGATGCTTGAACCCAGGAAGGTGACCCCGCCAAGGCAATTCATGCGTCCTTTGGCACTGAGAGGCTCTTATGTTTAAGCAATGCTTGAAACGATTGCTCTGTCTTGCGCTGCTTGGCATGCAGGCAGAGGTTGCCATGGCTGCGGTACCGGAAGAGTGGCGCCAGTCTGCTTATGCCTATGAGGCATCTCAGGCACCTCTGACCACTGTGCTGAAAGATTTTGCCAGCTCCTATGGCGTGGGCCTGGAGATGAATGGCGTCAGCGGTGTGGTCGATGCAAAGATTCGCGCGGGCAATGCCCAGGAGTTTCTGGACCGTATGGCCCTGGAGCATCAATTTCAGTGGTTCCTGTACAACGGCAAGTTGTACGTGAGCCCTCAGTCGGGGCAAGTCTCGCAACGGCTGGAAGTGTCATCCGATGCCGCTCCCGACCTTAAGCAGGCGCTGACCGATATCGGTCTGCTGGACAAGCGTTTCGGTTGGGGTGAGCTGCCGGACGAAGGCGTGGTGCTGGTCAGTGGCCCGTCGCGCTATGTTGAGTTGATTCGCGGTTTCAGCAAGGAAAAGGTCAAGCCTGAAGAGAAGCAGCAGGTCATGATGTTCTCGTTGCGTTATGCCGCTGTGGCGGATCGCGATATTCACTATCGGGAGCAGAGCATCACCATTCCCGGTGTTGCGACACTGCTCGATGGCTTGCTCCAGAGCAAGCAGGTCGTACCGCCTTCGCCCCAGGATCCGATGGCCAATATCCAGGCCTTGCAGGGCATGGCGGATATCGGCCGCAACAAGATCATCAATCTGGCCACGGATCGCACCGCCTCGCGTGACAAGCCAAAGCCCGGTAAAACTTCGAGCAACCATAAGGTGGTCGCCGATGTACGCAACAATGCGGTGCTGATCTATGACAATCCGGACAAGCGCGATATGTATCAGCAGTTGATCCAGCAACTGGACCAACCGAGCAATCTGGTGGAGATCGACGCCATCATCCTGGATATCGATCGTACCCAGTTGAGCGCCCTGGAGTCCCGCTGGTCGGCGCGTGCCGGTTCGGTAAACTTTGGCAGCTCGCTACTGACCGGTGGTTCGGCCACGCTTTCCATCAGTGATTTCGATCGCTTCTTTGCCGACATCCAGGCGCTTGAAGGGCAGGGGGTGGCATCGGTGATCGCCAGGCCTTCGGTATTGACCCTGGAAAACCAGCCCGCCGTGATCGATTTCAGCCGCACCGCTTATATCACTGCCACCGGTGAGCGGGTCGCCAACGTGCAATCGGTTACGGCCGGGACCAGCCTGCAAGTGATCCCTCGTACCATTGCCGGTGCGCAGGCCAATCGTTTTCAGTTGATCATCGACATTGAAGATGGCCAGCTCGACCGCTCTCGCGACGGCGAAACTCCGGATGTGAAGCGAGGAACGGTCAGCACACAGGCGGTCATCAGCGAAAACCGTTCACTGGTCATTGGCGGGTTTCATGTCGATGAGACAGGCCAGCATCATGACAAGGTCCCGCTGCTGGGTGACCTGCCTGTTCTGGGGCCGCTGTTCACTTCCAAGCGCCAGGAGGTTTCACGACGCGAGCGCCTGTTCATCCTCACGCCAAGGCTGATTGGTGACCAGATCGATCCTGCGCGTTACATCGCCAGCGAAAACCGCCCGCAACTGGACAAGGCACTGGCTCTCAGTGGTTCTCCCAATAGCCGCGAGCGCAAGAAAATAGCCATCTCCAAGGCGTTTGCCGACCTGGTCAAGGGGCGCATTCCGGCTGATCTCAAAGAGACATCGTCTGGTGTGCGTCTAGGGGATCTGTGTAGAGTGGGGAGTGAGTTTTCGATCGATCCTGCGCGAGGCCAATGGTTTGGCGGGGATGGTTTCGATATTGCTGTCGGGGTCGTGCGTAATACCAGTGCAAAGGCTCAGGATTTCTCACTGGCGTCCTGCTCGGGAACTCGTACACTTGCTGTAACAATGTTGCCTGTTGCACGTCTTCAGCCAGGTCAATCAACTGAAGTCTTTGTGGCAACAAGGCCGGTTGCGACGATTGCGACACCGACCAGCCCAGCCAGAGTATCAATACTGCCGCCTTGAAACAGATGTGATGGAGAAAGGTTTTCAGGCACAGTGACATCTATTGTTTTAATAGCGCCATCGCTCATTAACACAGTACTTTTTCAGGGCCGAATTCAGTACAGTCCGTTTGTAGGGAGAATCCGAAATGAAGTTGGTACATGCCGGTGCCTTGTTTATTGTCACTCTATTGTTGAGTGCTTGTGCGACAATGGAAACATCTTGTTTTGCCAGTGAATGCCAGCAAGTTGGCGCCAATAGTTCTAGCCTTAAAGTTTGGTGGTCACCTGAACTGCGTAACGACGCGACTGAATACACTACGGTACATTTGAATGACTGAAACGATTCTGCGTAGTACCGACCAGCGAGATTTCTTCGTCAGCATCGGCGAGCAGCAGCCGAGTACGTGGGAGTGGGCGCCCGGCATCGATTTCGTGTATCGCAGAGACAGCGTGGGCTGGGGGCTGGCGCTGATGATAGAGCGCCAGGCCCAGCGGCCCAATCTGTTCTCCGATACGCTGAAGCGCCGCTTCGAGAACGTTGAGTCCTATGACGGTTACTATATCTGTCTGGACAATCAGCAGCGGTTCGTCGTCTGGCACGAACTGGATCTTGATTATCGTCGCTCAGAGAGCTTGCAAAGCCTGCTCAGTGAGTTCCTCACATTGACCGGTTTTAAACACTAGATTCAGAATATTTATTCCAGCCGGAACCGCTCGCCATTAATTTTCCACTCAGTTGTCGCTATGGATCCATTTTGAGCAACGACAAACTTGAGGAAAATTCAATGGCGAACTCTCAACGCGACGCGCAACGTTTTATTGCTCGTCTTAGTGAAACACTCGGTACATCTTTAACCCTCCAAAATGGTGTCTGTGCGTTGTATGACAGCCAGAACCGTCAAGCCGCCGTTATCGAAGTGCCCAGGCTCAGTGACAATGTGGTTATTCATTGCAGTCTGGGCCAAGTGCGCAAAAGCCAGGAAAACATGCAGCGTCTGCTCAACATCAATTTTGATGTTGCAAGTCTGCGTGGCTGCTGGCTGGCCCTTGATCAGCAAGAGCTGCGTCTGTGTACCCAGCGTGAATTGGCTCGCCTTGACGAAGTTCAGTTCTGCGACTTGGTCAATGGGTTCATCACGCAAGTCCAGCACACCCGAACCACCGTGCAGCCATTGCTGAATTAAGCATTTGCCAGGGAACCGCCTGTCGGCTGTTGCCACACAACGGTGAGTGCCACTACGAAGCCGGACTTCTCGATGGCACCACTCCCGGTCAAGGCGGCATTGATTGCCGTACTCCGGACACTCTCAACGATGGAGCGAGGTAGAAAATGTCTGATATCGCGGGTATTTCGGGTTTTTCCCAAAACGGTCTTTCCGGTCTTTCGGGCTTATCCGGTGGTCTGGGGGGCGCAGCAGCGGGCGCTGCCACGGGGCAGGGCGGACAATCCCCTCTGGAGCAACTGGCCGGCATGCTGGCTGAAATGTTGCTCGGTTCCGGTTCTGGCTCCGGTGGTGCTGGTGCCGGCGCAGGTTCGGGTTCCGGTGCGGGCCAGGCTGGCAAGTCGGGCCAGAGCGACATCGACTCCTTGCTGCAGTCCCTGCAGGGCGGCGAGCAGAAGGATGGCAGTTCCAAGGGTGCTAACGGCACTGGTGACGAATCGTCCAAAGAGCTGCTGACTCAGGTTCTGATGGCCCTGTTCGAAAAAATTCTTGGCGGCTCCGACTCTTCGTCGGGCACTGGTGAAGGCGGCGGTAATGGGTCGGGTTCCGGCTCCGGTTCGCCAGTAAGCGGTGCAGGCGGCACTGGCGGTGGTGGCACCAAAGGCCTTGAAGGTCTTGGTTCAAACCAGGGTCTGGGCGGTGCTCAAGGCGCAGCGGGTGGTTCCAGCAGTGTTGAAGACCTGGTCAACACCTTGATGAAAAGCCTGGGTGGCGGTTCTCTGGATAACTCCATCCAGCCGACATCCGATGGCGGTGGCCAGGTATCCCAGGACGGCAAGCTCAAAGAGCTGCTGGAAATGATCGCCCAGTTCATGGACAGCCACCCGGAAACCTTCAACCAGCCGTCTGACTCCTCCAGCAAGGGGACCGGTGGTGGCGGCGGTGGCGGCGGTGGTTCTCCTGCTCCGTCTGTTGGCGGTGGCGGTGGCGGTGGTGCTCCGGCTGTTGCTGGCGGCGGTGGCGGTGGTTCTCCAGCTCCGTCTGTTGGTGGCGGTGGCGGTGGTGCTCCAGCTCCATCTGTTGGTGGCGGTGGTGGCGGCGGTACTCCGTCTGTTGGTGGCGGCGGTGGTGGTAGCACTCCATCCATCGGTGGCACGACTCCGACCCCGACTCCTGGCACAGGTAGCCCTGCAGGCACTGGCGCTGCTGGTTCATCGACTCCAGTGTCCTTCCCGACTGCTTCGGGCAGCCCGACCGTAGTCAATGAAACGATCAAGGTAGGTCCGGGCGAAGTGTTCGATGGCCAGGGCAAGACCTTCACTGCCGGCCCTAGCCTGGGTGATGGCGGACAGGGCGAAGGACAGAAGCCAATGTTTGAACTGGCTGAAGGCGCCACCTTGAAAAACGTGACCTTCGGTGACAACGCCGCTGATGGCGTGCATGTTCGTGCCGGCAACGAGAAGGCTGTAAACGTCGATAACGTTCACTGGACCAACGTCGGTGAAGACGCGCTGACCGTGAAGGGTGAGGGCGGTGCCAAAGTCACCAACCTGAACATCACCAACAGCAGTGCCCAAGGCGCCAATGACAAGATCTTCCAGCTCAATGCCGACGCTAACGTGACCGTGGATAACTTCAAGGCCAAGGACTTCGGTACTTTCATGCGCACCAACGGTGGGCAGCAAGGCAACTGGAACCTGGACCTGAAGAACGTCGACGCTGAAAACGGCAAGTTCTCCTTCGTGAAGAGCGACAGTGAAGGCCTGAACCTGACCACCAGCGGCATCAACCTGAAGAACGTAGAGCACCCTTACGACAAGCTGCCGGGCTCTACCAACCACAAGGAGGTCTGATATGACAGCCACGCAACAAAAGCCTGAAGAAGTCTCCTGGTCGTCATTGGTACGCAAGGGCGGTTACCTGACTCCAGATCAGCGTCAGGCGTTTGAAAATGCAATCGCTCTGGTCAACGAGCGTTTGCAGGCGACTCTCGACAAGCCGGGTAACCGGGTCAATGGTCAGTTCAGCCTGAACAATTACATTGACAGCCTGGAGTCGGACTTCAAGCGTGATGCAGGTGCTGACGAGCTACGTGGCGATGCTTCGCTGACAGCCTTCTGGATCGTGCGGTTGTTGGCTGATCGCTTGCTGGAAGCTGCGGGTGCCAAGCCGGTCGTGCACTGACAGTACGTAAGGCGGGAAACAAAACGGGCTCTTGAAGAGCCCGTTTTTTTATGGGCGCTGTTTGCATTTGCTGACTGGCACTACCCTGGTAGGAGCGAATTTATTCGCGAGAGGCCCGT
This sequence comes from Pseudomonas sp. FG43, assembly GCF_057809175.1. Taxonomy (NCBI): domain Bacteria; kingdom Pseudomonadati; phylum Pseudomonadota; class Gammaproteobacteria; order Pseudomonadales; family Pseudomonadaceae; genus Pseudomonas; species Pseudomonas sp. FG43. The sequence continues at coordinate 145,344 of NZ_JBMDJL010000002.1, forward strand.
GAAGCTGAAGAAATCTATCGTCCTCAATGACGTCTCGCGAATGAATTCGCTCCTACGGGAGGGGGGAATTCATTCGCGAAGGGCCATCAAATCCAATAAATATACGTCGTTTGAAACCCCACCTTGCGAATTCATTCTGCTCAAAACACAGACACAAAAAATCCCACAGGCGTTACTCACGCTCTGTGGGACGGGTACAGCGTTTACTTCAATCAATGCTTCATGAACTTCTCTTTCTCGAACTCCATGTAGATGATGGTCCGTGGAACCGGAGTGGCGTTGACGGCGAAATGATCCAGCGAGCCATCGAAAATCGCGCCTGTGCCCGGTTTCTGGTGATAGAACTCGCCCGCCACGTTCAGGTAGGAGTAGTTGGCTTCATTGGCGGCGCTGAGGGTGATGTGCATCTGCAACAGGCCTTCATCCGTCAGTTCCGGGTGACGGTGCAAGCTCAGAAAACTGTGAGGCGCCATACGGGCCAGGGCCACGACTTTTATGCCCTTGAGCGGCTTGAACAACTCCAGAGTGCGGGGCATGGTCGCCTGGGCCGGGCCGATAGGCGTGTCTCTGAACAGCAGCGCATATTGCGTCCAGTCACGGTTGCCTCCTTCGGCACCCCAGCCCTTGAGCCAGCCGTAATCGCCACCCTGTTGCAGGTGTTCGCTCAGTTCTTCGTGTACTTGCTGATGCTGCTTGTTGGTACGGTCGATATCGAGCAGAGGTGCATCCAGAGTCGCGAGCTCTTCCTGGATCACCGCGCAGTTGGCGACCAGGTTGGCCAGTTCCGGAAAATCGTCGAGAGCATAAAAAGCGGTAGTCATCTTGAGGTTCCTTTGAGCAGTCAAAACACAGAACAGGTGAGGCTCGCGGCGCAATTCTGTTTGCGCCGCGAGCCTGTTTTTTACGTCAGTGAACAAAGAACGGGAGCGGCTTAGCTCTTGAGTTCCAGTCCGCTTTTCTGCAGGTCTTGCATTACGGTTTTCTGTGTGTCCGATGCTCGGGAAATCTCACCGTTCACGAAGTACGCCTTGGGTTTGTCCTGATCCTCGCCGTAGGTGAAGTTCACCTTGGCCAGGGTCTTGTTCACGGCCATTGAGGCTGAGCTATTGGCACTGACCAATGGCGTGGGAGTGGTGAAACCTTCGGTCTGTGCTGCGCTCTTGAAGATCGAAATAGCCAGGACCCGCATGTTGTCGCGGTTGCTGAGCAGTTCGAACATTTCTTTTTGCGTGAGAGTGCCATCCCGGCTGCCGGCATCGACCCTGTCGAAGACATGGTCCTTGGGCTCCAGGCGAACCCGTGCCAGGGTGCCAGGCTGGCTTTGAAACTCTTTGAGTATCGACTTGAGTGCCGGGTCCTGATCGATCAGCTTGGCGATGTTCTCCGCGTTGCTGGTCTGATGATTGCCGTAAATCACACTCATGATCTTGGAAGTAAGGTTCTGCGAGTCCAGGCGCGCCAGGTTGGTGTAGTTACTTTCAAAGCGACCATTGTCCAGCACGCTGTGCTTGTTGACCGAGGCTTCCTGCTGGGCCGTGGAACGTTTCAGAGAACGCAATGCTGCGTATTGATCATCGTTTTCCGGCGTCTTGCTGGCAAAGAAGTCATTGAGCCCCTTCAGATGAATCTGGATTTTCTCCTTGGCACTGGCGTCCTTGTATTCCGGTTGTTTATGGTCGGCCAGTCGAGTCAGTTCGGCCTTCGAAGCCTTGTCCTTGAACGCATCGCCCAACGACGTTGCGAGTTTGGTCACATTGGCGGTGGTCAGCGGTGCCGCCTCCTTGAACTGGAACTTGATCCGCTTGGTTGTCTTGTCGTCAATGGAGGCGGTTCCAGTGATGCCGTTGGTGCTCGTGATTGCCTGAGAGCCGGGGGCCGAGCTCGGGGTTGGATTGGTATGGCCGCCGACAACCTGAGCGCGGGCGAAAAATCCGGCATTGAAGTTGTTGAGCAGACGAGGCCTGTTCTGGGATTTTTCATCCATGCGACTGGTATCGTTTTCCTGACTCAGTTTTTGCCAGGTGAAGTTGGCAAGATTGACGTTGGCGGTGAAACCGACACCGAAGCGTGCAGAGGCTGTCAATGGCTTGCTGTCATGATCCGAGATGCCCAGTTGTACGCGGAACTCGGTGTTGGCCCCCGCAGTCAAGTCGACATTGACCCGCTTCATTTCGTGGGCCTTGTGGTTTGCGCCTTCCTTGAGAACATCCAGTGCTGTCAGCTTGCCTGTGAAGAGGTTGTCGACGAACTGATCGATCTTTTCATCCGGCACTGTAAATGCCACACCGGTACGTTGGGTGTGGGTACCCGCAAGCGTTATATCGCCTCCTACGCGAAAGGCCAGTGCGCCACGTTTTTCATTGCCCAGATCCAGGGTGGTCAGTTTTGCGTATTCACCGGCGCTCGTAATGTCCGGCAGGACATCCTTGCCGGCTCCCACGGTACCGCTGAGCAGGTTGGCACGTTCACGAAGCAGATAGACTTCCACGCCCTTTTCGCCGCGCTCGGCCGCAAAGGCGTAATTGCGGGTGTTGGTGTACTGCCCGCTGGGGAAGGGGCCTGTCACGTGTTTGGCTATACCAATGAAGGGCGTGCTCAAGGTCATGCCGTAGCTGCGTGAAAGGCTGATTTCGTCGTCCGGAAATTCCAGCTGCTTAAGCGAGTTCTTGAATTTTTCAGCCAGCTCGGCCTGATCCTTGCTGCCGGTGGCGACGCGCATGTTGAGGCTGGTGGCGTGATCCGGCTTGTGGAAACCGTTCAGGAAAGCCTTGATTCCGTCGTAGGACTTTTCCAACTGATAGTGCTCGGTAAAACCCATGTCCGAAACGTGCTTGATCGGATTTTCGCCATAGGTCTTGTCGCGCAGATGGGTCAATTCGTGCTTGATGGCCTTTATCTGGGCATTCTTGTCGGGGCCATCAGGGAGTTTTTCAGCTTTGTCCAGCAGCTGTCCGACCTCATTGAGGGTCTTGATATCCAGAGCCAGGCGTGCCTTGGTCAGGGCATGTTCATCGTGGCCATGGCGACGCTTGCCCGCGGGGGTATCGGCATCCAGATGCTTCATTTTCAGGCCCATGCCCTGCAGGGACTTGAGCAATGCGCCGGTCGGGTTATCCGAGGACGGAGAGACTTTGTCCAGAGCACCCTGAGTCAGTGCCATCAGGTCATTCTTGGGTTCATTACGTTTTGGAGGCGCAGACTCCAGTTTACTCGCGGCTTTTTTCCCTTTTTCCGTGGGCTCTCCATGAAGGTTGAGCAGGCCTGCTTTTTCGCCCAGGGTCATGACCGCCTTGCGGCTGTGGTTTTCCAGCTCTTCGCGGAAAGACTCCAGGCTTTTGGTCAACTCCTTGCCTTCTTCACCGATATCCAGTTTGGCGATGCGAGTTTTCAGGTCGTGGCCGGCTTCCGGGGCCTTGCCTGGTGCCTGGCGGATTTCCTTCAAGTCATGAAACAAGGGGGACTGGGCATTGTAGACGTCTGCCAGACCGACCCGGCCATTGATCTTGTGGTCGAAATAGTTCACTACGTTCTTGGCCGGTCGTATTTCCAGATCGGGCTTGAAAACGTAAGCCTTGGTGAACTCTACCGTGCTGGATTTATTGCTTTGCTCTATACCGCTGCGGCCCAGCAGGTTGGAGGTATAGTTTAATGTGCCGACTCCGGGAATGCTCACCCTTGCCATGCTTTTGTCGAGTCGATTGAATATCGTGTTCAGTTCGTTCTGATCGGCAGGACGATGGTCAATGGTTTGCCATTTCTTGTCCTTGAGCTGATAGGCGCCGTTACCATTGGGGTCGTTTTTCAGCGAAACGCTGAGCGTGTTATCCACTTCTGTACGAATACTGGCTATCTCACTCCCGAAGCTGAGAGGGATTTTTTGCCATTTGGGCTCGCTGTCTGTTTTGGACTCCGATGCCTTGGGGCTTGAAGGTTTGTCCGCTGTTGCAGTGGAGGTTGAAGGTTTGTCCGCTGCTGCGGCGGATGTTGAAGGTTTGTCCTCAGCCGCTGTGGAGGTCGAAGGCTGGGACTGCAATGGCGTATCCGTCGGTTTTTTCTGCCAGTCCTCGTTGAGCATGAAGAACAGATCGCCATTGCTGGTTGCAGCATGCACGCCATTGGCGTCCAGGGTCAGGTAGGCAACAGTGCCTTCCAGGCCATGGCGGGTCATTTCAGTTGGATCGCCTTCCTTGTGGTGGGCGGTCATGCGGCCTTTGTCATCAAGGGCCACGAACTGTTTGTCGTTGTACATGGCAAAGTCTTTGATCACGCGGTCCTCCAGGCCCGCGATGGCATCGCCCAGTTCGACCTTGGTAGAGCGTGGCGTATCTTTCAGGTTGTGGGTGTCGTTGAAGGTGCTCTTGCCGTAGTCGGGAGTCACTTTCAGCTCGTGAACCTTGCCGTCCTTGAGCACATAGGCATTGCCGTCGATGCCGCGTTTCAGCGCATCGATATCTTTGACGCCGGTGTCTTTCCAGGCCTGAGTGGTCGTATCCCATGCCTGGATACTGCCATCCACCAGGCCTACGCGACCGTTCCTGTGCAGGTCGTAGATGTTTTCCGAAGTCGGCTCGCTCTTTACAGGCAGGCCCTGGGTATTTTCCAGAACCTTCACGTCCGAGAGGTTCCAGCCGCTCTGGAGGCTGGAGGTCTTTTCATCCAGGGTATGGGAGTGGACCTGGCCGGCACCGTCCTTGACCAAGGCATGCATCTGCCCGTCATCACCACTCATGAAACCGGTGACCTGATGACGCGCTCCCAGCTTGCCATCTTCTGGCTGGTAGTTTTTCTCCGGCATGAGTTTCAGGACGCCATCATCGCTTTTAAGCTCGTTGCGCGAGGCGCTGTACAGCTTGCCTTCGGTATCGGCGACGAACAGGCGATCCTTGGTCAGGCCGATGCTGCTGGCTTCGGACTTGCCATCGTTGAGGTTGAGGGTGATATGCAGCTCTGGCACTTCCCCCATCTTGCCCAACTGCAGGGTCTGGGTGTCCTTGCCCGCCAGCATGGCCACGGTTCCGTCGGAGGCAACCGAATGTGCCGCCAGATCCTTGAGTTGGATTTCGGGTTTTTTATCGCTGGACAGATTGATCAGCGAGTCGCCGCTACGGGCATAGAGCTTGCCGTCACCTTCCGTTGAAAGGCTGCTGAATTTTTTGTCGCCTGTATCGGGAAGGGGGGACCACTTGGAAGTGTCCGACTTGAACTGATAAAGCTTTTCATCATGAAGGCGCAGCGTCTGGCCGCTGCTGTCCTGATGGGCTCCGCTCAAGTGGGCAATGTGCGCTTTGTCCGGCAGGGCTTGTGTGACCGTCGATTTCAGGCCTTCGAGGTTCATCGAGTTGCCCTGGCGTTGGAGCGTGACGCTGCCAGGTTTGCTACCTGACGGTACATCCAGCGATTTACTGCTGCGCAACAGGGTGAAGCCTGTTTCACTCTGCTGCATCTTGAGCAGGTGGCCCTTGGGTTCCAGCAGGACCTGATCGTTGCCTTTCCCCGTGTAATGATGGGCCAGGTAGGTTTTATCCTTTTTGCCAACGGTATCTTGAAGCAAGGTGTTCAGCGCCGGTGGGCTGAAGTTCTCGAAACTGGCCTTGCCTTTCTTGTCCAGAGTGACCGCGTTGCTATCGGGTCTGGGGAGGGACTCGCGGCCTTCGTTGAGGGCCCGGCCCAGGCCATCGCTGCCACTGAGTCTGGTATTCGATCTGCTTCTGGCCTGAGCTGCGTTCTGAAGCGCCTGCTCATCACGGGAAAGCTTCGGTGATCCGGTTTCGGTAATCTCCTGCTTAGATGATGTACCGGCCTCTTTCTGGATTGGCGTTTCTTTGGCTGACTCGCCTGCGCTGCTCTTGCCTTCGGCTTTATTCGATTTCGAGGATTCGGCTTTAGGTTTGCCCATCAAGGAGTTTTTCAGTGCGCTGTTGCGCAGTGGCCAACCCATCTCCTCTGTTTTCAGCACAACCGGGTCATTTTGTGCCAGAGGCATGGCTTCTGACTTGACGCTGCTTTCTGCGTTGCTTTCGGATTTCTTCGATTTCGAGGATTCTGCCCGGCTTTCTCCGCCCCCAGAGCGCCCCAATTTATCCGAACCGCGCAGGCTTGAGCCCGCCCCGCGCATACGCTGTGCTGTGGCTTGAGCGGCCTGATCGCTGGCGTCCTGATTCTGTATCTCGGACTGTCCGCTGCTCTGCACGCCGATCTTTGGCGTGGCCTGCAGGTCCTGAGTCACCGGGCCGGTTTTTGTGGTTGAGTGCTGACCCAGTTTGTCCAGTGAAGTGGCTGTGCGCTGTGTCGGTGGCTGGTTTTGCTGGTTGAGGCCTTGCGGGTTGTGGCCCGAGGACGTCGCGCCATGTATCTGGCTCGTGCCGGGTGTGTTGTTAAGCGGAATCATGAGCATTCTCCGTGTCATGGACTGACCGGAACAACCTCGCGATGGCTGTCCGGCCGTAAAGGAAGGTTTCCTTTGCCCTGAGTGGAAATGCCCTGTGACTTGGTTCCAGCATGGCGATGCCGTTTGCGGCTTTGCCTGGCTTATGGGACGAGAATGCTTCTCTTTGAAATACCCGGCTACAACTGTGTCGATATTGATACGTTCGGAAACTGTTATTTTCCCGCCATGACTGCACCAGCGCCATCCTATTGATGCTTGTGTATCGCAACTCAATACATTTGTTTACCCCTCACCCTGGCTGATCAGCAGCAGGTGAATGTCCGTGACCCTGTTTTTCAATCATTCGACCAGATTATGGGCGCCGAACCCGTTCGCCCCTGAAAAGACCTGTAGCTCCAGGATGGAATATGCAAAACACTGTAATTCGCTATAACTGCGTGGGCTGCGGGATCTGCTGCAAAGGCCGGCTCATACCCCTGACGCTGATCGAAGCCGAGCAATGGCTGGCCCGAGGTCATGATGTAGCGGTGGTGCTGGAAGCTTTCAACGAGCTGACCTGGCCAGCCGACTCAAGACAATATGCCCACGGCGCAGGCCGGTCGGTCGCGGTCAATAGTGATGACAGCAGCATCCGCGTTATCGCGGTGTTCGTTGCCAATGCACTCGACCAGTGCCCGAATCTGCGTGCGGATAACCTGTGCGGCATCTATGAAGAGCGCCCGCTGGTCTGTCGGATCTACCCTATGGAAATCAATCCGTTCATTGAGATGAGCAGTGACAACAAGATCTGTCCGCCTGAATCATGGGGCAGTGGTGACATCCTGTGTACAGACGGTGTCGCCAACCCCGAGCTTCAGGCGCTGGTCAATCAGTCCAGACAAGCCGATATCGTTGACGCGGCAACCAAGATAGCCGTGTGCGCGCAACTGGGCATCAAGGTCGCGAGCTGGAAGGAGAATGCCTTCGCTGTCTATTTCCCGGAGCGCTTGACGTTGATCGAGGCGATACGCCGCAGCAAGGAGGTTGTCGTGGATGACTGGGCTGAAGGATGGACAGTTCGGGTCGATGATCCGCAACTGCGTGGACACTTGATCGCACACAATGTCCCACTGGCCAGCAGTGACGCTGCCGATTATATCTTTCACAGGCTTTAACATTAATTACGTCAATAAATGGATTAATTCAATCCGACAACCCCATCTTATCAAGTAAATGAGTCAACCCTATCCTAGTGACAACAGGGCACATGCCCTCTGCTTTACACACAAGGCATCGCTGACTCATGACCACTTCATCCTTGCTTAACGGCACTCGCCACACCCTTCACGATCACCAGCAAAGTCATGCAAGGGTGGGCACTAACGAGCAGGCGCGTGCCATCGTCCATCGCACCCATGGCCGAGTGCATGGGCCTGTCACTCGCCTCGTGAGCCCGAGCGACCTTGGCCAGATCCTGAAGCCTTTCGTGTTTCTCGACATCTTCAGCACTCTGCCAAACGCCAGACCGCAAGGCTTCGGCATGCATCCTCATTCCGGCATTGCAACGCTGACCTTCATGGAGGCCGGTGAAGTGATCTACGAAGACACGACTGGCAAGAAGGGCGTTCTGCCCGCTGGCGGTGTCGAGTGGATGAGTGCCGGCAATGGCATCTGGCATTCGGGTACGCCGTTCAGTGAAAAGGCGATGCGTGGCTTCCAGTTGTGGGTCGCGTTGCCCGCCGCAGAAGAAAATGCGCCCCCTGAAAGTCATTACCTTGCCCCCGCGCAGATTCCCCGGGAAGGCCCGGCGCGAGTTCTGCTCGGTCGCTATGGCAATGCAGAAAGTACCATCCCGGCTCCTTCGGACATGACTTATCTCGCCGTGACGCTTAAAGACGGTGAGCGGTGGCGCTTCACTCCGCCATCGGGTCATACCGTGACGTGGCTGGCGGTCAGTGAAGGGCTGCTTGAGGCCGGTAGCGCTGTGGATACCGGCGAGCTGGCGGTGTTTGAGGAGTCAAACCAGGCCATCGATCTGGTCGCGCAGGGCACAACCTCTTTTGTACTGGGCTCAGCCGTGAAACATCCCCACGAGCTAGTGATGGGTTACTACTCGGTTCACACCAGCAGGGAAGCCCTTGCACGAGGTGAAGCCGAGATACAGCGCATCGGTGCTGCTCTGCGGCGCGACGGGCGACTGGGCTAACACCCTTCTGCATCATTTCAGAACGAATATTTCAGCCAAAGTAAGGAAGTTACCCATGAACATTCTTCACCTCGATTCGAGCATCCTGGGCGCCCACTCGGTCAGCCGCACCTTGTCTGCACAGATTGTCGCGAAACTGCAGGGTGAAACGCCGAATGCCGTCGTGACCTATCGCGACCTGGCAGCAACGCCGGTACCACAACTGTCCGCCGCTTATCTCACGGCTCTACAGACCACAGGTGTTGATCACTCGCCGGAGATACAACGCGACCTTGAAATTGGTGCGGCCACCTTGCAGGAGTTTCTGGCTGCCGACACCCTTGTGATCGGTGTCGCGCTCTACAACTTCACTGTGCCTACACAACTCAAGGCCTGGATCGACCGGGTTCTTGTGGCAGGCCAGACCTTCCGCTACACGGAGCAAGGGCCTGAAGGATTGGCGGGTGGAAAACGTGTCATCCTGGCGGTCGCACGTGGCGGCATCTATGGGCCAGACTCGCCGATTGCCAACATGGAACATGGCGAAACCTACCTGCGCACCGCGCTCAACTTCATCGGCATCACCAACCCCGAGGTCATCCTGGCCGAGGGTGTTGCCTTCGGTCCCGATCAACGCGCTGCTGCGATTAGCGCCGCCGAGCAGCGGATTGCCGAGCTTTCGGTCTGATTCCGTAATACCGCCCTGTCGCGGTCGTTGGAGGGCCGCCCAGACCAGTTTCCTCTCGCTTTACTTCCCTTCCAGAGACAATCCAGGCTGGCTGCAATAGCCGCCTGGACACGGCGCATCCGTCCAGCTTGACAACATTGCTACGACACGCCAGCGATACGATCTGACTCCTCAAAAAACCGCAGGTAGCCCAGGGATGATTTCAGCCTTGAGCACCACTGGCGGTACTTCTTCTTCCCGATACTCCCCCAACTTAGAACACACCCTCTATGACAGTAAGAAACTGTGCGCCCAATACCGGTAAATCAATAGACGAACGCCAGCGTAACTGGGCAATTGCGGCGCTCAGCCTGTTTGCCTTACTGGTTGTCGGGGCTATTTCCTGGCAGGTGCTGTATCTGCGCGAACCTCCACCTTCAGAGCCGACCACTGATGCCTTGGTCGCAATGACGGTGACCGATGCATCCGTGCGGCTGGTTGAATGGCCGGTCCATTTGAATGCCTCCGGTGCGATTGAGCCGTGGCAGGAGGCGGTTATCGGAGGACAGGTCAGTGGGGTTCGACTCACTGAGTTGCTTGTTGGCCCGGGGGATGTGGTGCGTCGAGGCCAGGTGTTGGCTCGATTTGAAACCGAGGCCTTGCGCGCCGATGTTGCGCAATTGCATGCAGCACTCAGGCAGTCGAAAGCTCTGGCAGTACAAGCGGTTGCCAATCGTGAACGCGCACTCAAACTCAAGGAAGTGGGTGCCATGAGCGAGCAGGACATATCGAACTCGGTGACCGAGGCTGAAACAGCGTTGGCGCAGGTTGAGTCCAGTCAGGCTCAATTGACGTCTCGGGAGTTACAGCTCAGGTATGCAACGGTTGTATCGCCCGACGATGGTGTGATCAGTACCCGCACTGCAACGATTGGCACAGTAGGCGCGGTCGGCGATGAGCTGTTTCGGCTCATACGCCAGAGTCGACTCGAATGGCGAGGTGAGCTTACCGCTGCGCAGGCAGGGCAGGTGGCTGCTGGCCAGATTGTGACGTTGGCGCTGCCAGATGGCCAGGTCGCGCAAGCAACTGTCAGGCAAATGGCACCCGCGTTGAACGCTCAAACGCGCCTCGCAATGGTGTATGCAGACATCATTTCGGGCAGCACAGCGCGAGCGGGCATGTATGTACAAGGGCGTATTTCAGTGACGCAGCAGAGTGCGTTGGTGGTGCCCGCTGGTAGTGTCTTTATCCGCGATGGGCATAGCCATGTATTCAAACTCGATACGCAACAAGGTGCTGCGAAGGTATCTCTTCAGGTCGTGAAGACTGGCCGCCGCCAGGCTCAGGATGTAGAGATCGTGCAGGGTTTGAGTGAGGGAGACCGTGTTGTGGTACAGGGTGCCGGTTTTGTGAATGATGGCGACAGCGTAAGGATTGTTCAGGCACCTGCGGTTGCGATTTCTGCTACGACAGTTGCAAACGGAGCAGAGAAATGAACCTGGCTACCTGGTCCATACGCAATCCGATCCCCTCTATCCTGCTGTTTGCACTGCTTACCCTGGCGGGCATATGGGGGCTGTGGAAGTTACCGATTCAGGATATGCCCGATGTCGATATGCCGGTTGTTCGCATAGCGCTTTCGCAACCCGGTGCTGCACCTGCTCAGCTTGAAACCGAAGTGGCGCGTAAAATCGAAGACTCGCTGGCCACGCTGGACAGAATCAAGCACATAAGCACCGTGATCACTGAAAGCTCCGTGAATATTGCGGTTGAGTTCGAGCTGGGCAAGCCTCTTTCCGATGCATTGATGGAATCCAGGGATGCCGTTGATCGCGTTCGCTCCGACTTGCCTGACGATCTACTGGAGCCGCAGGTAAGCGCTGTGCGTGCGAGTAGTGAAGCTATTCAGACTTATGCCATCGCCATGCCTGCCATGAACGAAGAGGCTTTGTCATGGTTTGTGGATGACACGGTAGCCAAGACGATATTGGGGGTAAAAGGTGTTGGCCGTTTCGAGCGTATCGGTGGCGTGATGCGGGAAGTACGGGTGACTCTGGACCCCGCTTTACTCATCGCCCACGCTGCGACTGTCGGCGAAGTCTCGCTTGCATTGAGCAACGCTCAGCAGCAAAGCTCAGGAGGGCGCGCCAGACTTGGTGGTGGCGAACAGGCGGTGCGGACTATTTCACTGGCTGGCCAGGCTTCCGAGTTGTCGGCATTGCCGATAGCGTTGTCGGATGGACGATCACTGCGACTGGATCAGTTGGCAACGGTCACTGATACGGTTGCCGAACGCAGTCAGATAGCACTGTTGGACGGGAAGCCCGTTGTCGGTTTCCGGATCTACCCGTCCATGGGGCAGGACGTTACTCGAATCGCAGCCGGTGTAAAGGCGGCGCTGGCCGGGTTGCAGCAAAAGCGTCCGGGCTTGCAGGCCACTCTGGTCACTAACAGCGTTGATTACACGCAAGAGCAATTCGATGGTTCGCTGTTCATGCTCTACGAAGGGGCGTTATTGGCTGTGCTGGTGGTCTGGTTCTTCCTGCGGGACTGGCGAGCCATGTTGATAGCCGCTTCGGCGCTGCCTCTGTCGATTCTTCCGACATTCGCTGCCATGGCGTGGTTTGGTTTTTCGCTTAACACGGTAAGCCTGCTGGCGCTGGCAGTCATAGTCGGCATCCTGGTGGACGATGCAATTGTGGAAGTCGAGAACATTGAGCGCCATGCACGCATGGGCAAGCCTATGGAGCAAGCAACGGCTGATGCTGTTACGGAGATAGCGCTGGCGGTGATTGCTACCACAATGGCGCTTGTCGTCGTGTTTCTTCCCACCGCGATGATGGGCGGGGTGCCCGGCCTGTTCTTTCGAGAGTTTGGTTGGACCGCAGTAGTTGCGGTGCTGGCTTCGTTATTGGTAGCCCGGCTGATTACTCCGATGATGGCAGTCCGGTTTCTGAAACCGTATCCCCCTCGTGCGGATGAGTCCGAAGTGTTGGATGGCCGCGTGATGCGCACCTATCTGCGCTTGGCACATTGGTGCCTTATGCATCGCAAATCCACGCTGGCCCTGACATTTGCATTCATGGTCGGTTCGGTGGCTCTCGTACCTTACTTGCCAACGGGCTTAATGCCGGCCTCTGACCGTGGATACACCACAATCAGCATCGAATTACCTCCCGGCAGCGCACTACAGGATACCCTGACAACTGCCGAAGCTGCTCGTGCCCGACTGGCCACGCTGCCTGGCGTCCAGCGGGTGTTATCTACTGTGGGGGCGGCGCAGGCGGACAGTGATAATTTACAGGGTGGAGACGTTCGTCGCGGAGCTTTGGATGTGACGTTGATGCCTCGCGCCGAGCGCGGCGATCAAACGTCGATTGAAAACTCCATACGCGCAGCACTGCAGAGTGTGCCGGGGGCACGTTTTACCGTAGGCAGCGGCAATATCGGCGAACAAATGTCGATCATTCTGACCAGTGATGACGCTGTCGCACTGAAAGCCAGCGCTCAGGCTATCGAGTCTGAGCTTCGAGGAGTACGCGGCTTGTACAACGTCAGTTCTACGGCAAGCCTGGAGCGCCCGGAAATTACCGTCCGGCCCGATCTGGTACGGGCTTCCGAGTCAGGCGTCAGTACAGCCGCAATTGGCGAGACGGTACGTATCGCAACGGCCGGAGATACGGACTCACGACTTGCGCGGCTCAATCTCGACAATCGACAGGTGTATATACGCACACAACTGCCTGAGGCTGTTCAGCAGGATGTCGAGTCCTTGAGCAATCTTCGAGTGCGGGGCCGCGAGGGGCTTGTGCCGCTTGGGAATGTGGCACACATCAGCATCGGCAGTGGTCCGGCACAGATTGAGCGCTATGATCGGCGCCGCTACGTGACCATCAGTGCCGAACTGGGTGGGACTCCCCTTGGTCAGGCGCTTGCTGACACCCTGGCTTTACCTGCGGTGCAAGCCATGCCGTCGAGTGTGCAGATTGTTCAGGCAGATGATGCCGAACTCATGGAAGAGCTGGGGCTGGGCTTCGGTTTGGCCAGCCTTATTGGTGTGGTGTGCGTTTACTGTGTTCTGGTGCTGCTGTTCAAGGACTTCCTGCACCCGGTCACCATTCTTTCGGCTATCCCTCTGTCACTGGGCGGTGCTTTTGTCGGTCTGCTCGTTGCGGGCAGCGAGTTGAGTATCCCGTCAATGATCGGGTTGATCATGTTGATGGGTATTGTGACCAAGAACTCGATTCTGCTGGTCGAGTACACGATTGTAACGATGAGTGAGCAGGGCGTTGCGTTGAATACGGCGCTGCTTGACGCTTGCCACAAACGTGCGCGCCCCATCGTGATGACAACTATTGCAATGATCACCGGCATGTTGCCGATCGGGTTGGGATTTGGTGCCGATGCGAGTTTTCGCCAGCCGATGGCGGTGGCAGTGATCGGTGGACTGATCACATCCACTGCTCTCAGCCTGCTCGTCGTCCCGGTGGTCTTTTCCTGTATGGATAGTGCGCAGCGCCGGATTCGCCATTGGCTTTCTCCACGCTCTACGACAGGGCTCCTGCGTACTGCGTGACGGGCAGATCAAACCTCCGATTCCCGCACCTGCGCTATACCCGATCAGCCAGGTGCCAACTCCCTTTACGACATTGTTACGACACGCCAGACGTACGATTCGATTGCTTGAAAACCTTGGGGTGTAAACCCGGCCTGGCACGTTGTCTTGTCAGGTTGCGCGCGCCCCGATCCTGAAACCAATCGGAACTCCTGGCACTTATGAATAAATCCTGCTCAGTCCTGGCCTGCTTGCTCGCCTTGCCAACCCTCGCTACCGCGCAGACGGCCTCACAGGCCGATTCCCCACGCTGGGGCTTGGGGTTGGGCGTTGGGATATCGGAAAGTCCTTACGCGGGTGAGGGGACAAAAATCACCCCGTTGCCACTGATTCATTATGAAGGGGAGCGGTTCTTTGTACGCGGCCTTACTGGTGGCGCGCATCTGATTCGCAATGAAGGCTTCGAGCTGAATGCCATCGCCTCGTTACGCATGGACGGGATAGATGCCAAGGATTTCGGGCGTAAGGAACTGGCCCGTAACGGTATCGACAGGGACCTGCTCGAAGATCGTGACAATGGTCTGGACATGGGGCTCTCAGCCTCGTGGCGGGGGGCAGCAGGCAAGTTTGAATTGGTCGCCAAGACCGACGTAAGTGGTGCGAGCGAAGGGTTTGAGTTGTCGGCCAAGTACGGTTATGAGTTTGAAGTCGGTCGCGGTAGTCTCGAACCGACCATCAGTGTCAGCCACCTCTCCAAGGATACGGCGAACTACTATTTCGGCACCCTGAAAGACGAAGTGGCGCGAGGCGTCGTTGACTACAAGCCTGGCGCAGCCACTATCCCCGAGCTAGGCCTGGCTTACGCCCACCCGATCGGCCAGAACTGGCAGTTCATGAGCTCCGTGCAGTACAAGTTTCTGCCCAATGACATTAGCGACAGTCCGCTGCTTGAGGCTGACACCGATGGCGAGGCATCGGTCATGTTCGGCATTTCGAGGCGCTTCTGATGCCGGGTATCTCAAGACATCAGGCCAGTCGGGGAGAGGCGTCGTGACCGGTATCATGCTGACATCTCTTGTCGTGAGCTGGCTGGCCGCCATGGTCTATGTGTATCAATTCCGAGGGCAGGCCCGTTACACGGGCCTGCAACAGTATCTGCGCAAGAGTTGGCCAGTGTTCGCACTGCCCAATGCCTTGCTTTACATGTTTACCCGGCCTTGGGCACGTAGTCCGTTTGTTTCAATGGATCGTTATTCAACCCTTGAGAACCTGGCGCAGCACTGGGAGGTCATGCGTGATGAAGCGCTTGCGATTCAGGCTGAGGGCAGTTTTGACGAGGCCCGGCGAACAGGTTCTCCTGCATCGTTCGATGTGGGGTTTCGGACCTTTTACAAATATGGCTGGAGCCGTTATTACCTCAACTGGTATGGCTATACCTATGCATCAGCGAGCGCCAGTTGCCCTAAAACGCTGGAGATACTGTCCCGGTTTCCCGACATAAAGGCTGCCATGTTCGCAGTGCTCCCACCGCACTCATTACTCACGCCCCATGCAGATCCGCTAGGGTGTTCGCTCAGGTATCACCTGGGCCTGGCGACGCCAAACAGGCCGGAGTGTTTTATCAATGTCGATGGTAACGAGCATGCCTGGCAGGACGGAGAGGCCTTTATATTCGATGAGACTTACCTGCATTTTGTGAGAAACGACACCGACTTGCCGCGCCTGATTCTGATGTGTGACGTGCGCAGGCCCATGAGCCTGCCCGGACGTATTTTCAATGCGGTCTATTCGCTGGTGCCGCGCATTATCCAGACCCCTAACGATGAGCGCGACAGACGCGGTGTGGCCAGTGCAATGTTTGCCTGGTTTACCCCTTTTCTCGTACGTGGAAAGAAACTGCGAGCGCGCAATCGGCCTCTTTACAATGTTGTGAAGTGGAGTATCAATGTGGCTCTCATGGGCGTGATGCTCGGAATCATTGCTACTGTGCTAGTAGTCATTGGCTGGCTGTTACGCACATGACTTGCAACGACCCGTCAGGATGCGACTCACAATCGCCATTACATTTCCGTTGTGAAAAGGTCTGTCAAATGAACTCCGGCCTGGCTCATCCGATATCGTTACAAGTCCTTATCATCGAGGACAACCGCTTGCTGGCAGCCAACATGTTTGACTATCTGGAAGCCTGCGGACATATCCCGGATGCAGCACCCGATGGCCAGTCAGGGTTGAGCCTTGCGACCCAGAACCGCTACGACGCGATTATTCTGGACTGGATGTTGCCACGAATGGACGGCATGAGCGTCCTGCGCAAACTACGAGAGGAACATGGGTGTGTCACGCCCATTATCATGCTCACTGCCAAGGACCAGCTCGAAGGCAAATTGTTGAGCTTTGAACAGGGCGCAGACGACTATCTTGTCAAACCTGTGGCCTTGCCAGAGCTTGAAATCCGCTTGCGCGTCATGGTTGGTCGCGCCAAGGCCAGTGCGGCAGCAGGGCGCATATTGCGAATACGCGATTTGACATACAACCTGGACAGCCAGGTGGTTGCAAGAGGCTCGCGCACGATAACGCTCTCCGGGACGTTGCGTAATGTCTTGGAGTTGCTGATGCGCGAGTCGCCAAGAACGGTACGCCGTGATCGTCTTGAGGGTTTGATCTGGGGCGAAAGTGTTCCGGATGGCGATCTGCTGCGCTCACATATGCACCTGTTGCGTCGCGCCATCGATCAGCATGGCGAAGACAAGCTTCTCCATACGATTACCGGCACTGGCTATCGTCTGGGTGAGAGCGGCGAATGAAGTTTCCATGGCGTTTGCAAAGCGTACAGTGGCTGGTCAATGTGAGCTTTGCAATGTTTGGTGCGATGCTCACGCTAGGCCTCGTAGTCCAGGGTAAACTGAGCCAAGGCTTGGTTGAGCACCCGATCTGGCTGCAAGTCCTGGAGTCGAGTACGCAGAATGTTCTGCAGTCTTCCCGAGCAGACTTTCGTGACTCGTTGCCCACCGAGGGTGCGGTGAAGGGGTGGCTTTTAACCCATGATGGTATGGTACCCGCCGACATGCCAGCCTTTCTGGCTACGCTTGCACCCGGGTACTACAGGGAAGGCGAACTTGATAGCATCGCGGACTCTTCGCCGCTTTCCGGTGTGCTGTCTATTGTGACACCGAGGTGGGGGCCTTTTGCTGACTCACCCGGTGACACCTCTCGTGCCCGCGCTTACACCGCCCTGGTGACCTCTGTGCCGCAGGGGCGATTGATCATGGCAATCGACATGACCGGGCTGGAAGACGAACAGAACGCAAGCGTACAACTCAGCCTGGTGTTTCTGCTGTTCAATTTCATCCTGATCTGCCTGGTGATCCGATGGTTCCACCTGAGCCTGACCAGACCCATTGCGGACCTGGCATGGCGGATGCGCAAGCTCGATCCGTTGAAACCGTCGCAGCGGCTTCCGGCGACCTATCGTAAAAGTGAGCTTAATACCATCGCCCAGGAAACCAACGCGCACCTTGAGCGGGTCGAGCTCGCGGTTGAGCGTGAACGCAGCCTGCTGGATCAGGCCAGCCACGAATTTCGTACGCCTCTGGCAATTATTTCTGGCGCTGCGGATGTGCTTCATAAACAACAATTACCCGAACGGGCACAGCGGCCGCTACGCCGGATTGACGAAGCAGTGGATACACTCACGCAGATCATGGAAGCTCTGTTGTACCTGTCACGCGAGCCAAGCCCTCAAGAGCGAAAGCAAGTTACCGTGTTGCACGGGCTGCTTCCTGAACTGGTGAATGACCACACCTATCTGCTTTCTGGAAAACCAGTGCGTTATGTGTTGGGAGATATCGAACCTTTAACCTTGCAGGCCCCTGAATCCATGGTGCGAATCGCGGCAGGCAATTTGCTCAGGAACGCTGCGGAGCATACCCACGAAGGCGAAATCCATGTGTCACTTGTGGATGGAGTATTGTGTATCCGTGACTCCGGCTCGGGCTTCGATGCAACCCAGGCGGCCTATCGTTTCACTGAATCACTCAAGCAATCTGGGAAACGGGCAGGCGGTGCAGGGCTGGGTCTGTTTCTGACCCAGCGCATCTGCGAGCGGTTTGGCTGGCAACTGACCCTTGAGTCGTCCTTGTCTGTTGGAACTTCAGCGATTATTGATTTCATGCCGGATCGCGGGTGATTTACATCGCATCAGGACGACGATTTCAACAGATTCCACAGAACCTCATCATTGAAGTCACGGATCACGCTTTTGGCGCCTGCTTCTCGCAGCTGGTTTTCATCAAGCCCCGACAAGACGCCGAAGGTATGGATGCCAGCGGTATTTGCTGACTGTACGCCCGCCAGCGAGTCCTCGAAGGCAAGCGCGTTGTCGGCGCTCACACCGAGAAGTTCCAGGGCCGTCAGGTACGGCATGGGATGGGGCTTGCCGCGTTCCAGTTCTCCGCCGATGACGATGGTCTCGAAGCGGTCTACGATTCCCAGGCCGGTCAACATGGCCATGGCGTTCTCTCGTGGCGCGTTGGTCACCACGGCAGTGCGCAGGCCGGTGTCCTGTGCATGATCGAGAATGCGCAGCACGCCAGGCACGGGGATGGTTTCTCCCAGTTGAGCGCGAAACATGGCCTCTTTCTGAGCGGCCAGATCAGCGTATTGCGACGCAGGAATATCGGGAAACAGGCCGCCGAAAATCATGTCATCCGGGAAGCCCATGACATGGGCCTTGTAGTAGCCGAGGTCCATCGAGCGATCCCAGCGTGCCAGCAACTGGTTGTAGGCGTTCAGGTGCAGTTCATCGGTATCGATGAGGGTTCCGTCCAGATCGAACAACAGCGCAGAAAGGGCCATTGGTTCTTACTCCTTTAAATGTGCAGTAGTGTTGCCGATGGACCAGACACCCCGCAGGGCCGGCACCAGCGGCAACATGAGAAGGGGATAGACGATCAACAGGCTGAAGGCGGCCTCGACCCCTATTCGCTCAGACAGCAACCCGAGCAGAAACGGCGCCAGCAACAACGCGACGCCTACTGCCTGTGATGCCTGGGTGCTGAGTGCCGAACTTGCGTGGGGCGCGACGCGCATGGCAGAGCCCAGAATCAGCGGGAAGAAGTTGCCCAGGCAGGCTCCGAGCACAAAGGTAAATATTGCTGTACCGACCAGCCCCTCTATCAACGACAGCACCAGCAGTGTAGCAATGGCGCTGAGAATCACCGCCGTCAGCAAGGTCAGTGGTGCTACCCGGCGCAGCGCATAGCTGCTGGCCAGACGCCCGCAGACGGTGCCGGCAAAGTACAGGCTCATCAAGGTCGCGGCGACTGATGCGCTGGTCTGGACATGGGTCTTGATATATTCCGCGCCCCAGAACCCTACACCCCATTCTGCCGAGATCCCCAGAATTACCAGCGCCCACAGGCTGAACCGCGTCAGAGATTGCGCACGCAAGGTGTCCGAGGCCGGTGCCGATGACGCGCTCTGCTCAGAGTCCGGCCGATGGATCGTCAGTGGCGCGCAGAACATCATCAAGGCCCACGCACTGACGATCAGCGGAGCCGTGCGCCAGGAAAGCCCGATGGCCGTCGCGGCGCCCACCAGCAATGCACCGCCCAGCACGCAGAGCCCAGCGACAATGTGCGCTTCCACCAGTTTTGCGGCAGCCTGCTGACGATAGCGTTTGCCGAGCATGGCCTGCCCGACGGCCATGACCAGCCCCCCGGACAACCCCATGAGGACGCTGCCCGGCAGGGTCATGGGCAAGCCGCCCGCGATGGCAAACAGTCCGCTCGCCAGCACAATCGAGCCTATTGCGATACGCCCCGTGCCGATTGGCAATGCCCGGCGTTCCAGCCAGCGATACGGAATGCCGATCAGCACCAGCCCCAATGCATAGGCCGCAAAATGCAGGCCTGTCCAGCGCAGGTCCAGATCGAATTCGGCACGCAGAAACGGCATCAAAGGACCGAGCATGCCTTGCTGAGCGCCGAACAGGCCGAACATCAGGTAAATCGACCATGGCCGTCTTTGCGTGTGAGCCATGTCGGTCATAGGCCAGCCTTTGTGTCGAACAGTGAATGCCAGCGTGCGCAACGAGCGACCTTGGCGTTGCTGGCCTCTATTGCATCCAGCGCTTTCAGGTCAACCGCCGCTAGCGTATCGCTCGACACGCCGCCGACCACGACCTTGCCATAGCCTCTGCTGATTGCAGCGGCCTGCGGCGAAAGCATCCAGCCAAGTGCTTGCAGCGCCTGCGTTGCCCGTTGCGAGCCGGCACGGCAGCCGAACACTTCAAACTCGTAACGCCGTGCATCAGCGGGGACGCACCAGTGCAATGAAGGATGCTGCGCCACTGCGCGAGTGGCCGCCGTGGACACTGTCACCCCGACCAATGCCCGGCCTTCAAGCACGGCTTCTATCGGCGCAGTCGAAGACCCGCTGATCGAAGGTCGTAGCTGTGCAACTTCAGCCAGCATGTCCCAGGCCCCGCCGCTGTAATGTTCCAGCAGTGCGCTCAGGTGCAGATAGCCTGCGCCCGAACGCCCCGGGTCTGGCAGGGCAATGCGTTGCGACCACGCCGGTGCGCAAAGCTCTTCCCAGGAGCGTGGAGGCGTCAAACCGTGTGCGGCGAGCACCTGCGGGTCGTAGCAAAAGGCGGGCACGAAGCCTGACGGGCTGAACCAGCGCCGGTCGGCTGCAATCGCCTCGGGAGGCAATGTCGAGCCATCCAGGCCGTCAAGAACCCGCAACTGTGAAGCCAGGGCGGGATCGAGAAGGGCGGTGGCAGCGGTTCCCAGAAGCAGATCCCAGTCACCCGCCGTGCCGTCGATCACCCGCTCGATCAACTCTGACGTGGACCAGCGTGAAAGGCTCACGGGCACGCCGATATGCTCGCTGATACCTGCCACGAACTCGGCAAGCTCGGCGTTTTCCATCGAGCTGATAGCGATAAGTTCATTCATGCCCGGCCTCAATCCAGCAGTCGATGCAGTTTGGCGTATTGCAGGAGCATGATGGTCTTGCCGTCGCAGATCGCGCCGGTATCGATCATCGACAGCGCTTCATCCAGAGGCACTTCGAGGACTTCGATGTCTTCGCCTTCGTCCTCAAGACCACCCCCTGCGCTCAGTTTGTCTTCGTCGAAATATTCCCCGACAAAAAAGTACAAACGCTCGGTCACCGATCCGGGACTCATGAAGGCCTCAAACACCTTGCGCACTTCCTGAATGCGATAACCGGTTTCTTCCTCGGTTTCCTTGCGGATGCAGGTCTGTGGGTCGTCCCGGTCCAGCAGCCCGGCACAGGTCTCGATGAGCATGCCATCGTGTTCGTTGACGAAGGCAGGAAAACGGAATTGCCGGGTCAGGACCACGGTCTGTTTCAGCTTGCTGTAGAGCAGGATGGTAGCGCCGTTGCCCCGGTCATAGGTTTCACGGGTCAGGGTGCTCCAGGTGCCGTTATTGCTCTGAAAGTCGTACGTGGTCTTGCGCAGGACGTACCAGTTGTCCGACAGCACTTCGACCTGCTTGATACGCACCCGGTCCTTGGTGGCGATGGCTTTTTTCACTGTTCGGCTCCCAGATGAGTAGCGTTGGGCGCCACCGTCAGCAGTCGTGCGACCATTTCCGGATCACGATGCTCAGGTGCAGTCATCACGGCAGTATCCAGCGCATGGTCGCACCCGGATGAACAGGCGCCCTGATGCTCACCCAGCCGGGTGACGGCTTCAGTGACCAGACGGCGGGTCAGGGTAAAGGTGTCGGCCATGCGCTGGGCAACCAGGGTGGCGTTCACGTCCTCGTGGGACTCGTGCCAGCAATCGAAGTCGGTGGGGATGGCAATCATCGCGTAGCAAAGCTCCGCTTCACGTGCGAGCTTGGCTTCAGGCATGGCGGTCATGCCGATCACGGTGCCGCCCCACTCACGATAGAGGTGGGATTCGGCGCGGGTCGAAAACTGTGGCCCTTCCATGACCACATAGGTGCCGCCATTGCGAGCTTGTACATCAGCGGTTTCTGCGGCGCTTGCCAGCACCGAGCGCATGCGCCCGCATACGGGGTCGCCAAACGGTACATGGCCGACCAGGCCCGGCCCGAAGAAGGTCTTTTCACGCTGGATCGTACGATCGATGAATTGATCGATCAGCACGAAGCTGCCCGGCGGTGCATCGTGGGTCAGGCTGCCTACGGCACTGACCGATAACAGTTGGGTACAGCCGACACTGCGCAGCGCAGCGATATTGGCCCGCACATTGATGAACGAGGGCGGGATGGTGTGTCCAACGCCATGGCGCTGCACGAAGGCCACCGGCACATTGTTGAGGGTGCCCAGGGTGACAGGTGATGAAGGTTTGCCGAACGCAGTCTCGCATTCGACCAACTGGATATCCTTCAAGCCGGGCAGTTGCTGAAGACCACTGCCGCCAATGATGCCGATACGTTGAACCTGCTGGTGTGCCGATGAATTATTCACACGCTGCCTCTCGTCTTCAGGGTGGTTTCTGGTTGTCCGGTGGTCACCAGACGCTCATACAGTTCGGAAAGCGCAGTAGGTGCGCTGCCGCGCTTGAGCAACAGGCCTTCACTGGCGTTGTTGCTGTAGCGTGGTTCATGAATCTTCAGATGCCGGTCGATGGCTGGCAGGTAGTTCCAGCGAACGCCGGGGTACAGCGAGTGCGCCAGATGGTAGGCGTCGGATGTCGGGGCGATGAACACGCGAATCAGCCATCCGCTGATACCGAAGTAATCGGTGGGGCGGCCTGCCAGGTATTCGAGGTCGCGTCGATCTCTGGACGTCCCTTCGACAAACCAGCGGTGCTCGGTGAGCAGCGATACCCAGGCAAAGACCGGGTACGACGTCAGTAGCGGGACCAGCCAGCCAAACAGCACGCCTTTCCAGCCGCCGGCCCAATAGAGCAGGGCAGCGACGGCTATCAGGCACAGCACCCGGACCACCGTCGTCAGGCGCGAGTGGTTCAACAGGCTGCTGCGTGCCATGGTCGTCAGGTTGACCCAGGCGCCACGCGGCGTCAGCGGGTAGAGCAGCAGCGCGTAGAAGCTGGTGGAGGAAATACCTGCCACATAGCCACCGGCATGCACCCTCGCACGGTTCGGGTCCCGGCTGGGGTGATTGGGGTTGCGATGGTGTTCCAGCGTGTGGGTCTGGTGGCGGCTGCGCATGTCGCGTTTGAACGCCGGAAACTGATAGAAAACGTTACTCAGCCACCACTGCCATTCATGGTTGGGGCATAACGCGAAATGCACGGCGTTGTGTCCGAACTCCTGCAGGGCGCGCAGGCGTCCGCCACTCCAGAGCACCACCAGCAACCACATCAACGGTGTCGAGTAGATCGATGCCAGTACAACGGCGGCTACGATATCCAGCCAGGTCCAGATGAAGGGCAGCGGCGCGAACCATTCATCCAGTGGCCGGTAGTAGTGCTCCTTGCGGTCGGGAATCCGTGGCTCCAGCCTTAACAGCCTCAGAATGCGCTGATGGTCGCGGTAATAAAAGGTGACCATCGCGCGTAATGCCAATGCTGTGGCAATCAGGCCGATCAGAACCGTGTGCGAGGTGGTCATGGTCAGGCACTCCCGGTTTCGGCGCACCGTGCGTGAGCGGGTGCAAAGCGTTGCAGCAGTTCGTCCAGGTTGCTGAACAGCGGCGCACCGCTGGCACGCAGGCGTTCGCTGTTCTGATGGCCGGTCGAAACCAGTACTGGCGACCAGCCCACAGCATTCGCCACCTCGAAGTCGTGCAGCGTATCGCCGACGAACAGGGTTCGTGAGGCAGGTGTGCCCAGGGTTTTCTGCAACACCACGGCCTCGGCTGTCTTGCTGGTAGCCTGGTTATGGCTCAGCCCCACGACATGCTCGAAATAGTCATGCAGACCCTTGGCTTCAAGGGTCTGAACCAGCACATCGCAATGCGACGCCGAGAGAATCGAGACGCCGATACCGGCACGTTTTGCAGCGTCGAGAAACTCGATCACACCCGAGTGCAACGGGCAGTGCGCGACATTTGCGTCGAAGTGCTCCAGGTAACGCTGGACGATGGTGGAGAAAGGCACGCGGTCCAGATCGAAGCCGAGCGCGGCGTAGAAGCCGGCAATCGGAAAGTTGAACCTGGCCCGATACAGGTCAGCGGTAATGGGTGGGACATCGAAATGCTCGCCGCAGCGATTCACGGCGAAGACAGCCAGATCGATATCGTCGATCAGGGTACCGTTCCAGTCGAACACCACATGTTCGATGCCGGAAAAATGCAGGGGATCGTCGATCATTGTCGGGTGTTCCTGGGAAATAGGGCATTGAGTGCGATGCGCGACACAATTGCCGGCGAGTAGAGTCGGCTGGGATCTACCACTAGATTGGTCACACCGATTTGTGTCTCCAGCGCCCGGCGATTGCTCGCCGAGAGCTTGCCAAGCCCGGCGCCGTACCAATGGTCAAAGCGGGTGCGCCAGGTGCGTTCACCGGAGGTTTCCGGGAAGCGGAAATCCTCGGTCGTGGCCATGTTCCATGCACCATCGACCACGCCACACAGCAAACCCTGCAACTGATGGCAACTGAGCGAGCGATCCAGCAGCGCGTCAAGGCGGTTGTCGATGCAGTCGGCTTCCAGTGCGCCAATGGTCATGCCCTGACTGTACAGCGGGTTCATGCTGCTCAGGGCATCACCCACGACCAGCAAACCTTCCGGCCAGTGTTCAAGGCGGTCGTAGTGAGTGCGACGGCTGCCGGGCATCTTGAACGTGAAGACTTCCGACAGCGGTTCGGCTTCGCGGATGACTTCATGGATATCCGGCACCGGCAGGTCGGCCAGGGCTTGCAGAAAGTCGTCCGGATCCTTGCCGGGAAAATGGCCGAACCAGCCACCGGTGGTCACCATCCAGCGATCACCCTCGATGGGGCTGATCACGCCCATCGAGCGTTGTGCCGGGGCCGTTGGCAGCACCAGCAACACTTGCCATTGTTCGGCGAACGCGGGGAGCCGCTTGTAGATGCGCGATGCATAACCCAGCTCGGTCTTGACCAAGCTGTTTTGCACCGTGCCGAAACCGGCCTCTTTCAGCCAGGAGGGCATATGCGTGCCCCGGCCGCTGGCGTCCACCAGCAGATCGCAGGGCAAATGTTGCGCACCCGAACCGTTGTCGATGGTCACGCCGCTTACATGACGTCGGTCTTCGATACCTGCAAACTCGATGCCCGTCACTCGCGTGCCGGAAAGAATATCCACCTGCGGCACAGTCGTCAGGCAACGGCGAAGCTGGTTATCGATGAGCCTGCGGCTGCAATAGTGAGCATGAATGCCGCTGCGGTAACGGTTTTTCCAGCGACCGCCCTGATACCACTTTACATCGTGACCCAGGTCCGCCACCTGGGCACCGTCTTGCTCAAGGGCACTCAGCAGGCCCGGGAAAATGCGCTCGATGATCTGCTTGCCGCGCAACAGCAACAGATGCACGTGATGTTCCTGGGGAAGGCTCTGGCGCGGACCGGTTTCGTCGTAGAAATCACTTTTCTCGATCACGGTGACACGCTCGAAGCGTTTCGCCAGCACCGCAGCGGTCAGGCAGCCGGTCACGCTGCCGCCGATCACCACCGCATGGCCCGAGCGCCGGCCCGATTCAGTTGGGAGAGTAGTCATTGAGCACCTTGGCGATGTAGTGCAGGTCGTCGTCCAGCAGACCCGGATGCAAGGGCACCGTCGTCAGTGAGCGCAGCAACCTGGCGGCGTTGGGGCAATCGCGGTGATAGCGGGTCAGTAACGGCAGTTGATACAGCGGCTGGTTGTCGTACTTGCCTATATCCGACTCGATACCGTGCCGTTGCTGGTAATGCACCAACTGGCGACCGTCATGCCCCACCGATTGCAGTAACAGCGAATAACCGTTCACGACGCCACCGGGGACCACGGGCAGTTCGCGAAACGCCGGGTTGTCGAGCAGGCCCAGAAGCCGCTCGCGGTTGTCCAGACGTTGTTCCAGATGCACACCGAGCTGACGTGACCTGGCCAGGCCAACGGCAGCTTGCAGACCGCCCAGTTTCAGGTTGATGCCCAGAGACTCGCCGGTCAGATTGCCGAAGCGGGTGTAGGCGCGAATCCGCCGTGCCCGCTCATCGTCATCGGTCATCACGAAGCCACCTTCGCCGGTGGAGATGAACTTGCAGTCATGGGTGCTGAAGCAACTGATGTCGCCATGGCGCGCCAGCCATGTTCCGTCCAGACGGGTCATGTGGGCGTGGGCCAGGTCCTGAATCAGCGCGATCCCGGCTTCCTGCGCAAATGCCCAGGTCGCGTCAGAGTTGATCGGATAACCCCACATCGGCACTTCGATCACTGCACAGGTCCGAGGGCTGACACAGCGCCGCATGTCCTGCGGGTCAAGACCGAAACTGTCCGGCGCGACATCGCAGAACACCGGCACAAGCCCCATGGATAGAATCGGCAGTACCGTACAGATCGGTCCGGTCGGGGCGACGATGACTTCATCGCCTGGCTTGAAGTCGACGCCAGACAGCGCCGCCGTCACCGAAGCGGCACCTGACGACACGGCAATCACATGCTTGATGCCGTACAGCGCAGAAAGCGCTGCTTCGTACTCTTCGACAATCGGCGAGGTGCCGGTCAGGCCCGAGTGCAGGGCCCGCTCCAGTTCGTGCAGGTCGTCAGCCGAGTGCAGAGTGCCTTTCTGGGTAATGGTTCGCAGGCTCATGACGACACCTTTATCCCCACCAGATCCCACAGCGCATCGTCTGCGAAGACTCGGTCTACCATTCGCCGGAAGTTGGGAAACATCTTCAACTCAGCCGTTTCCTTATGGCTGAAGAAGCGCGCGTGTTCGACCTCTCTGTCGTCCGGGCAGGCGAGCAGAGGAGTTGCCGTGACATAGATCAGGTCAAGGTGATAGTGCGGCCCGCGCTTGTCGTCGATGTATTCGCACAGTACCCGATACGGTTGATGCAGCACGGTAACATCGGTTTCGACATCGGCGAGTTCTTCGTCGCGCTCGCCGAGCAGTTGGGCGTGTATCCCCGTCTCCTCGAAAATTTCCCTCAGTACTGCGACGTCGGGGGTTTCTCCCTGTTCGATATGGCCACCGGGATACAGCCAGACACCGAGCTTGCGGTGATGCAACAGCAGCATCTTCCGGTCCGGGTTCAAGACGAACCCGGACGCGGTGAAATGCCGATCCAGTTGTGAGCGATCGAGTGGGGCCGTCATTTACGCGGCACCGTACTGATTGATGCGATCTGCCATGTAGTCCAGTTCCGTCTGGGTAATGTCCGGATGAACCGGAATTGTCGTCATGCCCGCCAGCAAGGCCTCAGCGTTTGGACATTCGTTACGGTATTGGGCGAGTGCCGGGAATTCATAGAGCGCCTTGCAACCATAGCGCTTGATGTCGGAAGGGATACCCGCGTCATCGAGATAATCGATAAAAGCACGGTTGTCGGCAAAGTGCAGTTCAAGATTGAGGAAGTAATAGTTCGGCAGACCGCCATCGATGATCTTCTTCTCGCGGACCTTGCTGTGATCCAGCTTGCTGAGGAAGTAGGCCGTGTTCGCACGGCGTTTCTCGATTTGACCGGCCAATGACGCCAGACGGCTACCGCCCAGGGCGGCCGGCAGTGCAGCAAGCTTGTAGTTGAGGCCGAAGTCCTTGCCATTGAGGTTGCCGAAGCGGCTGTAGTCACGGCAGCGCTGGGCCAGTGCATCGTCATCGGTGAGGATGAAACCGCCTTCTCCGGTGGCCAGTGGTTTGCGCTCATGGGTGCTGAAACAGGACAGGTCACCGAACTGCGACAACGGGCGCCCTTGCAGGGTCGTGCCGTGGGAGTGAGCCAGGTCCAGAATCAGCTTGATGCCCAGTTCATGGGTCAGCAGGCGCAGTTCGTCGACTTCAGTCGGATAACCCCACATCGGGATGTCGATGATGGCCTTGGTGTTCGGTGTGATGCGGGCCTTGATCGAGGCTGGATCTGCACCGAAGCCGTGGGCGCGGGTATCGACGAAGATGGGGTTGGCCCCGGCGGCAATGATCGGGTAGATGGTGCACAGCGGGCAGCTCGGTGTCAGCAGGACGTCATCGCCAGGGCCTACGCCGGATGCGTAAATGGCCACGCTGAGCGCCGCGCCGCCTGACGAAACGGCAATGGCGTGCTGCGCCTCGAACCACTCGGCGAGCTTGCTTTCGTATTCGCCGACCACATCGCTGGTGCCCGACAGCGGGCGCTCCAGGGTCAACTTCATGGTCAGCAGGTCGTCGGCATACACCGGGCGATATTTATCTGAAACAGGCTTGTGTGCAGTGGCGGTACTGGAAAGATTGGCTGACATGTTCATGGATTCCGTAACAGGCTATGGGTGGGCTCAAGCGCTAAGGGCAAGGTTTGGTTCGGCTGCGTAGCAGATGCTCTCGATTACCCTGTAAGTCGGGAGCAGGCTCTCGAAGCTCGCCTCATAGGCTGTGTTGGTACGTACGGCGTGGAAGAACTTTTCCAGCTCGCCGAAATAACCGCTGCGCTCATAGCCGGAATCCAGTGGCCCTGGCTGCCACGCCCCACGCCAGCGTTTGGCCGTACCGGTGGCACTGGTGCCGTGCTCCGGTTCGTGCATGGTGATGTTCCACAGGTTGTTGAGTTCCACCATCATCGAGTTCGAGCTGACAATCTTCATGTCGAATTCAAAGTAGGGGAACAGGGTGCCGCTGAGCAGGCTGACGCTGGCACCTGTGCTGAATTGCAGCTCAAGGCTGACCAGCAATGAGTCGCCGTGACGCTGCACCCGGGACTCGATATCACGCAGTTCGCCGCCACCGAAGGTCACGCCCAGGTCGATGGTGTGAATGGCCTGGGCCAGCAGGAAGGAACGCAGTGTCGAATCCAGGCCCCAAAGCGGCGACGTGGGTTTGCTTGCATAGTGGTTGAGCTGAACATGCACGATCTTGCCGAACTGTTCAGTGCTGGTCATCTGACGCAACTGCTGCATGGGCTTGGCGAACTTGAAGTTCATGCCGACGCCGGTAACCACTTTGGCATCGTGACTGGCAGCGATCAGTGCTTCCAGTTCGTCGAGGGTGAAGCAAGGTGGCTTCTCGACAAAGACATGCACGCCCCTGGCCATGGCCTTGAAGGCAAGATCACGATGCGCCTGAGGTGGGCAGGCCATGACGACTGCATCGAGCCCGGGGCAGGCAAGCATCTCGTCGAAGTTGTCAGTGATCATCACGTTGGATACGAAACGATTGATTTCTTCTGCACGTGTTCGGTCGCTGTCGCAGACCGCCACGATACGAATGTCCGGCATTTGTAAAAGTGTGGGCAACAGATTCTCTTTCATCTGTGCGCCGAGACCAACGATACCAACTTTGAGTCCAGTCATAATCATCTCCGTCTTGGAAGAGTTAATGTGTTCATTGGAATTGCGGACAAGCGCGTACACGAATTCCGTAACGGATTGTCTTGCGGACAAACCGAATGAGTTCAGTGTTCATTCAAGTCGTTAGTGCAGGGCGAATGCCCTGGAACATTGAAGTACTCTAAGAGTGAAAGTGACCATCGCTTATGTGCGGCCGCTGTTGCGCAGACTCGCTGGACGCTTGGTTTTTCAGGCCTTGAGAGCGGATCTTGAGGATGTTCAAGAGCCGGGGACGCAACGAAATCACGTTGTTCCGGCTGATATCGGGGAGGGTGAACATTCTTGCGAATTGTTCATGTGTTGCTTTGAACGAAGAACGGCAGTTGTTTTTATGATAAGTATTCATGATACGAATCTTCCGTGATTGCCTTATTCAAGCCTCAACATAATCCGTGTTGAAGCAACTGCGTCAGTGTGTCCTGCTGACTGAGTACGGGGCTGAATCTATATCAGCGCTTTGAGCATGGCAACACGGCATATAGATCGAAAAATCATAAAAAAGATTACGTGAGTTATGCCTTTCGTATTAAGCCTTTTTGGTGGTTTGGTAATGACGCTGATTTATAAGGAAATTTCCGGGCGCGTTTGAGTGTGTTTGCCAAAACTTAATAATGCGGCATTTCGATCACGTCCCCCTTTGCCTGTTCATCAATTTCACGCAACAGTCGATAAACCTGCGCCACAGCCTGCAAAGTGGCGCGTGGAATGAACTGGCCTACGTTTTCACGATACAGGGTTCGTGCCAGCCAGACGAAGCGCACCACCGGCACACCGGCCTTGCGGGCGCGCTCGATGAGTTCGCGGGCATCGGCGTCGCGGCCCTTGCAGATAATGCGCGGCAACGGGGTTTGTTCCGGGCGATAGAAGAGGGCCACGGCAAAGTGGGTCGGGTTGACCAGCAGCATGTCGGCGTCTTCGACCGGTGCCCTGGCAGGCGCGGCGGAGGCAGGCTGTTGAGAGATTTCGTGTGCCAGTGACTTGCGGTGCGACTTCATGTGCGGGTCGCCTTCGGACTCCTTGTACTCCTTGCGGATATCTTCATGGCTCATGCGCTGGCCCTTGATGAAGAAGTACTTCTGCAGGGCGAAGTCCACGATGGCCAGCACCAGCAGCAGACCCAGGCAGATGCGTGACAGGCGTCTGAACAGATCGACCAGTGCTTTCCAGTAGCTGTCCAGATCCGTCTGGGCAAGGCCGATCAGGTCGCCCAGTGACGGCGGCAGGAGCCAATACAGCACGAGGGTGATCATCACGGCCTTGCACAGGCTGTTGAACAGGTTGAACAACTGCCGTGAAGAGAACATCTGCTGGAACTGGTTGATGGGGTTCAGGCGCTCGAAGTCCAGCTTCAGGGCTTCGGTGGCGAACAGCGGGCCGAACTGGACCCAGCCGCCGGCCAGGCGCATGACTGCGGCAACACCCAGGACCGGGAGCATGAACAGCAGCAACTCCAGGCCTGCCTTGGTCATCACCTCTCCAAGGGCGGCGCCGAAGGGCCGATCCAGCTCCATCATGGGCAGCATGATCAGCTCTTTCAGGCGTTCCATGCCGGAATCCACCATGGCCAGGATCATCTCGATCAGGGCCGCGAAAATGAACAGTTTGGGAATATCCTGGCTTTGCCCGACCTGACCTTTCTTGCGTGCGTCGTCGAGCTTTTTCTGCGTGGGTTCTTCTGTTTTTTCGCTCATGGTCCGGCTTCCGGCAGAGGGCGGTCAGGGGATCTGCAACATCAGCGGTAGCAAGTGCGTCAAATCTTTCAGCTCATCCAGACGGCCTTCGCCCAGCCAGGTGAGCATGGGCATGTACAGCACCAGGAAGCCCAGGCCTACGAGGCTCTTGGCGGGCATCGCCAGGGTTGAAACCTGTAGTTGCGGGCTGTAAAGGCTGAGAATCGCCATGCCGAATTCGATCAGCAGCAACAGGCCTACCAGCGGTGCGGCGTACAGCACCATGAAGCGGAACGTGCTGGCGACCAGCTTGAGATAGACCTCGAATCCTTCGGGGCCGGTGACAGGTACCCATTGGGTGGCAGGCCATACCAGATAACTGTCCCACATGATCTGGGTCAGGCTGGCGTAACCGCCACCCAGGATCATCAGCAGGATCATGACCTGCTTGAGCATATGGCCCAGTTCCGAAGTGTTGTCGCCCAGTGCCGGGTTGATCTGGCCGCCCACCAGCGCACCACGCTGGTTGTCGAACAGGCAGCCGATGGACTCGAACAGCCAGAAGGGCATGGCCAGCAACAGGCCCAGCAGCAGGCCGATAATGCTTTCCTTGAGCAGCAGCGACGTCAGGTCCAGCCAATCGAGGCTCTGGCCCGCGAGGGATTCGCGAATGGCGGGCATGGGGAACAGCGCCAGGGCCAGGACGATGGTGTGGCGCAGCATGCCTTTGAGTTCGGTGAATGCGAACGCCGGAATCAGGAACAGGCACGGGTACAGCCGCGCCATGCCCACTGTGAGGGCAATGATCGATTCGCTGACTTCCTTGAACGGGAGCTCGAACATCTCAAGGCCTCGTCTGACCGATCATGTTGAAAGACAGGTAAGCCAGTTGCATGAGTTCGATACCGATCCAGCGTCCGGTCAGCGCCAGTGCCACGCCCACGGCAACCAGCTTGATGGCGAACGGCAGGGTCTGATCCTGCAACTGCATCACGGCCTGCAGCAGCGAGGTGATGACACCGACAATCACCGCCACGATCAGTGCCGGAGCGGAAAGCACTACCACCAGCAACATGGCCTGCTTGAAAAGCGTCAGGGTTTCCATAAAGCCTCGGCGGATCACATGTAGCTGTAGAAGAGCCCATCGAGCAGGCGGGTCCAGCCATCGACCAGCACGAACAGGAGGATTTTCAGCGGCAGCGAAATGGTCATCGGCGCAACCATCTGCATGCCCAGAGCCAGCAGAATGTTCGAGACAATCAGGTCGATGACGATGAACGGGATGTAGATCAGGAAGCCGATCTGAAAACCGGCCTGCAACTCGGACAATACGAAGGCCGGCACGACAAGCAGCAGGTCATCGCGGCTGGCCTGGGACGACATTTCCTTTGGCCACATGCGCTGGGTGTTTTCCAGCAGGTGGGTCTGAATATCCGGATCGATGTTGCGGGTCATGAACAGGCGCAACGGTTCGATCACATGTTTGCCGGCGCTTTCCATGGCGGCAAAGTTATCCAGGCGTTCGGGGAGTTTCTTGACCCGTTGCCCCATTTCATTGAACACCGGCGCCATGATGAACAGCGTGGCCGCCAGGGCAATGCCATACAACGCCATGTTTGGCGGGGCCTGCTGGACACCGATGGCGTTACGGGTAATCAAGAGCACCATGGCGATCTTCAGGAAGGCCGTGCAGATGATCATCAGCAATGGCACCAGTGACAGAGCCCCCAGAAACAGGGCAAGCGTCAGTGGGTTGGCATCCTGGAGATTCACCGCAAGGCTTCCATGCGGGTGATCTGCAGGCCCAGGCGTCCTTCGACATCCACCAGCTCGCCATGCGCCAGCGCACGCTCGCCATGGAACAGCATGGCATGGCCCGGCGCGCAACCGTTGAAGGTCAGCACGGAGCCGACCGACAGCGAACGCAACTGACCCAGGCTCAGTGAGAGATTGCCCGCACGCAGCGTCAGGGCCAGCGCCAGATCGTTGAAGCGCTCCATATCGTCGCTTCCGTCAGCCGTGTTTTCGGCGAAATCTTCGTGTTCCTGCATATGGATATCGTCGAGCAGAATCGGGTTATCGCTGTCGGAAGCCGCAAAGTGGTCGATAGTGGCATTCATGGTGTCTTGCTCCAGTTCGGTAAGGGTGAAGCACAATGCGTTGGCGGACTCCTGGACCAGGCTCAGGCGGCAGGAGCCCAGTTGCAGTATTCCGTGGCCATCGGGGGTAAACAGTGGATGGTCGGGCAGCAGCACATCGCCGGGGCGCAACCCCTTCAACTGCTTGTAGGTCAGGGCCAGATGGCCCAACAGCAGCGGGGTGTTGATGGGCCACGGCCAGGTCTGGCCGATATGAGTGTGCTGCCATTGGCCGCGATCCAGCAGATCGAGCAGGGTGGCGGGTGGCGCGCTCAGCCTGGAGCAGACCCGCAAACCGTTGATGCGCGCTTCCAGCAGGCAGTCCAGCCCTTGTTCATTGGGCTGATCCAGCGGCTGCAATGTGCCGAACAGGTGTTGCAGCTCGGGGCTCAGGTAATGGTTGTAAAGCTGCCAGTACCACTGATGGTCTTCGTTGTTGTCCGATTGCTGCAACAGGGCCGGGCAACTGGATAACAGGCCCAGCAGGGCTTCGGTATTGGTCAGCCGCAAAGGCCCGGACGCACATTCCAGATGACCTTCGTCGACGGTCTGGCCGGGTGTGGGCGCCAGGCGCAAGGCCAGTTGGCCTTTTTGCCGATTGAGCTGGAAAGGCAGGCTCAGACCGGTGCCTATCCGTTGTCGGATCGAAGCTTCGGTGGTGCTGACGGGTCTGAGGGCAAGTGCCTGTGCATTCATTTCAATGACCTGCCTGATCGAGAGTGAGCCTGACGCGACGTCCCAGCCGTTGGCTGAGCCATTCACGGCTGGCTTCGCGGTTTTCCTGACAACGCTGCAAGGCAGCATCACGGGCAAAGCGCAGGGCAATATCCAGCCCGTCGCTGCGCGGGATGACCTGTACCGTCACCTTGCCCAGTTCCGGCAGCTCGAAGATGGCTTCCATCGGTTCCATTTCGTTGCTGGCCAGGTGTTCTTCTATCGGGTTGAGCAGCGAGTCCCACAAGGCTTCAACCGGTGCCGGTGGCAGCGAGGCATTGCTGCCATGCTTTTCGCCATCGCGCCAGCCATCGCTCAGGCCTTGTGGCTGATCGTTGCCCAGCCAGAAGACGTTGTCGTTCGACGCGGTCATCATCTGCTCGAAGAGTTCGCCTTCTTCCAGAGTTTCGTGAGGCACATGTTCGCCGCGCTCGTGCTTGACCGGCGTGGCGGTGTTCTCGGTGTTGCTGGTGCTGTTGCGTGGCTTGGGCGGCTCCTGCGGGCGTGGAGGCGTGGGCTTGTGCGCCACAGGCTTGGTGTTCATGAGGCCTCCCGGGCGAGATCCATCAGGTAGTCGAGTTTTTCAACATCACGCTGGCGTTTGCGCAGTTCCTTGTGGCTGTCATCAGTCCACATTTGCTGCTGGCGGTGCTCGTGCTGAAGGTTGCTCAGATGCTTTTCGCTGCGCTCGATATGCCGGATGGCCTGACGTTCCTGGGCCAGCCAGTCATTCATTTCGCTCAAGGGCAACGGGCGGTTCGCATGCCGATCGCGTTGCTCGATGCGTGACTGGCGATAGGCCTGATGCAATGACTCGATGTCCCTGGTCATTTGATGCAGGCGGGTCTGCAAGTCGTTGAGCACCTGGTTTTGACGTCGCCATGCCTGTTCGGCCAGGGTCAGACGGTGCCGACGGATCGGCGCCAGGATATCGAGGGTCTGGCCAAGGCTGTTCATTTGCGGATCATTGGCCGAATCCAGCAGGTCAAGGTCATCGTGGGACATCAGCAGTTACCTGTATGAGGTGGTCCAGGGTGTCTTCCAGCGACACCGGGTCTCGTAGCGATTGCTGCAGAAAATCCATGATCTGATCGCGCGATTGCACAGCGAAGTCGGTCAGTGGATCGTTCCCCTGTTGGTACTCACCCAGCTTGATCAACATTTCAACTTGCTGATAAGCAGCCAACAGTCTGCGTATCTGTGTGGCACCCTTGACCTGTTCGGTTCCCACCACATTGCTCATCGTTCGACTCAGGCTCGTCAGAATGTCCACGGCCGGGTAATGGCCGCGCTCTGCCAGGCGCCGAGAGAGCACGATATGGCCGTCCAGCAGGGAGCGAACTTCGTCGGCCACCGGGTCGTTCATCGAGTCCTGTTCGATCAGTACCGAGTACAGGGCTGTGATTGCTCCGGTCCGGGTTCTTCCGGCGCGCTCCACCAGACGCGGCAGCAGGCTGTAGACCGAGGGCGGAAGCCCGCCGCGACCGGCCGGCTCGCCACTGGCCAGACCGATTTCCCGCTGGGCCCGTGCAAAACGGGTGAGGGAGTCGATGATCAGCAAGGTCGATTTGCCCTGCTGTCGAAAACCTTCGGCGATGGTCGTGGCAGTGAACGCTGCACGGGCACGCTCCATGCTGCTGCGGTCCGAAGTGGAGCAGACCAGCACGGTTCGCGAGCGCAGTTCTTCGTCCAGTTCGTGGTCGAGAAACTCACGCAATTCACGTCCGCGCTCACCGATCAGGCCAAACACGATTGCCTCGCAGGGCGTGTTGCGCGCCATTTCCGCGAGCAACGTCGTCTTGCCGCAACCGGCACCGGCGAACAGGCCGACCCGCTGGCCTTCGCCAAGGGTCAGGAGCCCGTCTATGGCGCGCAGGCCGGTGGACAACGGCGCTTCGATCCTGGGGCGCTCGGTGGCCGGTGGTGCATCGCGGATGACGGGCTGGGCTCCCGCCGCGCCGGAAAGCGCAAAGGCCGATGGCCCGTCACCGCTCAACGAGCGTCCGAAACCATCCAGGACCGAGCCCAGCAGATATTCACCCACCACCAGACTGTGGGGCTGGAACAGTGGCCGGACCGGCGCACCGATGGCGATGCCGTCCAGCGCTCCGAGTGCCGCGAGCAAGGTGTGCTTGCGGTCGAAGCCCACGATTTCGGCCATCACCTCAGTGCCATCTGCCCGACGGATTTCGCACAAGTCGCCGATGCGTGCCTGAGGCATATGGCTGTGCAAGAGGATGCCGCTGACACCGGCGATACGACCCATGACTTCCACTGGCGCACAACGTTGCAGTCGTTCGCTGTGTTCCTGGCGCCATGTGTTCAGAGGATTCAGGGCTGATTCGCTCACCAGCTCACCTCCACACGCCGTTCACCCTCGAATACCACTTTATGCTCGTTGATATCGACGAAGCGCACGCCATCGACTTCATCGCCCAGGAACAGGCGCCGGCCATCGCTGGTCAGGACACTGGCCAGGCGTGTATTGCTGATCTGAATGATGGTGAAAGGCAGTTCAGCCGTGGCGGCGGGCAGGGCGTTGAGCACTTGCAGCGGGCTTTTGTACTGACGATCGAAGTGCAACAGCATGCGCGAGGTGGACTGCAACAGGTCGTCCTCGTCGAAAGGCCCGTGCAGGAAAATCTTTCCTTCTTCTTCAGCAATGGTGATGCGCTTTTGCAGCTCGCGCTCTTCGAGCATTCTGGTGAGGACTTTCTTTACCTCGGTCGCATCCTTGAGCTCGACTTTGGACGGTTTCAGCGGCGCTGGCGGTGCAGGTTCCTGCTGGTTGACCAGCCAGAACAGCGCGCCCAGAAACACCACCAGTGAACCGGCCAGCAATAAAGGCCCGAGCAGTGAGCGTGGTGCTGCCTTAGGTGCCGGAGCTTCGCGCTCGGCGACCAACTGCACAGGTTCCGGTTCGTACTTCTGTTCGGGCTCTGGGTCGGCAAGAGCGTCTGCAAAAGCTTCGGCAGACGCTTGAGGCTGTTCTTCGTTTTCTTCGTCTTCTTCAGGTGGCCATTCGGTGTTGGCGCTGAGCACTGACAGCCATACGCCATTGAGGGCAAACGGCGTCCCCGGCTCAAGCTGGGTAATGCCTTCTATCTTGTGGCCTTCGCTGTCGGTGACTGGGCCTTCGCTGCTGGCCAGCGACCAGGTGCTGTCCACCAGCCGCAGCATGCAGTGGCTGTCCTTGATGCCGGGATCGTACAGTGAAAGGTCTGCGCCGCTGGATGAGCCGATGCTCCATTGATCGCCGTTCAAGGGCAGTGCCGCGCCCCGATGCAGGCCGGTCAGTACCCGTAGTTCGTAGTGTTTCTTGGTTTCCATAGGGACTCCGTCAGGCTAGCAGGGCTTGTGCTTCATCCAGGTCGATGCGACCCAGGACCTTGACTTGCACCGTGGACAACAACTCGGCGAAAGACAGCACGGGTACGTGGTTGAACTCATCTGCCAGCAGGCTGTGCAAGGGGCTGCGCAAATCCTGTGCAACCAGCAGGACGGCCTTGGGGCTCGATGGCGGGTTCGATTGCAGGGCGAAGGCTTCGCGCAACTGTTCGAGCAGCGCACTGCCCAGCTCGGGCTCAAGGGCAAAGTAGGATTCGTTCTGGGTCTGGCGCAGGGCATCGCGCAGCAATACTTCCGTTTCCGGCGTCACCAGCCAGGTGTGGAGGGTGTTTTCTTCACTGTGTTGATGACAGATCTGCGCCTTGAGGGCGATGCGCACATAGTCGGTCAGGGCATTTAGGTCGCGTTCATGCTGGCCTTGTTCGATCAGGGTTTCGGCAATCGGCCTGACCGAACGCAGGGAAACCAGTTCGGCGGAGAGGCGTTGCAGCACGGCGGCAAAGCGCGCCAGCGGCAAGGTGCGTTGCAGCTCCTGAGCCAGCTCCGGTTGTTCGGATTCCAGCCAACTGAGGATCGCCTTGCTTTCCTGAAGGCCGATGAACTGCGGGCCGGTGGCCTGGAAGGCGCGGCTCATGCGTTCAAGGACAAGTTCATGAGGCCGTATGCCGACGATGTCCTCGTCCTCGAACAGCGGATCGTTGGCATCGACCCAGATCCACTGGGCTTCGTCGCGATCAATCCGTCCGGGGGTGCCGGGCTGGTCTTCCTCGACATCACGAATATCGACGGCTACCTGGGTCAGGGAAATGGTGGCACGGATGAAAGGCACTTCATAAACGCAGAAGCGGAATTCATCGATTTCGCAATTCTCCGTGAACTCTATATCGAAGGAGGGCAGAGTCAGGCCAAAGTTATGAACCAGTGTGTTGCGGCGCTGGCGAATGCCTTGAATCAGCATGTCGAGCTCCATCAAACCCTGATGGCTTGGGTGAAACTGCAACAGGTAAGCCCGCGACGGGTTGAAGCGACGGATATCCTCGCGACCATTGAGTTCGGGCGCGCCATTGCGGGCGGCACCGGCCTGATCCTGATAAAGCTCCTTCTGACGAATCCGCCATAACTGAATCAGCCCGCTGAACAGGCACAGCAGGCTGATGCACGCAAACACCATGGTCGGCATGCCCGGAATCAGACCGAACCCCATCATGCCGATGGAGGCGAACACCCAGGCTTTTGGCTGGCTGGTGAGCTGCTCGGCAATTTCGTGACCGATGTTGGCATCGGCGGTCTGGCTGTCCGGGGCCACACGGGTGATGATCATGCCCGCTGTCAGCGAGATCAGCAGCGCGGGAATCTGTGCGATCAGGCCGTCACCGATGGTCAGTACCGAATACAGGTGCATGGCGTCACCGGCTTCCATGTCGTGTTGCATCACGCCGATGGAAAAACCACCGATCAGGTTGATGAACACGATCACCAGACCGGCGATGGCATCACCCTTCACGAACTTCATCGCGCCATCCATTGCGCCGAACAACTGGCTTTCCTTGGACAGTTGCTCGCGGCGGTGCCGGGCTTCGCGGACGTTGATCAGGTTGGCCCGCAGGTCGCTGTCGATGGACATCTGTTTGCCGGGCATCGCGTCCAGGGTGAAGCGCGCGGCGACTTCCGCAACCCGTTCCGACCCCTTGGTGATCACCAGAAAGTTGACGATGGTCAGAATCAGGAAGATCACCAGACCCACTGCCAGGTTGCCGCCGACCACGAAGCTGCCGAATGCCTCGACGATATGGCCGGCATCCTGTTGCAGCAGAATCAGGCGGGTGGTGGCAATCGACAGGGCCAGGCGAAACATGGTGGTCAGCAGCAACACTGCCGGGAAGGTCGAGAATGCCAGCGGGCGCGGCAGGTACATCGCCAACACGATAAGCAATGAAGAAATACAGATGTTCAGGGCGATCAGCACGTCCACCAGTGCGGTGGGCAAGGGCAGGATCATCATGAACACAATGGCCATGACCATGATCGCACCGACGATTTCCGTGCGCCTCATCACCGCCAGCGCGAGGTTGTTGAGTGCATGGATGATGCGAATCATTGGATGGTTCTCCCGGCGTCTTCAATGCCCATGGCCTTGCGTTCCTGGCGAGACAATTCATCCATGAGGCCCTGCAACAGGCGCAGGCCGTTCTGACGGGTTTTCAGGTCCTTCCACAACGGCAGAGGCAGGTTTTGCAGCAGCGGGTACAGGCCGTTGAAGAACAGTGGTTGCAGGTTGGGCGTGCGACCAATGGTTTCTTCGGCCAGCAGCGTCAGGTCGCGGGCGAAGAAGCCGTTGCCACAGAAACGCAATACCCGCTTGCTCATGCCCAGTGCGGTCATGCTGCTGCCCGGAGACTTCTTGGCCAGACGTTCAAGCAGCGCCAGGCAGGTTTTCAGCAGGTTGTTCAACTGACCGCTGGCACCCAGGCCACGCAGCATCGAGCGCAGCACACCGCCCGGCAGCGACGGGGCGAGGGCGGCGATGTCGTCGGCCAATGCCCGTTGCAAGGTGCGCAGGCCGCGGGCGAACTGGTCTTCGTTGAAGCGTTCGAGCAAGGCTTCCAGCAGGGTTGCCAGAGGCTGCTGACCGACGATTGCCTTGTAATAAAGCTGACGCATCAGGCTGCGCTGTTGGGGGTCGCTGCTGAACAGGGCAATGGCGCTGGCGGTGTTCAAGCCGGCGCGAATCTTGTCGCCGTGTGTCAGACGCAGCTCTTCAAGCATTGTCTGAGCCTGGTCGTGACTGGCTTCGTTGCTTTCGGCAACGGATATGCGCACCACCTGTTGCAACAGAATGTCGGCCCGCGCCGGGTCGTTGTCGGCCATTTTCAGCAGGTCAGGCATCGAGCTGCCTTGCTGCATCATCTGGATCTGCATTCGCCTGGCCTGTTGCTCAAGGCTGGGTTGCTCGCTGTTATCGAGCAGGCGGTACATCTCGGCCAGTTTCTCGATGCGTTCTATACGTTGCGAGCTGCCTGATTCACGAACATGCCGTTCGTCCAGTCCCTTGCTGTGGCGCTCCACGCTTTCGCTGAACTTCATCGCCACTTCTTCCATGGAATCGAGCAACGGATTCTTGGGAGCGAAGGACTTCGACATCTCCTGGACGGGGGGGCGAGGGAACGGCTCCAGTTCAGCGGGCCGCATATCTTGGAAGGAGTTGATTTTCATGGGCTGCGCTATCGCCTCGGAACATGTGTTTCCTGAGTGGCGTTTAAGCGCAACCGGTTCCTGCCATCTGATGCTTTGAAAGCTGTGCCAGTTCTTGCACGGGCTTTGTGTCGAGAATGCAACAAATGGCACAAAGCCACTACTTTTGAGAGTGCAAGTCCTTATAAATCAATGACTTGAAAATAATAAATAGTTGGTACATTCGCTGCTCTCCCTATCTGGCCACTACCGGCAAAAGTTACTTATGGATATGGAGATACAACCGTGGAAGTCAAAGGCATGCAGCGCGAAGGGAAAGTCATCGGTGTTATCGCACTGGACTTGGGTGGCCTTGCTAAAAGCAGCGAGAAAAAGCTGAGAGGTTTCATCGGTAAGCGCGTATTCAATCAGGCGGATGTCGATGACCTGATGCAGATGACGTATCTGGAAGCCTGGCGCAATCAACACAAGTATCTGGGCACCTCCCGCCCTGAAACCTGGTTGTTCGGGATTGCAGCCAATCTGGTGAGGAACCATTTCAAAACGTTTTACAACCAGCCTCAGTGCATGGAACTGACCGACTCCGAACTGGAAAACCTGGAGCAGGGCCATGACCCAAGCCTGATCAGCGATTTCCAGCGCACCCTGGGCCGTACCCTTGAAGCTATCGAAGAACTCTCGGTGGACATGCGCACCGTCATTCAACTGGTGGTCGATTCGGACATCAGTTATCAGGATGCCGCGCGTCATCTGGACATCCCGATTGGCACCATCCGCTCACGATTGGCCCGTGCTCGTGGACAGCTCAAAACCAGCGTTTATTCCAAGGAGATTCACTAATGAACAGTTTTGTCCCTAAACCCGAGCTGCCACGTCTGCCACGCGGTATTCGCGAGTTCACTGAAGACGATCTCGAAGCGATGATGAACATCTTCAACGAAACGGCTGGCAGCGGTGCCAACTCGCCGGTTACCCGGCCGATGACCTACGAAGAAGTGAAGTTCTACGTCAACCTCTACAAGCGTGACGGCTTGCCTGTCTACGTTTACGAGCGTCGTGGTGAAGTGCTGGGCTGGTTGTCGATTAACCGCTTCAGTTGGGGAACCCAGGCCTGCTACAGAACCGGGGAAACGGCCATCTACGTGCGCGGCGACCATTTCGGCAGTGGCATTGGCGTGTTGCTCTGTAAAGCGACGGTCATCCTGGGCCAGCAGGCCGGGCTTGAGAACCTGGTGGCCTGGATCATGGCGGCCAACACGCCCAGCCAGAAGATCGTTACAGCGGTTGGCGCGCATCTGTGGGCTCGCCTGCCCAACATCGCCCGCTTCGGTGAGCAGCGCTCCGACGTTCTGCTGTTTGGCCTGCCATTGGGGCAATCGCTGAACGTGCCGGTGCGGATCAATGTCTCGGAGGCTGTCTGATTCGCCAGCGTTGAAAAAAGGGTATGCACTGGTTAAAGGTGCATACCGTGTTCTCTACCGCACGACCGTTATAACGGTCGATGCGGTGCTGATTCTGGCCAGGACCGGTTTCCGGTCCCGGCAAGCTGACACAAGGTTATCGTTGTGGTTTTCAAAAAAAACGGCGCGGCCCTTTCAGGTCGCGCCGCTCTTTTTTGTGGACGCCGGTCAGACGATAGGCTGGTCGCTCCACTCACCGTTGACCAGACGCTTCAGGCCCAGCGGGTTAGCGTTCTGCAGGGCTGGAGGCAACAGGCTGTCAGCCTGGTTCTGATAGCAGATCGGGCGCAGGAAGCGATCGATGGCCAGGCTGCCCACCGAGGTGCCGCGTGCATCGGAAGTCGCCGGGTAAGGACCGCCGTGGACCATGGCATCGCAGACTTCGACGCCAGTCGGGTAGCCATTGATCAGAATGCGACCGACTTTCTCTTCCAGCAAAGGCAGCAGCCAGTTGTATTTGCTCAGGTCTGACTGTTCGCCGATCAGGGTCGCAGTGAGCTGCCCACGCAAGGCCAGCAGGGCTTTCTTCAGTTCGGCATCGTCAGCGACTTCGATCACCAGCGTGGTCGGGCCGAAAACTTCTTCCTGCAACAGTTCGTCACCGTTGAGCAGCAGGCTGACATCAGCCTTGAACAGTTGTGCTTGAGCCTGCTTGCCTTCTTGCGGCTTGCCTGCCAGGTGAGTGACGCCCGGGTGCTCCAGCAAGTGCTGGACACCTTTGCTGTAGCTGCGCAGACCGCCAGCGTTGAGCATGGTTTGCGGGGCCTGACCGCCCATGTGCTCGGTCAGTTGCTCAAGGAAGGCCGAGAA
This sequence comes from Pseudomonas sp. FG43, assembly GCF_057809175.1. Classification (NCBI taxonomy): domain Bacteria; kingdom Pseudomonadati; phylum Pseudomonadota; class Gammaproteobacteria; order Pseudomonadales; family Pseudomonadaceae; genus Pseudomonas; species Pseudomonas sp. FG43. The sequence continues at coordinate 187,870 of NZ_JBMDJL010000002.1, forward strand.
GGTCGCAGAGCGCAGACCGATTACCACGCCTGGGTTGGTGCAGAACTGGCCGGCACCCATTACCACGGAAGCGGCCAGGTCCTTGGCCACGGTTTCGCCGCGTGCTGTCAGGGCTTCCGGCAGCAGGACCACCGGATTGATGCTCGACATTTCAGCGAAGACCGGAATCGGTTGTGGACGCTCGGCGGCCATCTTGCTCAGCGCATTACCGCCGCCCAGAGAACCGGTGAAACCGACAGCCTGAATGGCAGGGTGCTTGACCAGTCCTTCACCGACGCCATTGCCGAAGATCATGTTGAACACACCTTTTGGCATATGGGTGCGTTCTGCTGCGCGAATAATTGCACTGCCCACCAGATCGGCGGTGGCCATGTGGCCGCTGTGAGCCTTGAAGACCACCGGGCAACCGGCTGCCAGCGCAGCAGCGGTATCACCACCGGCGGTGGAGAAGGCCAGCGGGAAGTTGCTGGCGCCGAACACTGCGACCGGGCCTACTCCGATGCGGTACTGGCGCAGGTCCACACGTGGCAGAGGCTTGCGGTCCGGCAGCGGCAGGTCGATACGGGCACCGAGGTAATCGCCACGACGCAGGACCTTGGCGAACAGACGCATCTGACCGCTGGTACGACCGCGCTCACCCTGGATACGCGCTTGAGGCAGAGCGGTTTCCTGGCAGACGATAGCGACGAAATCATCGCCCAGTTGATCGATCTCGTCAGCGATGGCTTCAAGAAACTCGGCGCGACGGGCCGGGCTCAGTTGACGGAATTCGGGGAAGGCCTCTTTGGCAGCCAGGGCAGCGGCATCGATTTCGCCGTCGGTGGCCTGGAAGAAGCTGTACGGCAGTTCTTCACCTGTCGTGGCGTCGAGGCTTTTCTGCTGGGTCTGACCAAGGGCGCTGCGGCCGCCAGCGATAAAGTTGTGGCCGAGAATGTTAGGCATCGGTATCTCCTGTTGTTTTGACGTTGGAGGCCGGTCCGGATAAATGTGGACCGGTGCTCCTTATGGGTTGCCGAATCTATGAGGTCAGCAGTCATCGTACAACTTGGTCGGCAGCATATGCAACTGCCAAAGCAGGATAGCGGCAGGAACGAATCGCTTACCCGCGAAGCGTATCCAGCACCTTGCGCAATGCCTTGCTTACCGGTTTGTCCTGACGCAACACGATGCCCAGTGTACGGCTCAGCCCCGGTGTCAGGGAATGAACCTGCAACCCGCGCCGATGATGGGTTGCCGCCACCGACATACGGGGCACGATGCTGTAACCCAGACCCGCCGCGACCATTTCCTTGATGGCCTCGATGCTGCCCAGCTCCATGACCGGTTTGATGCGGATTCCCGCTTGCAGGTACCACTCATTAATAAGCAGGCGGGTGCTGCTGCCGGCTTCAAACACCACCAGCGGGTAATCGCTGAGTGCCTGGGGTGTGAAGGCTTCGGGCAATAGCTCTTGCTGGCTGGCGAAAATCGCCACGAATTCATCTTCCAGCAGCGGTGTGACTTCCAGGCTACGGCCTGAAGCGGGCAGGGTGACCAGAGCGAGGTCCAGGCGGTTCTCTTCCACGGCCTTGAGGATACCGTCGGTATTGCCGGTGCTGACTCGCACGTCCAGATCCGGAAAGCGTTGTCGCAGGTTTTGCAGCATGGGCGGCAGCAGGTGAATGCAGGCGGTTGCCCCGGTGCCGATGGCGATTTGTCCGGCTATGCCATGGGCATGGCTGGAAAGCTCCAGCATGGCTTCTTCGACCACCGCATCGATTCGCGAGGCATGTTCCAGCAAGGTGCTGCCTGCCGAGGTAGGTTTGATGCGCTTGCCCACCCGCTCGATCAGGCGCAGGTTCAGATGTTCTTCCAGTTGCCGCACTTGCAGGCTGACCGCCGGTTGGGTCAGGTTCAGGCGTTCGGCTGCCGCCGAGAAGCTGCCGTGAGCAATAACCAGCGAGAAGGTATGCAGATGGTTGAGGTTCAGTCGGCGCATGGCAAAGTTTTACTTATGCTGAGGATGAATGATCATAGCTTTGTTTATGGGTTGCCGCGCTGCATCATTGCTCTCATTCAATAGCACCCGCCAAAGAGTCTTCAAGATGAACGATGCCCTGATCCTGCGTGACGCCCGCGACGATGATATGCCCATGGTCCAGGCGATCTATGCCGAGCATGTGCTGGAGGGGATTTCCAGCTTTGAGCTGGAGCCGCCGAGCCTGGAGGAAATGCTGCGTCGGCGCGCCGAAGTGCTCGCCAAGGGGTTGCCTTATCGGGTTGCCGAGCGCCTGGGTGAAGTAGTGGGGTATGGCTATGTCACGCCTTATCGGCCACGTCCGGGCTACCGGTTTACTGTGGAAGACTCGGTTTATGTGCGCAGTGGCATGGGTGGCCTGGGCATCGGCCAGGCGCTGCTCGCAGAACTGGTCGAGCACTGCGTACAAGGTGGCTGGCGGCAGATGATCGCCGTTATCGGTAACAGCGAGAATACCGCGTCGATCCGCCTGCATGAGCGGTTGGGGTTTCATCGGGTAGGCGTCTTCGAGTCGGTGGGCTTCAAGCACGGACGCTGGGTCGATACCGTGTTGATGCAGCGGGCCTTGGGCGACGGTTCGCTCAGTACGCCTGAACCTGTTGTGTGAAACCGGGTGAACGGCACGGGCTTGCCCCGGCATGCGGTGTTACGACTGGGCGTTGCACAGTTGATCAATTGGGGTGTGACCTTTTACCTGCCAGGGGCTTTTGGCAACGCCATTGCCCATGATCTGGGCTGGAGCGGGCAGCGGGTCTTTGCCGGACTATCAGTCGCGATGCTGGTCATGGGGCTGGTTTCTCCGCTGGTTGCCCGCCTGATCCAGCGTCTGGGCGCTCGGCAGGTGATGCAGGCGGGGGCGCTGCTCAACGCGATGGGGTGCTGTGGCCTGGCGTTGTGCCAGAGCCCGACGTTGTATTTCATGGCCTGGTGCATCCTTGGCGTCGGGATGCGTTTGTCCCTTTACGATGCGCTGTTTGCGGTTCTGGCCGGATTGCTGGCTGCCAGGGCCCGTCCGCTGATGATGCAGATCACTTTACTGGGCGGCCTGGCTTCAGCGGTGTTCTGGCCCTTGGGGCATTACTTGCAGGACGTTTTTGGCTGGCGCAGTGCGTTTGGGGTGTATGCCGCTCTGGCGCTGTTCAGCGGGCTGTTGGCGAGCGGGCTGCCGGACGCCCGTACAGGTTTTGTACAAGAGCGTGTCGAATCCGGCGAGCCGCCCATTGCCACGCCTTGTCTGCCGCAGATTGGTTATGCCTTGAGCATGATGTTGATCGGCTTCATGTCTGCCGGTCTGTCGGCGCACTTGCCAGCGATGCTGGCGGGGTTCGGTGTGCCGCTGGGGCTGGTGGCCTTGTGGGGAATCGGGCAGACCAGCGCCCGCTTGTTGCAGGTGCTGCTGGGGCAATCCATGTCGGCGTTGCGTTTGAATGTCTGGGTGGGTGCCGGTCTTGCGCTGTGCTTTGCCATGGCGCTCATGAGCCAGGGACGAGTCTGGCTGGCCTGTCTGTTCATCTTTGGCTATGGGGCCATGAACGGCCTGTGTACCTTGCTGCGTGCCAGCCTGCCGTTCGAGCTTTTTGCCCATGCCCGCTACACCCAGCTGCAGGGCAGGCTGCTGGCACCGGCTTTTCTGTGTGCGGCGGGCGCACCCTGGTTCTACGCTCTGGTGCGTGAAACTTCGGGGGATCGCGGGCTGGTATTGCTTTCGTTGGCCATCAGTCTGCTGGTGTGGGGCTTGGCGATGGTTCTGCGGCGCCACGCTCAAGTGCTTGTCGGTTGATAGACTATTTGCATATTTATATAGAAGTTAAATGAATTTATAGAATGTTTTGTCCGGTGATATGGTTTTAACCAATTGCTGGATCCATGAGAAAGGTTATTAAAACCTCTCGGTGAAGGCCATCACCGTTTTCATTCTCAAGGAACGACCCGCATGTCCGCTTTTGATTCTTTAACCCGTCGCCGCTTGCTGGGATGGGCCAGCGCCGTTCTGGCCAGTCCTTTGTTGCTGTCGTTGCCGCGTTCCGGCTGGGCAGTGGACGAGCATGCCGGGCATCTGAGTCATCCGGATATCGAGCCTGCCGGCACTGGAGACTTCATTCGTCTGGCCGAGCCGCGAGCACTCAAGCTGGCGGTCAACCTCAACGCGGTCTGCCTGGCGCCAGTGGTCATCGCCCATGGCCAGGGTTTCTTCAAGAAGCACAATCTGGATGTGGAACTGGTCAACTTCGGTAACTCCACCGAAGTGCTGCTCGAAGCCATTGCAACCGGCAAGGCTGATGCCGGTGTCGGCATGGCGCTGCGCTGGCTCAAGGCGCTGGAGCAGGGCTTCGACGTCAAGCTGACGGCTGGCACTCATGGAGGTTGTCTGCGTCTGCTCAGTGCCGCCAACAGCCCGATCAACAAGCTGGAGGACCTCAAGGGCAAGGCCATCGGTGTGACCGACATGGCCAGCCCTGACCGCAATTTCTTCTCGGTGCTGCTCAAGAAACATGGCGTCGACCCGGTGCGGGATGTGGACTGGCGGCTGTATCCGGCAGACCTGCTGGGCACGGCGCTGGAGCGGGGAGAGGTTCAGGCGACCCTTTCATGTATCGCCTGATCAATGCAGGCAAGGCCCGGGAGCTGTCCACCAACCTGGTTGAGGAGTATGCCAACCTGAGCTGCTGCGTGGTGGGTGTGACCGGCAAGCTGGTACGTGAGGACAAGCGCGTAGTGGCGGCCCTGACCCAGGCGATTCTTGAAGCTCATGATTACGCCGTGAAAAATCCCGAAGTGGTCGCCAAGGGGTTCCAGGCCCACGCCTTGAACACTTCGGTCGAAGAAGTTCAGGCGATCCTTCACGACCACACTCACGGGCATCACGCTGTCGGCGCAGCTTTAACCAAGGAAATCCAGACCTACGTCACGGACCTGAAAACCGTTGAAGTGATCCGTCAGAGCACCGATGCCGTTGAGTTCTCCAAGGAGATTACCGCCGATGTCTTCAGTTGAGGCTACCACGCTGGCGACTGACGAATCCCGTCAGGCTTTCGGGTTCTGGAAGCTGGGCGCAGTGGCTGTTTTTGCCTGGATCGTTGTCGCCGCATTGACCCTGTATCTGCCCAATGCCACCCGCAAATGGCCGATGACCGAAGGCTTGGCGAATCTGTGTCTGGTAATTGCACTGTTGGTCCTGCTGGTCGGTATTGCCGGGCGCTGGTCTGAAGGATTGGCTCGCCGGGCTCAGGCGGCCGGACCATGGCTGATTGCATTGCCGGTCCTGCTGGGTATCTGGGAAGTGCTCACTGCCAAGCTGGGTCTGCTGCCTGTGCCATTTTTTGCACCACCGCAGGCCTTGCTGGATGTGTACGTCGAAGACTGGCCGCGTCTGCTGGAAAGTCTGCTGCATTCGGCTCTGTTGCTGGGCACCGGCGTGGCGCTGGGAGCCGTGACAGGTTTTATCGCCGGGGTCGCCATCGGCTGGTCGAGCAGCATTGGCTACTGGCTGCATCCGGTCCTGCGCATTCTGGGTCCGGTGCCTTCCACAGCCCTGTTGCCACTGTGCTTCTTTCTGTTCCCCACCAGTTGGAGCGCCAGTGTGTTCCTGATTGCACTGGCCACCTGGTTTCCGGTGACTGTGTTGACCTGGTCGGGTGTTGCCAGTGTCGACAAGGCCTACTACGACGTGGCGCGCACGCTGGGTGCCAAACCGGGTTTCCTGATCTTCAACGTGGCGATCCCGGCTGCCTTGCCCCATGTGTTCGTCGGGCTGTTCATGGGCCTGGGCGCGTCTTTCTCGACTTTGGTGGTGGCCGAAATGATGGGCGTCAAATCCGGGATCGGCTGGTACCTGCAATGGGCGCAGGGCTGGGCGGCTTACGCGAATATGTATGCTGCGCTGCTGATCATGGCGCTGGCGTGTTCTGGCCTGATCACGGCGTTGTTTCTGATCCGTGACCGTCTGCTGGCCTGGCAACAAGGAACCATGAAATGGTAGCTACAGCTCAGGCTTCAAACCCTTCATCGCAAGCCGGGCTTGCGTTGCGTATCGATAACCTCAGCCATGGGTTTGCGCTGGATGGCCAGCGTTTGCCGGTGCTGGACAAGGTTTCGCTGGATGTCGCCCCTGGCGAATTCGTTGCATTGCTCGGGCCTTCCGGGTGCGGCAAGTCCACCCTGTTGCGATTGGTGGCCGGGCTTGAACCTGCCGATTCCGGTGCCTTGCTGGCCGATGGCGTCCCCATCGGCGGCCCGGATCCTTCCCGGGTCGTGGTATTTCAGGACCCGACCCTTTATCCCTGGCGTCGGGTATGGGACAACGTGGCGCTGGGGCTGCAAGCTCAGGGCTTGCTGAAAACCCATTCGTCCAAGGTCGATGCGGCGTTGGCCAAGGTCGGGCTCAGTCAGTTCGGGCGGGCTTATCCAAGGCAATTGTCCGGGGGTATGGCGCAACGGGTGGCACTCGCGCGGGCCCTGGTCAATGAGCCACGGTTGCTGATTCTCGACGAGCCGCTGGGCAAGCTTGATTCTCTGACCCGAATTGCCATGCAGCAGGAACTGATCGATCTCTGGCAACGCCAGGGCTATACCGCGCTGCTGGTGACTCACGATGTCGAAGAGGCGTTGCTGCTGGCCAATCGGGTGATCGTTTTCAGCGACCGGCCAGCCAGTATCAAGGCGCAGTTGACCATCGAACGCCCTTATCCACGTCATCGTGACGATCCTTACCTCGTTGACTTGCGTCGTCAGATCCTCGGCCTGCTCGGGCTGGGAGAACGGTGGTAGACGATAGTCGGTGGCGCCACGGGATTGCGGCCTGTGACCTGAGTGAGTAGGGTACGCGCCTGAACAAGAAGGAGCCTGCCATGACCCGGCACAACCCACAGGACACGGGGTCGCCAGCCATCCGGCAACGACGTGCGCCCAAAGGCGAAAAGCGCCGCGAAGAACTGCTCGATGCGGCCTTGCAGGTGTTTTCCCTGGAAGGCTACACCGGAGCGTCCATGGCTCAGGTGGCGGGGATTGTCGGCATATCCGTCGCTGGCCTGCTGCATCACTTCCCCAACAAGGTTTCCCTGTTGATGGGCGTGCTGGACCGGCGCGATGAGGTCAGCCGCAAGATCGCCGACGAAGTCCACGCAGAAAACAACCTCACCGGCCTGCTGGGCAGCCTGCGGGCGATCAACCGTTCCAATGCCACGGCGCCGGGCGTGATCCGGGCCTTCTCGATTCTCAATGCGGAAAGCCTGCTGGAAAACCATCCCGCCTGGGCCTGGTTTCAGACACGCTATCAGCGGATCTATGAGCGCTTGCTGGCCCAGTTCACGGAGTTGGTGGACAGCGGGGAAGTGCGCGCAGATGTGGATTTGCCAGCGCTGATCCAGCAGATTCTGGCGATGATGGACGGGCTGCAGATCCAGTGGCTGCGTTTCCCGGATCAGGTTGATCTGGTGAAAAGTTTCGATGCCTACATTGCGCAGGTCGATCAGGCGATAAGGCTTACCCGGTAGGAGCGAATTCATTCGCGAGAGGCCGATACATGCAAAGCAAATGCATCGTCTTCAATGCCATCTCGCGAATAAATCCGCTCCTGCGACGGTTATTCGGTTTCCTGCTCAAACACCCCACCGGTCTTCACCGCTGGTTTGCTGACATTCACCGAGTTCAGTGCCGAACGTGGCAGCGGGTTGCTGGTGGTGGTCGACAGTTCCTGGCGGAACGGGTTGACCACTTTGGCGTTCAGGCGGATGTCCTGAGACGAGCCACCCAGCGACAGGTTGAAGGTGTCGGCATCGACCACCCACTGCTTGGATTTGACGTCGTAGTAAGCCAGCGAGCGATCATTGAGCTCGATGGTCACACGCTTGCTTTCACCCGGCTGGAGGAACACCTTCTTGTAGCCTTTAAGCTCTTTGAGGGCGCGTTCGACTTTCGGGTTCTGCTGGCCTACATACAGCTGAGCCACTTCCGAACCACCGACCTTGCCGGTGTTGGTCAGGTCGAACGAGACCTTGATCGGCGTATTGCCCACCGCTACGCCTGGCGTAACGCTGATGTTGCTGTAGCCGAACGTGGTGTAGGACAGGCCATAGCCGAACGGGTAGAGCGGCTTGATGCCTTTCTTCTCGTAACCGCGATAACCCAGCAGCAGGTCATCCTTGTAGTCCATTTCCTTGAGCGCGCCTTCGTTGTCGAATTTCGGGAAGGACGCATAGACCGGGTTGTCTTCGATATTGCGTTCGATACTGATCGGCAGCTTGCCTGACGGGTTGACCTTGCCGAACAGGATCTCGGCCAGTGCCTGACCACCGTTCTGACCTGGATAGAACGCATGCAGCGCCACCGGAACCTGGTCGATCCAGTCGCTCATTTTCAGACCGGTACCGCCGAACATGGTCACCACGGTATTGGGGTTGACCTTGGCGATGCTCTGGATCAGTTCGTTCTGGTATTCAGGCAGATCGAAGCTGTGGTCGAAACCTTCACCTTCGTATTCGGCGCTGTTACCGACAGCAACCACTACCGCATCGTAACCGGACAGATCCTGAGGTGCGTTCAATGCCGCCCAGCTCATCTGCACGCCCACCAGGCCGCCCATGGTCGAGAGGTAACCGGCACGACGCGAGTATTCGAGTTTCACGTCATAGCTCTTGCCTGCTTCCAGGTTGATCTTGGCGTATTCCGGAATGGTTGGCGGGATGCTGTTGTCCGGCAGTGGGTTGCCATCGCCGTTGTCGATGATTTTCTTGCCATTGACGTACAGGCGGATGGCCCCGTCGGCGCGCACCTTGAATACCTGTTCGCCGCTCTGGGTCGGGGTGATCTTGCCGCTGTAGCGAATCGAGGTGGAGGAGGTGTCGCCATTGAGCGAGCCGGCAGTCGAGCCCTTGCTGGTATACGGATCGGAGGTCGAGGTATTGCTCTCGAACGGCAGGTCGGTGTCGTTGGCCCAGTCCAGGTCGACATGGGTTTCGGTGCGGGTCACCGCTGCATCGCCGGACCAGTTGGCGTTGCTGAAGTACTCGACCTTCATGCCTTTCACGTCATCGCCAGCGGTATTGGTGCTGGTCCATTGAGCGGCGGCCGGGTCCAGTGACAGACCATCGATGAACTCGACCTTGGCATTCGGAGCAATCTGTTGCAGGCCGCTCAACTCGCTGACGTAGCGGGTCGCCTGAACGTTGGCGCTGCCGAAACCGGTAGGCGGTGCGTATTTGGCCAGGTTGCCGACAACGGCGATTTTCTTGACCTTCTGCTTGTCCAGCGGCAGCAGATTGTCCTGGTTCTTGAGCAGCACGATACCTTCGCGGGCAGCGTTCAGGGCGACCTTGTTGCTGGTGGCGCTGTTCATGTTGTGGGTGGTCAAAGGCGCTTTGCTATCGAACTTGTACAGGTAGATCTGCTTGAGGATACGACGAACTTTTTCGTCGATGGTCGCTGCGCTCAACTCACCGCTGTTGAGGTAAGGCTTGAGGATGGTGCTGTTCATCTGATAGCCCATCATGTCCAGGTCGGTGCCTGCCTGGGCAGCATTCAGACCATGGACGACAGCGTTGTAGTCGCTCTGCACGAAGCCTTTGTAGCCCCATTCCTTTTTAAGAATATCGGTGATCAAGTGCTTGTTTTCACAGGCGAATTCACCGTTTATCTTCTGGAAGGCACACATCACCATCGAGACATTGCCGTTCTTGGAGGCGGACTCGAAGGCTGGCAGCGACATTTCACGAAGCACACGTTCGCTCATGATCTGGTTCAGCGTGAAGCGGCTGCTTTCCTGATCGTTGGCGGCGAAGTGCTTGGCGTTGGCCCAGACACCGCGCGACTGGATACCGTTGATGACGCCTGGCGCCAGGCTTGCACCCAGAAACGGATCTTCACCCGAGATGTACTCGAACGCACGGCCGCCGTAAGGCATGCGGTACAGGGTCACGCCAGGGCCGGTAATGAACTGGTAGCCGCCAGTGGCCGTGTCATAACCCAGGGCGCGGCCCAGGTCGATGGCGCGGCGCGGGTTCCAGGTGGCCGCCAGGTTGGGGCCGGACGGATAGACCACGCCCTGATCGTTGCCTTCGCTGGTGTAGCGCACACCGACGCCACCATCGGCACCGTGAATCTGCGGGATGCCGTATTGGGTCAGGGGTTTGACATCCCAACCACCTGTACCGCCGATATAGGCCAGTTTTTCTTCCTGGGTCATCTTGTCCAGGGTCTTTTGCGCGGCCTTTTCGGCGCGGGCTTCACGAGCTTCCTGCTGAGCGGCGTCGGTAGCATGTACCTGCGATACAGCCAATGCCAGCAAGGCCAGGGCCGACTGGGCGCCGATCATTTTCCGTTTGTTCATGCGTCTCTCCAACAACTGGGTCAATAAGGATTCATGCAGGGAGAAGCGACGACAGGGTCGCTTACTTCATGACTTTTCTTTGGGCAACAGTTTCCCGTCACCGCGATTCAAAGTGTTTTAACTTCAAGCGGGTGTTGCTGTTTTATGATGGTTTTATCAATTAAATATTATTTAAGTTCTTCTGCTTGTTTGATTCCAAAGAGCCACTACTTGATGGCGCTTTGAACTAACAAATCGCAACAATTAAGACGAAAGAGACGATAAAAAGTCAAACAAAAATGTGTTTTTGTTGGTTTTTGACTTTTTTCTTTACAAATTTTGAACTCTTGTTAAACCTACTGGTCGATGGGTTTAAGAATTTTCAGTGCCGTGTCTGTTGGGTGGTAGCCACCTGATGGTCAGCTGATTAGTTGCCAGGTCTGATTCGATTCCTTGGCCATTTTTTATTTAATCCTTGAATTTAGTTGTCTGGAGTATTTGCTATGAAGTTGTCGATTTTTGGTGCGGGTGTTGTTCTGGGTATGGCGCTTAGTGGCGCGGTAGTTGCGGCTGAAGCCACGGATGCAGATGCGACTTCCGGAGCGAGCGATTCCACTGTGATGACCCAGACTCAGGACACCAAGGCGACGAAGAAACAGACAGTCGAAACCGCCAGGGGCGGACGTCCTCAGAGTTCGACTACTCAGAAACCGGCTGATTGATCGTAAGACGTTTCTGAGCATGGCCTCCCTCGTCATGGGGGAGTGCTGTAGTCTATGCCCCTCCGATGTGTACAGATTTCCTCTCAAATGCAGTCAGAACCCGTCGATGCTACCCAGCTCCTGATTCCCGATGCCGCTCAGGTATGTGCCTGGCTGATGGGCAATGCCGGTCTGAAAACCCAGGATCTTGAACGCGCTCAGCGCTTGCAGCAGGAGTCCGAAGGCACTGAGCTGCTGGCTCTGCTGACCCGATTGGGGCTGGTTTCCGAATTCGAGCTGGCGCGTGCCTGGGCTGCTTTATTGAATGCTCCGCTGCTGATGGCCGATGCCGCGCCGCCCTTGCTGGACCCTTTGCCGCCGCTGACCGAGCGCTTCATGCGCCACTATCAAGTGGTGCCGGTGGGCTGGAGCGACAACCGCTTGCAAGTGCTGGCAGCGAACCCGGCTGTGTTGTACCCGTTTCAGGCCATTGCCTATGCCTGTGAAGTGCCGGTCGGGTTGTCCATCGGGCCGCGCAATGAAGTCGAAACCCTGATCGAGCGCTATTACGGCCAGGGACGTTCCGCCATGGGCACGCTGATTGAAAACCTCGATGAAGACGGCGGTTCGCTGGAAGACATCGAACACCTCAAGGACCTGGCCTCCGAAGCGCCGGTGATTCGTCTGGTCAACCTGATCCTGCAACGTGCAGTCGAGCAGCGCGCCTCGGACATTCATATCGAACCCTTCGAGAGCCAGCTCAAGGTGCGTTATCGCATCGATGGCGTATTGCACGAAGCCGAAGCGCCGCCGTCCAGTTCATCGGCGGCAGTGATTTCCCGGGTCAAGATCATGGCGCGGCTGGACATTGCCGAACGCCGTTTGCCCCAGGACGGGCGGATCATGTTGCGTATTCAGGGCAAGGAACTGGACTTGCGGGTTTCCACCGTGCCCACCAGCTTTGGCGAGTCGGTGGTCATGCGTCTGCTGGATCGCCAGACCATCGATTTCGATTTCCCCAGCCTGGGTTTCGATGGCGAACGTCTTGAGCATTTCCTTGATGTGCTGGAGCGTCCCCACGGCATTCTGCTGGTGACTGGCCCGACCGGTTCCGGCAAGACCACGACTCTTTATACTGCGCTGTCACGGCTCAACACCGCCGAGCGCAAGATCATCACCGTTGAAGACCCGGTGGAGTATCAGCTCGAAGGCATCAATCAGATTCAGGTCAAGCCCGCCATCGGCCTGGACTTTGCCGGAGCACTGCGCTCGATTGTGCGTCAGGACCCGGACGTCATCATGATCGGGGAAATGCGCGACCTGGAAACCTGTCGTATCGCCATTCAGTCCTCGTTGACCGGTCACCTGGTACTCTCGACCCTGCACACCAACAGTGCGGCGGCGAGTATCACCCGCTTGTTGGACATGGGCGTGGAAAGCTATCTGATCGCGTCCACGGTCAACGGTATTCTCGCTCAGCGGCTGGTCCGACGCCTGGACCCGGCCACCCGGGAGGCCTTCGATGCGCCGCCGGAGCTTATTGCCGAACACGGGCTTGAGCGCTTTACCGATGAACGCCCGATTCGTCTTTACCGGCCTCGTGCCGATGCGCCGGGCGGTGGTTATCGCGGGCGTAGCGCAATCACCGAACTGCTGGTGATGAATGAAGAGTTGCGCAGCCTGCTGATGCGCCATGCCGATGCTGCGACCCTGGAAGAGGCTGCCCGGCGCGGTGGTTTGCGAACCCTGCATGAAGAGGGCTTGCGTCAGGCCGTTGCAGGCGTGACGTCTCTGGAAGAGGTGCTGCGCGTTACTCGTGGTGAAAGCTCATGAGCCTGTTCAAGTTCCGCGCTCTGGATGCCTCGGGTGCCGTGCAGAACGGTGCGCTGGAGGCCAAGGATCAGGAGGCAGCCGTAGCCGCCTTGCAAAAGCGCGGCTTGATGGTGATGCATATAGAAAGTGCCGGTCTGGGCGGTTTGCGCCGGGCATTGGGGCGTGGGCAACTGAGTGGCGCGGCGCTGGTCAGCTTTACTCAGCAACTGGCGACGCTGCTGGGCGCTGGCCAGCCTCTGGAACGATCCTTGGGAATTCTGCTCAAACAGCCTGGCCAACCGCAGACCAGAGCCTTGATCGAGCGGATTCGCGAGCAGGTCAAGGCCGGTAAACCGTTGTCTGTTGCGCTGGAAGAAGAGGGCAGCCAGTTCTCGCCGCTGTATATCAGCATGGTGCGTGCCGGAGAGGCCGGTGGTGCGCTGGAAAGCACCCTGCGCCAGTTGAGCGATTACCTGGAGCGTAGCCAGTTGCTGCGTGGCGAAGTCATCAATGCGCTGATCTATCCGGCGTTTCTGGTGGTCGGCGTGCTGGGTTCCCTGGCTTTGCTGCTGGCCTATGTGGTGCCGCAGTTCGTGCCTATCTTCAAGGATCTGGGCGTGCCGATCCCGCTGATTACCGAGGTCATTCTCGACCTTGGTCAGTTTCTGGGGGACTACGGTCTGGCGCTGTTCGCCGGGCTGATTGTCCTGGCCTGGGGCATGGCTGTGCGTCTGCGCGACCCGCAGCGCCGCGAACGCCGTGACCGGCGCTTGCTGGGCATTCGGGTGATCGGCCCATTGTTGCAACGAGTCGAAGCCGCACGCCTGACCCGAACCCTCGGCACTTTGCTCAGCAATGGTGTGGCGTTGTTGCAGGCCTTGGTCATTGCCCGTCAGGTCTGCACCAACCGGGCCTTGCAGGCACAGGTGGAACAGGCCGCAGAGTCGGTCAAGGGCGGTGGCACATTGGCCAGCGCCTTTGGGGCGCAGCCGCTATTGCCTGATCTGGCGTTGCAGATGATCGAGGTTGGCGAACAGGCGGGCGAGCTGGACAGCATGCTGCTCAAGGTCGCCGATATCTTCGATGTCGAAGCCAAGCGCGGTATCGATCGCATGCTCGCGGCGCTGGTGCCGGCGCTGACGGTGGTCATGGCGGGCATGGTCGCTGTGATCATGCTGGCAATCATGCTGCCGCTGATGAGCCTGACCAGCAATATCTGAATTCATGAACGAGGAATCACCCCGATGAGTGTTAACCGTACGCGCTTCAAACCCGGACGCCGACAGGGCGGTTTTACCCTGCTGGAAATGCTTGCCGTGATTGTTCTGCTGGGCATCGTGGCAACCATCGTTGTGCGTCAGGTGGGCGGCAACGTCGACAAGGGCAAATACGGCGCGGGCAAGGCGCAACTGGCCAGTCTGGGCATGAAGATCGAAAGCTATGCACTGGACGTTGGCTCGCCGCCCAAGACCTTGCAGCAACTGGTGGAAAAACCCGGCAACTCCTCGGGCTGGAACGGCCCTTACGCCAAGCCGTCGGACCTCAAGGATCCGTTCGGCCATGCTTTCGGCTACCGCTTTCCGGGGCAGCACGGCAGTTTCGATCTGATTTTCTACGGTCAGGATGGCGAGCCCGGTGGTGAAGGCTATAGCGCCGATCTCGGCAACTGGGAGTAAGGAGGCGTCATGAATTCCCCTGTCGCGAACCGAGGTTTTACCCTGATGGAAATGCTGGTGGTGCTGGTGTTGATGAGCATCGCCGTGGGCCTGGTGGGTTTTGGTTTGCAACAGGGTCTGAACGCTGCCAGCGAGCGCCGTGCAGTGGGCGACATGGTTGAAGCGCTACGTGCCACGCGGGTCCGGGCGATTGTCACGGGGCAGCCTGCCCGGACAGTGTTCGATTTGCGTCGCATGACATTCAAGGCACCGGGCAAGCGCGTACAGCACTGGCCCGAGCACTTGCAAGTGACCATGCAAACGTCGGCCGATCTGGGGGCTTCGGTTGAGTTCTACCCCGATGGCGGTTCCAGTGGCGGTAACCTTACGCTGGTCAATGGTGATCGTCGCTGGCGGATCGATATCGGCTGGCTGACCGGCAGTGTCCAGGCTCGGGCGCTTTGATGAAAAACGTGCAGTCGGGTTTCACGCTGCTGGAAATGCTTGCGGCCCTGACGGTCATGGCGCTGTGCAGCAGTGTTTTGCTGGTGGCTTTTGGGCAGAGTGCCCGTTCACTGTTGCAGGTATCGCACAGTGACCGGCTGAGCCATGCTGCCCGCACGATTCTGGATCAGGAAAGCGCTGGCCCGCTGGAAAACAGCACGCGCCAGGGAGTATTGGCGGGCATCGACTGGACCTTGAACATTCGCCAGATGCCGGGACAAAGTACCCGGGCGCGTCTGTTTCGTCTTGATCTGACACTTCAGGAAGACCAGCGTCGTGCCCGGTTCAGCACCTTGAAACTGCGCGGCTCGTCACCTGGAGTCGGATTTTGAGATCCGCTCAGCGTGGCTTCACGCTGCTGGAAATCATGCTGGTGCTCAGTCTGTTGGGCATATTGCTGGTACTGATCGCAGGTGCATTGCTGGGCGCGAATCGTGCGGTACTCAAGGCTGAGCGCTACACGGCCAGCCTGGATGAAGTGAGGGCGACACAGGCGTTTTTACGCACCTCCATCGGTCAGGCATTGCCCCTGGATACTTCCGATGACGACAGCGTCAGCAATGGTTTTTTCGAGGGTTCGGCTCACCAGTTGCAATTCGTGGCGACCTTGCCTGGTGAACTGGGTGGCGGTATTCAGCGTCATACCCTGCAATTGAGCGGGCCTGAAGGGCAGCGCGATCTGCAAGTGACTTTTGAGCAGATCAAGACCGGTGTGGGTGGTACGGTCGTACAGCCATGGGGCGAGCCACAGGTCTTGCTAAATAACGTGGAGGGGCTGACGTTCAGTTATCGCGGCTTCTCTCCCAAGGGCAAGCCGACCGGCTGGCTGGCTGAGTGGCCGTGGCCAAGTCGTTTGCCCAGTGCCGTGCGCATCGATGTGAAGCTGAACGGGCCGGTGGCCTGGGTCAGTGAAGTGGTTGCCTTGCGCCTGGACCTGTCCGGCGGGGCGGGTGGCCAATGAAGCGTTTTTACCGGCATCAGCAAGGCGTTGCGCTATTGGTGGTGCTCTGGGTGCTGGCCTTGCTCAGTCTGTTGCTTGGCGGGCTGGCCGGCTGGGTGCAGCTTGAAAGTCGTCAGGCGCTTTGGTTGCGGCAGAATACCCAGGCGATTCTGGCGGCCGAAGCGGGCATGAACATGGCGATACAAGGTTTGCTCGATCCGGCGCAGCGCAAGTCATGGATAGCAGATGGACGTCCGGTTGCCTTGAAGTTCGATGACACGCAACTTCTCGTCAGCGTGCGCAGTGAACAAGGGAAGCTGGACCTCAACAGTGCGCCCGTTGCAGATATCTCCAGGGTCCTGCAGGCCTGTGGAGCGGCGAAAGACCAGGCAAGCGGTATCGCGCAGTTTCTTGAAGCGCAACGCAACGCGGGGCAGCCGCCGTTGCGGGTGATCGAAGAGGTTCGTCAACTGCCGGGCATGAACCAGGCGTTGTATGTCTGTCTGGTGCCGGAAGTCACGCTATGGAGCGGGCTGGAGCGGCCTGATCCCGCATTTGCAACGGCTTTGATACGCCGCAGTCTGAACCTGCCGAACCAGAGCGCCGTCGGGGTCGATCCTGGCGAAGTTCTGTTCATCGACAGTCAGGCACAACAACCGGGTGGTACGTCCGCCCATTTACAAACCACGATTCTATTGAGTCCAGCGGGGGAAAACGCACAGCCTTACAAGGTGTTGCGTTGGCAAGAATGAATTCATTATCAGCACGTCTGGCACCGGTATTCGCCTTGCGCGACCGGGTTGCCCAGCAGTGGCGTGGCAGTCTGGCCCAGCGTGGCTGGCAATTATGGCTGGCGGAGTTGAAGGCTTGCCTGCCGGTTCGTGTGCGCCAGTGGCTGGTGCATGAAACCGTCGAGCAACTGTACCCGTGGCCGCTGCAATCGTCCTTGCCGAAATCTTCTGTCGAGGCGCGCCGAATCCTGCTGCTGTCGCCGGCCGATGTGCTGGTACAGAGCCTGCAGTTGCCGTCGGCGGCGGCCCGTAATCTGTCGACTGTCGTGGGTTACGAACTGGACCGATTTACTCCGTTCGATGCGGGGCAACTGTACTTTGTCGCTCGGCAGGAAAGCCGCAGCGCCAGTTTCATTCAGGTCACGCTGGTGGCCATTCTTCGCGAGCGCCTGGACCACATTCTTGCCGAGTGCGCTGCACAGGGTTTGCAGCCCGATGCCGTGGATGTGGGGTCTGCCGAGCAGCGGATGGGCATCGACCTGCTGCCGACACCGTTGCGCTCGAATCAGGTTCGCTCCGGTCATCGAACGCAACGCTGGCTGTTGTGGACCTGCGGCGCCTTGTTGCTTGGCCTCATGCTGCTCTGGCTCAACGATCGTCAGCGTTTACTGGAAGAGATGCAGGCCAGCGTACAAGAGCAAAGGACACAGGTTGCTGAAATCCAGAAGCTGCGCCAGCAACTGACCAACACCCGTGGTGCGGCCAACTACCTGATACGTCGCAAGGCGGCTCAAACGCCCTTGTCGGCGTTGCTCAGCGAGCTGACCACTTGCCTGCCTTCGGACACCTGGATCGAACATCTGGAAATCAGCGATAACGCCGAAGTCGCATTCTCCGGCCAGAGCGCCAAGGCCAGTGCCCTGATTGCACGGGCCAAGAACTGTCACAGCCTGGATAACGCGCAGTTTCAGGGCGTGATCCAGCCCGATACCCGGACGGGCAAGGATCGGTATTCCCTGCGTGCCCATCTGCATCAGGAGAACGCCGATGCGCCGTCCACTGACAAGCCGTGAACGTCGGGGCGCGGCCCTGATCGTCCTGGCGCTGGTGCTTTATCTGGCCTACTGGCTGTTGATCGACAGCTGGTTCGCTGGCCCGCTGCGCGAGATCAACGAACAGACCGAACAACTGCGTGAACAGCAACAGCGCTATGCCGGCTTGCTGCAACAGGGCGATTCACTGCGCCAGCAACTGGCTCAGGCGCGTAACGACCCGGCCAGCAGCACCAGCCTGTTGCCGGGCGAGGATCCCAGTGCCGTGGCCGCCGACCTGATGCAGCGTATTGCCGACCTGATCAACAGCCACGCCACGACCGGGGGTGGCTGCGCCTTGACCCAGCGCATGCCGATCACCCCCGAGCAGGACAGCGCCGAGCCTTATCGGCAGGTCAAGGTCAGCCTGACGTTGAACTGTGCCATCGAGCCGCTCACGGCCATCCTGCATGCGCTGGAATATCAGCGACCGTTTCTGTTCGTCGACGAAATGAGCATGCGCCGTGATGCCAATGCTCCGGCAACCGGCGGTGCCGGCAAGCTGGTGGTGCATCTGCTGGTACGTGGCTACCTGCAACCGTCATCGGTCGGGGAGGGCGAGCAATGAAGACTCTATTGCGTCCTCTGGAGTGGGCATTGCTGGGGCTGGCAACGTTGCTGGCGGCGCTTGTTGCTCTGGTGCTCAGTGGCGCGGCCCACTCGCCGGGCTGGTTGCCCGAAGAGGCTCCGCGCAACCCGGCCAATCATGCGGCAAAGACCCAGCGCGCTCCCGAAGCGACTCTGGAAAGTTTGTCCAATACCTGGAAAACCCCGTTGTTCAGCCCCGACCGCAGCCCGGATCGCCAGGTGGAACAGGCCAATGTGCAGGCCGCCAGCCTGTCGGGCATGACCCTGAGTGGCGTCATCATCGACGGTTCCCTGAAGGTTGCACTGCTCAAGCAAAACGATGGTCCGCCCTTGAAAATCAAACAAGGCCAGCGTCTGGCCAATGGCTGGATGCTGGACAGTGTCGAGCCGATGCAAGCCACATTCAGTCTCGATGGCCGCACGCAAGCCTTGCGCTTGCCCGCACCGCGTCTGCCGCCTCCATCGAATACACCCCCTATTACCTTAACCAACGATTCAGCCCCGTGATGGGTACCTTTTCAGGAGTTCCTGCCATCGCTACCTTGCGCACACCCTTGCTTTGTCTGGCCACTGCCGTCGCTCTTGGCGGCTGCGCGACTGCGCCCGACACTCTTGACCCCGACAACGGCATGCTGCAGGAAGCGCTGCAAGGCACGGGTTCACAACGTCCACCGGTAGATCCTCGTACCGAACAGGCGCCTGTCGACACCCAGCCACAAACCTCGGCCATTTCACCGCAACGGCAGATCATCAAAGGCAATCAGCGCTTTGTCCGCACCCCTGCGGCTTCGCCTGCCGCTCAGGCCGAGACCGGCGATATCGTGTTCAACTTCACCAATCAGCCTATCCAGGCGGTGATCAACAGCATCATGGGTGACCTGCTGCATGAGAACTACAGCATTGCCCAGGGCGTGAAGGGCGATGTGAGCTTCTCCACCTCCAAACCGGTGAACAAGCAGCAAGCATTGTCGATTCTGGAAACGCTGCTGTCCTGGACGGACAACGCGATGATTCGCCAGGGCGACCGTTATGTGATCCTGCCGTCCAGCCAAGCGGTGGCGGGCAAGCTGGTGCCGGAAATGCCGGTGGCGCAACCCGCAGCGGGCATGTCGGCACGGCTGTTCCCGCTGCGCTACATCTCGGCCACGGAAATGCAGAAGCTGCTCAAGCCCTTTGCCCGTGAAAACGCCTTCCTGCTGGTCGATCCTGCGCGCAACGTCCTGAGCATGGCGGGCACGCCCGATGAGCTGGCCAACTATCAGGACACCATCGACACCTTCGACGTCGACTGGCTCAAAGGCATGTCGGTCGGTGTTTTCGGCTTGCAGCGTGCTTCGGTCAGCGAACTGATGCCCGAGTTGCAAAAGATATTCGGCCCCAAAAGCGGCATGCCACTGGCAGGCATGGTGCGCTTTTTGCCCATCGAGCGGACCAATTCGGTGGTGGCGATTTCATCCCAGCCCGAATACCTGAACGAAGTCGGCCAGTGGATTCACACCATCGACGAAGGTGGCGGCAACGAACCGCAGATGTACGTCTATGACGTGCGCAACATGAAGGCCACGGATCTGGCCAAATACCTGCGCCAGATCTACGGCACTGCCGCCATCAAGGATGATTCCCCGGCCAAGGTTGCGCCTGGGCTGCGCACGGCCACGCTGTCGTCGCCCAACTCCAGCGGTGGTTTCGGCTCTGGCTCCGGTTTCAACAGCAACTCCGGCGGCTTGGGCAACAGCGGCGGGTTCGGCAATAACCGTGGCATGAACAACAACGGTGGCATGAATAACCAGAATACCGACGACAGCGAGTCTCAAGAGGAAGATCAGGGTAGTGACTCCACGGGGGCTCAGGGCTCTAACGCCAGCAAGAGCCTGGATTCCGGCACCCGAATCACCGCGCAACGCAGCAGCAACCAGTTGCTGGTCCGTACGCGCCCGGCGCAGTGGAAGGAAATCGAATCGGCCATCAAACGCCTCGACAATCCGCCGCTGCAAGTTCAGATCGAAACCCGGATTCTGGAAGTCCAACTCACCGGCGAACTGGACATGGGCGTGCAGTGGTATCTGGGCCGTCTGGCGGGCAACTCCTCAAGCACCACGGTAGCCGACACCGCAGGCAGCCAGGGCGCACTGGGTTCCGGCGGTGCAGGGCTGGGCGCGACGGATTCGTTGTTCTACTCCTTTGTCAGCAGCAACCTGCAGGTCGCGTTGCGCGCACTGGAAACCAATGGCCGCACCCAGGTGCTGTCGGCTCCGTCGCTGGTGGTCATGAACAACCAGCAAGCGCAGATTCAAGTGGGCGACAACATCCCCATCAGCCAGACCACAGTCAATACCAACACATCCGACACAACCCTGAGCAGCGTCGAATACGTGCAGACCGGTGTGATTCTGGATGTGGTGCCACGCATCAATCCGGGGGGGCTGGTGTACATGGATATTCAGCAGCAGGTCAGCGATGCTGGCAATGTCACTGATGACAATGGCAACCCGCGTATTTCCACTCGCTCGGTGGCCACTCAAGTGGCGGCGCAAAGCGGCCAGACCGTGTTGTTGGGTGGTCTGATCAAGCAGGACAATGCTGAAACCGTGAGTTCGGTACCGTATCTGGGGCGTATTCCGGGCTTGCGCTGGCTGTTTGGCGCGACCAGCAAATCCAGGGACCGCACCGAGCTGATCGTACTGATTACGCCACGTGTCATTACCAGCAGCAGTCAGGCGCGTCAGGTGACCGATGACTACCGCCAGCAGATGCAATTGCTCAAACCACAAGTCTCACGAACCAGCATGCAGAACTAAGCAGCTATCATGAGGCTCGACGCCCACTCACGGCACTGCCCGCTTTCAGGCAGTGCCCCATAGAGGTCATGAATACATGCTTAAGTTTTTTGCTGTCTTGCTGTTTGCGTTCTCGGGTCTGGTTCAGGCAGAAAATACGTTGCACACCGATCTGCCCCTCAAATACCTGGCTCAGGCCAGTACCGATGTGCCGAACAAACCACTGGTGATCTTCATTCACGGCTCAGGCAGTAATGAAGCGGACCTGTTCGGCCTCAGGGATCTTTTGTCCCCGGACTACAACTATCTGTCCGTGCGGGCACCCATCGAGGTAAGGCCCGGTGGCTACAAATGGTTCAATCGCCGGATCGAGGCAGGCAACTACGATGGCGAAACTGAAGACCTGAAAAACAGCGGTGACTTGCTCAAGGCATTCATCAAGCAGGCCACACAGAAATACCGGACCCAGCCTGGCAAGGTGGTGCTGGTGGGCTTCAGTCAGGGCTCAGTCATGAGCTATGAAGTGGCGCTACGCGACCCGGATATGGTCGGCGGCATTGCGGCATTGAGCGGCCCGGTATTGTCAGTGTTGAAATCCAGTCTCAAGCCCGAAGAGCGTTTCAAGACATTCAACGTGTTTGCCGCCCATGGCACCGAAGACCCGGTATTGCCTTTCAGCGGAGCAACCCGCACCGAAGAAACCTTGAAGGGGTTAGGCATCAAACCGGAGTTTCATGCCTATAAAGGGATGGGGCATACCATCAATCAGGAAGAAGTCGCAGATTTGAAGCGGTGGCTAGAGCATTCGTTCTAGCGCTGTCGCTTGGCAAACAGGTAGGAGTGAATTCATTCGCGAGACGTCATTGAAGGCGATAGATTTTCTGGCGCCTCGCGAATGAATTCGCTCCTACGGAAATTCCATTTAATTCATGATGTTGCGTTTTTTGTAGAAGCGAATGCCTTCTCGAAAAAACCTACCGCTGCGAATCCTTCAAAAAAACCAGCAGTGCAATCAAGGGCAGAGCAGTGCCCACGACACTGATCCACACCCAGCCTCCATGATCGAACAGCACGCTGGCAACCGACGATCCAATCGCTCCGCCGATAAAGATACTGGCCATGTACAACGCATTGAGCCGGCTGCGGCTTGCGGCATCCAGTGCATAGACAGCGCGTTGTCCCACCACCATATTCATCTGCACGCAGAAATCCAGCACGACACCAGTCACGGCAAGGCCGATCAGGTTGTAGGGCGCAGGGATCAGACCCGGCAGGAAACTCAAGGCCCCAAACAACAAGGCACCCAGCGTGGCGATGCGGCTGTGGCCCGCATCCGCAAGGCGTCCGCTGATGGGCGCAGCAATCGCACCAATGGCACCGATCAGCGCGAACAAGGCAATCTGGCTTTGGGATAAACCATGGTTACGCGCCAAATCCAGCGGTACGGCCGTCCAGAACAGGCTGAAAGTGGCAAACATGCAGGCCTGATAAAACGCCCGTTGCCTCAGTACCGGCTGCTGGCGCAGCAGAACCCAAAGGGAAAACAACAGCTGGCCATACGACGCCCGATGATCCGGCACACGCCTCGGCATGGTGGTGGCCAGTACCAAACTGATGCCTGCCATCAACACCGCCGCCGAACCAAACACCGCACGCCAGCCAAAATGATCGGCCACCACACTCGATACCGGCCGGGCCAGCAGAATTCCCAATAGCAGCCCGCCCATGATCGAACCGACGACCCGCCCGCGCGTTTCCTCTGGCGCCAGATGCGCAGCCAGCGGAATCAGCATCTGCACCGAAACCGAACTGAACCCCACCAGCAGAGACACCACCAGAAACAGATTGGGCTGCTCGGCAAACGCCGCGCCCAACAGGCTGAGAATCGCAACCCCGGTGGTCAAGAGCATCAAACGCCGGTTCTCCAGCAGATCCCCCAACGGCACCAGAAAGAACAGCCCCAGCGCATAACCCACTTGAGTCAACGAAACGATCAGGCTGGCCATAGTGCTCGACAGACCAATGTCCGGCGCAATCAGCTCAATGATCGGCTGGGCGTAATAGATGTTGGCAACGATAGCGCCGCAGCAGAACGCAAACAGCATCACCAGACCCCTGGTCATGGTGACAGCGCCGTGCCGGGCGTGGATCGAAGTACTCATGAATATTCTCGCTTGTGCAAAAGACCGGAAAGCCGCGTAAAGCAAGCCTGCCAGAGCGGTCGGGACTGGATGCTGAGCAGGCTAACGGCTTTGGCGGAGATTAAGTAGGTGCGGCTGATTGATACAAGATATTTCTGAAAACGATAGATGTGAGGGGCTTGCTGATTTCAACCGGGAGCGAGTATTCGTTGAGCTAAATAAATACTAGCAAGCTAGGAGCGTTCGGCAATCACACACAGGTCAACGGATTGCGCCTTACTCAAGACAGTCAAGGGCGTCTAGCCCGATAGCCTCATTGCCATAAAGCGTCATCTCGCGCACCTGACTTCTTTTCTAATCAATAGCTGCCTTCACCCTATGCTGGCAATCTGACCATCAAATCCTTGACGTTCATTTGTAACAGATGAATACTGTGCATATTCATATATATGACTGGATGAATCAGGGAATGAATAAGCTTTCAAGTGATGAACGTCTGCCGCTTTACCAACGTCTGCGCGATTGTCTGGCTGAGCAGATCGCCAATAACCGCTGGCGTCCAGGTGAGGCGATTCCTACCGAGGCGGCTCTTTCCGCCGAGTATTGTCTGTCGACCGGTACGGTGCGCAAAGCCATCGACATGCTGGTCAATGACAACATCCTTGAGCGTCAGCAAGGTCGTGGCACCTTCATTCGACGTGCTCAGTTTCAGTCTTCGCTGTTTCGCTTCTTCCGTTTCCAGACCGAGTCCGGTGTGCGTCAGGTTCCGCAAAGCCGGATTCTGTCTGTCGAGCCGGTTACTGCGCCTTCGGCGGTCAGTCATGCGCTGGGGTTGATCCCGGATGCGCCGGTGATTCGCATGATTCGTCTGAGGCTGCTGGATGCTCAGCCGGTCCTCACCGAAGAAATCTGGCTGCCTCGGGTTCAGTTTCAGGCATTGCTGGAGGTCGATCTGAATGCTCAGGGGCCTTTGCTCTATCCGATCTATGAAGAGCTGTGCGGTCAGGTTGTGGCGTATGCCGAGGAAACCCTGACGGCCGAATCGGTCAGCGATGTGTATGCCCGCATGCTTCAGGTTCAGACCGGCAGCCCGGTCGTGGTGATCGAGCGCCTGGCACGCAATTACGCCGGTGAGCCGCTGGAGTGGCGCCGCTCGCGTGGGCATGCCAGCCATTTCCGTTACAGCGTAGAAATTCGCTGAGTCTTCAATCTCGTCATTCACTGCACGCTTCATAAGGATATTGCGCATGTTCAGTTGGTATCGCGAAGTCACACCACGGGAACGCAAGACGTTTTGGGCCTGCTTCGGCGGATGGTCGCTGGATGCATTGGAAGTTCAGATGTTCGGTCTGGCGATTCCGGCGCTGATCGCCGCTTTTGCCTTGAGCAAGGGCGATGCGGGCATGATCAGTGCCGTCACCCTGGTGACTTCGGCACTGGGCGGCTGGGTAGGCGGTACTTTGTCTGACCGTTATGGTCGGGTTCGTACCTTGCAGTTGATGATTCTGTGGTTCTCGTTTTTTACCTTCCTGTCGGCGTTCGTGACCGGCTTCAACCAGTTGCTGATCGTCAAGGCCATGCAAGGCTTCGGCATCGGTGGTGAGTGGGCGGCGGGCGCAGTGTTGATGGCCGAGACCATTCAGTCCAAGTACCGCGGCAAGGTGATGGGCACCGTACAAAGTGCCTGGGCCGTGGGTTGGGGCATGGCGGTGCTGCTGTTTACCCTGATCTATTCGTTCGTGCCGCAGGATATTGCCTGGCGGGTGATGTTCGGCATCGGTCTGCTGCCTGCCTTGTTGATCATCTGGGTGCGCCGCAACGTTGAAGAGCCGGACAGCTACCAGCGCATGCAAAAGGAAAAGACCCCATCGGGCAACTTTTTCAAATCCATGGCCGGGATCTTCCGTCCCGAATTGTTGCGTGTGACTCTGCTGGGCGGTCTGCTGGGGCTGGGTGCCCATGGTGGCTACCATGCGGTGATGACCTGGCTGCCGACTTTCCTCAAGACTGAGCGCAATCTCTCGGTGCTGAGTTCCGGTGGCTATCTGGCAGTGATCATTTTCGCTTTCTGGTGTGGCTGCATCACCAGCGGCATGCTGATCGACCGTATCGGCCGCCGCAAGAATATCGTGCTGTTCGCTCTGTGCTGCGTGATTACTGTGCAGTGCTACCTGATGTTGCCGCTGACCAATACGCAAATGCTGTTCCTGGGCTTCCCGCTGGGTTTCTTCGCGGCAGGCATTCCGGCCAGTCTCGGCTCGTTCTTCAATGAACTGTACCCGGCGGATGTGCGCGGGGCAGGGGTCGGTTTCTGCTACAACTTCGGCCGCGTGCTGTCGGCAGTCTTCCCGTTCCTGGTCGGGCACATGAGTGAGTCCATGTCGCTGGGCACCGCTATCGGTATCGATGCCGGGATTGCCTACGGCGTGGCAATGCTTGCCGCGCTGTGCTTGCCGGAAACCCGTGGACGCACTCTGGAGGGCGCGCCTGTGACGGCGGATGCCACCGACAAGGGCGCGCCACAGCAGGCTTGATCTGGCCATTATCTGCGCGGTGTCACGGCACCGCGCTCACTTCGTAGATGAGTTCCATGACTGACCCCTGTACTTCGCCGATTCTCGGTATCGACGGCCATGCCCATGTCTTCGGTAGCGGCTTGAGCCTGACTTCGGGTCGACGTTATACCCCCGATTACGAAGCCACTCTGCAGTCTTATCTGGCGCACTTGCGTGAGCATGGCCTGAGCCATGGTGTGCTGGTGCAGCCCAGCTTTCTGGGCACTGACAATCAATACCTGCTTGATGCCATTGCCCATGCGCCGGGACAACTGCGCGGTGTTGCGGTGGTGGACAACACAATCAGCCGTTCAGCGTTACAGCGCATGAGCGATCAGGGTGTTGTCGGTATTCGTCTGAACCTGATGGGCAAGCCTCTGCCGGATTTCAGCGAGCCTGGCTGGCGAGATCTGTTCAAGAATGTCTGGGCACTGGGATGGCATATTGAGTTGCATCGCCATGTAGCCGATCTTCCGGGGCTGATCCGCGATCTGCTGCCGTTTGGCTGCAAGATCGTGGTCGATCATTTCGGCCGGCCCGATGCGCGTCTGGGTGTCGATGATCCGGCCTTTCAGGCCTTGCTGGAGCTGGGCCTGAGCGGGCAGATCTGGATGAAGGTTTCTGCCATCTATCGTCTGGGCGGCAATGATGAGCAGAACATGGACTTCGCCAATGCCGCGTTGCCTTTGCTGATTCAGGCTTTCGGTGCGCGTCGTCTGGTGTGGGGCAGCGACTGGCCGCATACCCAGCATGAGCATCACGTCAGTTACGCAACAGTGGTCGAGCAGTTCCGCAGCCTCGACTGCCCGGCCCCGATCAAGCAGAGCATGCTGGTCGAGGCCGCGCAGGCGTTGTTCGATTTCTCCACGGTCGAGCTCTGAGCCGAGAGTTTTCCTATCAGCTTTTGGGTGCCTGGATCCGGTAGCAGACCATGTACAAGGCGGGCAGGAAGAACAGCGTCAACACGGTGGCTATCGCAATACCGCCGATCATGGCGTAGGCCATCGGTCCCCAGAAAACCTCACGGGCAATGGGGATCATCCCCAGGCTGGCCGCAGCGGCAGTCAACAGAATCGGTCGGCAGCGGTGCTCGGTGGCCTTGACCACCGCATTCCAGGCATCTTCACCCGCTGCCATGAACTCATCGATTTGCGTCACCAGAATCACCGAGTTGCGGATGATGATGCCGATCAGCGCCAATATCCCGAGAATGGCCACAAAGCCCAGCGGATACCCCGTCAACAGTAGCGCGGCGACCACGCCGATCAGGCCCAGCGGCACGACACTGACCACCAGCAGCAGTTTTTTCACGCTATGCAGCTGGATCATCAGAAAGGTTGCGACCAGTAACAGCATCAGCGGCACCACTTTGAGGATCGGCCCTTGTGAACGGGCGCTGGCTTCTACCGCGCCACCGGTGGCTACGGAGTAGCGTACCGGCAGCGCATCGGTGAATGCCTTGACCTGCGGCTGCAACTGCTTGACCAGCGCCGCCGGTTGCAGATGCCCGATGACGTTGGCCTTCAGCGTGATGGTCGGCAGGCGGTCACGACGCCAGACCAGTGGCTGCTCCTGTTCGTAACTCAGGGTGGCAAATGCCATCAGTGGCACTGTGGCGCCGTTGGGTGTCGGGATCTGCAGGCTGCTCAGGGTTTGCAGCGAACTGCGCTCCTGATCTTCGGCACGGCCGATCAGGTCGATCAGGTAAGTGTCATCCCGCACCTGAGTGATGCTGGTGCCCGTGACCAGGCTATTGAGGATCTGCGCGACGTCTTCGGATGACAGGCCGAACTGACGCACCTTGTCCTGGGCGATATGGATCTTGAGTACCTTGCCCGGTTCGTTCCAGTCATAGATGACCTGCCCGATATTGGGGTTGGCATCCAGAATGGCAGCCAGGGCCATGGCGTTGCTGCGAACCTGCTCGATGTCCGGGCCGCTGACCCGGTATTGCACCGGCCAGCCCACGGGCGGCCCCATGTTCAGGAGCTGGACGTAGCCGCCCACGCCGACAAAATCATCGCGAAAGCGTTGGCGCAGACGTTCGATCAGGCGGTCACGGCCTTCGCCGCCACGGCTGACAATCACCAGTTGCCCATAGAAAGGGTTGTTCAACTGCTGGTCCAGCGGCAGATAGAAACGCACGGCACCTTTACCCACATAAGAGCTCCAGCGCAGGATGTCCGGATCGTCCTTGAGCGTGGCCTCGAAGCGGTCCATGGTCTGGCGTGTGCCTTCGATCGAGCCGTTCTGCGGCATGTAGATATCCACCAGAATTTCCGGGCGATCGGAGTCGGGGAAAAACTGGTTTTGCAGCAGCTTGCCCGCAAACAGCGCCCCGACAAAGGCCACGGCCGTGATGCCGATCACCCACCAACGATGCTTGAGAGCCTGCAGCAGCACACGCTGGAAGGCTCGCATCCAGGCACTGTCATGTGCCTGATGGCCTTCGGGTTTCTTCAGGATATAGATGCCGATCAGCGGCGCGAACAACACCGCTACCAGCCATGACAGCAGCAGGGCAACGGCAATCACGGCAAACATGGTGAAGACGTATTCACCCGCCGAACTGGAGTTCAGGCCAATGGGTACGAAACCGGCGACGGTCACCAATGTGCCGGTCAACATCGGAAAGGCGGTCGAGGTGTAGGCAAAGGTTGCAGCCTGCTGCAAGGAGTCTCCGCCTTCAAGCCGGGTGACCATCATCTCCACGGTGATCATCGCGTCATCCACCAGCAGCCCCAGGGCAATGATCAAGGCGCCGAGGGAAATACGCTGCATGGTGATGCCGCTGTATTCCATGAAGACAAACACCAGCGCCAGTACCAGCGGAATCGAACAGGCCACCACCAGCCCGGCGCGGATACCCAGGCTGATGAAACTCACCACCAGCACGATCAGGATCGCCTCGAACAATGCGCGGGTGAAACCGCCGATGGCCTTGTCGACCACATCGGCCTGGCTGGACACCAGATGCACATCGATACCCAGCGGCAGTTCGCCGGTCAGTTCATCGATACGCTGCTGCAGGCGGTTGCCGAACTCCTGAATATTGCCGCCTTGCTTCATCGCCACTGCCAGCCCGATGGCAGGCTGGCCGTTGAAGCGGAAAAGCGAGGAGGGCGGGTCTGCATAGCGACGCTCCACCGTCGCCAGATCGCTCAGGCGAAAGAAGCGGTCGCCAAAGCGCAGGTTCACCGCCAGCAGGTCCTGCTCGTTGGTGAACTGGCCGCTGGTACGCACGGCGATACGTTCGGGGCCGGCTTCCATGACGCCGGCAGGTGTGACCGAGTTCTGCGCTTGCAGGCTCTGTAGTACCTGACGCTGGTCGATGCCCAGCGCGGCCAGCTTGCGTATCGAGAAGTTCAGATAGATGACTTCGCGCTGGGCGCCGAGCAGTTCGATCTTGCCCAGGTTCGGCACGCTGCGGATATCCGCTCGAACCTGCTCGACATAGTCGCGCAACTGACGGAACGACAGGCCATCGGCAGTAAAGGCATAAATGCTGCCGAACACGTCGCCGAATTCGTCGTTGAAGGCCGGCCCTTGGATACCGCTGGGCAGCTCGCCGCGCACGTCCATGATTTTCTTGCGCACCTGATACCAGGCGGCAGGAATGTCGGCGCTGCGGGTTTCACTCTTGAGGAATACGAAGATCGTCGATTCGCCTGCCAGCGTGTAGCTGCGCACGTAGTCCAGTGCATCGATTTCTTCGAGTTTCTTTTCCAGGCGGTCGGTCACCTGCTGCAAAGTGTCGGGCAGGGTCGCGCCTGGCCAGCGGGCCTGGATTACCATGGTCTTGATGGCGAAAGACGGATCTTCCTCACGGCCCAGATTGAAGAACGACATGCTTCCCATCAAGAGGGAAACGAACATCATGTACCAGACCAGTGTGCGATGCTTGAGGCCCCAGGCAGACAGATTGAAGCGCTCTCTCACAAACTGACCTCTCGTTCGACACGGATTTTCTGCCCAGGCCTCAGGCTGTTCACACCAGCGATCACCACTTTGTCGCCGTCATGCAATTCGCCGCTGACACGCACAGAAGAGCCATGACGTGTCAGTACCTGCACGGTGCGCGGGTTCAGGGTTGCAGTCTGCGGGTCAATGACCCATACCTGCGCCTGACCGTTGTGTTCTTGCAGTGCGGTATCGGGCAGTTCGCGGAAGGCGGGCACGTTGCTGCTGATTTCTACGCTGACTGTCGAGCCCAGACGGAAACTGTCCGGAATCTGCTGCAAGGTCAGGCGCACACGCTGGGTGCGGGTGGCGGTATCGATCTGCGGGGATAACTGGCGAACCTGAGCGCTGACGAACACCTGTTCGTTCAGCTGGGAAACCACCTTGATCTGCATGTCCTGATCCAGATTCGTTGCCAGATCCACTGGCAGGTCCACCACGGCTTCGCGGCTTTCCGGACGCGCCAGGCTGACGACGGAATGACCGGTGACCATCACCTGGCCGACTTCGGCATGCCAGCCGGTGACGACGCCGTCGAACTCGGCCAGCAGGCGCGTGTAGGAAAGTTGGTCGCTGGCCTGCTCTGAGGCAATCCGTGCCTGATGCAGGATGGCTTCCTGGCTGCGCAAATCGCTGCTCAGCCGGTCCAGACGCGCTTGCGAGCCCACGCCCCGCTCGAACAGTTGCTGGTAGCGCAACTGTTCATCGCGGATCTGTTGCCACGAGGCCTGGGCCTTGCTCAGCTCTGCCTGTTGCGCACGTAAACGGTTCTGCTGATCGCTGGGCTCAAGCGTGGCCAGCAGGTCACCCTTGCGCACCAACTGGCCGGTTTCGGCGTGTCTGCTGGCGATGCGCCCGGCGACACGAAACCCCAGAGCCACTTCGTATTGCGGCTGGATGCTGCCTGCGAAACGTCCATGCAAGTCGTTACGCTGATCGACGATCTCGGTGAACAGCACAGGCCGCTCGATGAACTCGCGAACCGGCTTGTCACGACAACCCGCCAGAAACATGATCAGCACGCAAAACAGCCACAGCTGTATGCAGGTCTTTACGGTCAGACTCATAGCGTGTTTTCCGATGACACGGCGGCGGTCGATGCGCTGTCGGTTGTGTGTTCAACGACATCGACTTTTTGCCCGGGATAGAGGAACTGAGCGCCTCTGGAAACCACCCTGTCGCCATCCGATAAACCGGAGGCGATGACAACCTGCCCTTGTTCGTAACGCATCACCTGCACCCTGGCCAGCCTGACCTGTGACTTGTCGTCCAGCAGCCAGACGGCAGGCTGCCCGTGGATACGACTCAAGGCGGACCATGGAAGGGCGAAGGCCCGTTGCGAATGGGTAAGAAGTCGGGCACTGACGACGGTTCCCAGCGCCAGCGTTGGAGAGGTGTCCGGCAGGGAAACCCGCACCCTCAACGTACCGCTGGACGCGGATACGATGGGGGTGATTTCACGGATCTTGCCAGGCACTTCGATATCGGGCAGGCCTAGAGTCCTGACCAGCACGGCACCGCCAGGCTGGTCGGAACTCAGTAAAGACTCATAAGCGGCAAATACCGCTTCACGTTCGCCATCATGGGCAAGGCTGAAAATGGGCGTAGCGGCCTGTACCACCTGGCCTTCTTCTGCATGGCGAGCGGTGATGACCCCATCGGCCACCGCAACCAGTTCGGTATAACCTACCTGATCACGGGCATTGGCCTGACGGGCTTTCAACGAAGCCAGGTCCCCGCGGGCACTCTCCAGAGCGGAGAGTGCCTGCTGGTATTCACTGAGATTGGTATAACCTTTGGGCAGTAATGTCTGCTGACGCTGATAGTTGTTTTGTGCAAGGCGCAACCGTGATTCCCGGGCTGCCACTTCGGCATTTGCCGACTCAAGGTCGGTCTTTTGTTCACGCGGGTCCAGTCTGGCTAATACCTGATTGGCCCGCACCCGATCCCCCACATCCACAAACCGCTGTACAAGCTTGCCCGACACGCGAAAGGACTGATCGGTCACTTTGCGTGCCTGGATGTCGCCTGTGAGCACGACACTGGTCACGACATCACTGGATGCCACTTGCTGGACCGCCACCCGGACCCGTGCTTTTTCCGCAGGTTTCCCGGCAGAACAAGCACTGATCGAGAGCGCCAGAACACAGTGAAGCCCCAGGGTCAGCCAGGGCCGGCTCAGAAACGGTCTGTGGTGCGAAGGTCGGATTTTTCCGGTAACACGGCAAAACGAACGTAAAAGAGTTTCAGGGTTAATAGTCATCAACAACACAGCCACTGCCTTGTGGAATAAGCCAACACCGGTGAATCACCGTTTCACGGGTGTTTCAGGCAATAGCGGTTGCGTCAGGCCATACGTGCTGGCTGCTGGTTTCCTCGGTGCCGAAAAACTCCAGCACGTTCTTTTGCGATGCCAGCCAGGCTGCCTTGCTCTCCAGGTCCAGGAAGTGCCCGGTATCGGGGACTACCTTGAAGCTGCTCTGGGCGATGTAGTTTGAAAAACTACGGGCATCTTCGACCGTGGTGTATTCATCTTTGTCGCCGTTGATGAACAGCACCGGGATCTTGATCGAGGAAAAGCGCTCGACATAGTTGCTGGCGCTCAGTTTGCGGATCTGGCTGATATGGAAGTCGATCTGCTTGTATTCGTGCTCGGCAAGGCTGATCAGGTGCTTGTAGTTATAAAGCTTGAAAAGGCGCGGCAGGTACTTGCCAACGGTATCGTTGAGCAGGGAGCCGATTTTCCGTTTTTCGCGGGCAGCCAGATAGATCTGTGCCTTGTCGATGTAGTCGAGCATTGGCTCGTTCAGCACCGGGGAGAAGGAGGAAATGAGCGCCTTTTCTACAGTCGGTGGCGATTCGGCCAGTGCCAGCAGCGCCGATACACCGCCCCAGGAAACCGAAAGCAGGTAATTGACCTGGAAACGATCGATGAGCTGAAGAAGGATCTTGACCTCATCTTCCTTGGTCACGATCAGGTCGTCGCGGTTGTGCTCACGGGACTGCCCTGCAAACGGCAGGTCGAATAAAACGAGGTTGTAGTGCGGTTGTAGATACTTGACCGTCTGGCCAAAAGAACCGGTGGTGGACAGTGCACCATTAATCAGCAGAATGGTCTTTGCAGCACTGCTTTTCCAATAGGTTTCGGTGTAGAGCTTGAACTCTCCAACGCTTACGATCTTTGATTGCGCGCCCATAAATAGAAGCCTCCCAGGCTAAGTCGATCCTACTAATTGATACGGTTTTCTCTGCTCTAGCGGCCATGCCAAAGCCTCGCCTGGTTAGTGGCGAAATCCATTGAGTTTTTATTGTTATGTAGTGCGGTGTGGTAAGAACGTGAATCACGGTGGCTATTGATAACGCACAGCACACCAGAACGACAAGTGGATGACGCCATAAAAATGTCAATGCGCTGTGGTCCCCCTTTTCAGGGACGAAGCACGGGGAGTGATGTCAAAGGGATATTATTCGGTGAAAAGCAGCTTATCGAGCGTGAAAAACTCATCTATGGGGTGGAACTTGTGCTTGCTGAATCGGTCCAACAAAGTCACTTTTTGAAATTATTTGTTACAAATTAGCGCTTGCCAGCGTGCGCCAGATTTACAGCGAAGTGTCTTTAGCCGCGGGTTAGAGCCTTTATCTTCGTCAAAATGCAGGCACGGTACGGCTTTTATAGAGGGAAGGCCCTGCTTTATACCAGGGTATTAACGTGTTGGCACTCCAGTACGATGCTGGCTCCTCCGTACTGGCTTGTGCCGATCTGCAAGTTGAAGCCGTGCAGGTTGACGATGGCGGCAACCACCGACAGGCCAAGGCCGAAGCCGCCTTGCTGGTTGTTGTCTTCGCAACGATAGAAGCGCTGGAAGACCGCTTCACGTTCAGAGGGCGGGATACCCGGGCCGGAGTCCTGAACCTCGATACAAGGGCTGTTGCCGACGCCTTTGCTGTAGGCGCTGATCAGGACAGTGCCGCCGGGCGGTGTGAACTTGATTGCATTGCTCAGCAAGTTGGCCAGAGCTTCAAACAGCAAGGCCCGATCACCGACCAGCGTCGGTAATGGCTCATTGAGTTGCAGAATCAGTAACACCTCGTCTTCTTCGGCAAGTGGCAGGTAAAAGTCGTGAAGTTCCTGCAAGAGCGGACGCAGATCCAGCTCAACGAATGCCGAACGTCTTTGGTGATCCTCTATTTCCGAAATACGTAAAAGTCCGCGAAAACGCGCCATCAGCGTATCGGCTTCGGCAATTACCTGCGCCATCTGAGCCGCTTGCGGTGAATCGTCCGCCGATTGCTGCTGGATGCGGTAAAGCTGGGCGCGCATGCGGGTCAGCGGGGTGCGCAAGTCATGGGCGATGTTGTCGCAGACGCCCTTGACCTCGTTCATCAGTTTTTCGATGCGGTCGAGCATGGCGTTGACGATTACTGCCAGCATGTCCAGTTCGTCACGTTTGTTGGACACCGGCAGGCGTCCCGACATGTCGCCGGCAATGATCGACTCCGCGCTGGCCTGTATGGCGCGGATGCGGCGCAAAGGGCGGCGGCGCAGTAAATGCCAGCCGGCCACGCCGGGGATGATGGTCAGGGAAATGCCCCACAGCAGGGCCTTGAGGATCAGGGTCGAGACGGCGAACAAGGAACCGTTGTCACGTACCAGTACCAGCCAGCGGCCATCGGGAGTTTCCGTCGCGATGGCATCGCAACTGTCGCTAGGCAGTTCCGGGTCATTGGATTCGACGCAATTGCTCAGTTGATGGATGCTGCCATCGAGCGGCAGGCTCGGGGGGATTTGCCGGATCGGCCCGGCCAGCGGTTGCAGATTTGCATCGAACAGGCCGTAGGCATCCACGGAGCGCATGTCGAAGGTCATGCTGGTGGCCAGCGCATCCACCAGTTCATGGCCTTCAAAGCGGGCAAACAACTGCTGGCGCTGCATCAGCGAATGGCGGGCGAGGTTGCCCAGATAGGACGTGACCTCCCAATACAGCACGCCCAGCAGAATGCCGCTCCAGGTCACGAACAGAAAACTGTACAGCGCCAGCAGGCGGCTGCTTGAAGAACGCCAGCCCTTAGACGGGTTCGGCAATGACATAGCCGGAGCCCCGAACAGTCTGGATCAGCGGTATGTTGCCGGGCGGGTCGATCTTCTTGCGCAGGCGGCCGATATGCACATCGATCAGGTTGGTGCCCGGATCGAAGTGATAACCCCAGACTTCCTGGAAAATCATCATGCGGGTGATGATCTGCCCGCTGTTGCGCATGAGAAATTCCAGCAGTTTGTATTCGGTAGGCAGCAGGGTGAGCGGCTTGCCGCCCCGGCAGGCTTCACGGCTGATCAGGTTCAATTCAAGGTCTGCGACCTGCAACACGGTCTTGGCCGCCGCCACAGGATTGCTGCGGCGCAGTAATACTTCGACCCGCGCTGCCATTTCATCGGAGGCGAAAGGTTTTGGCAGGTAGTCATCGCCCCCGGCCCGCAGGCCGCGGACGCGCTCGTCCACATCCGACAGCGCGCTGATCATCAGGATCGGGGTGGCAATCCCCTGGGCGCGCAGGTTGGTGACGATACTCAGACCGTCCATTTCCGGCAGCATGCGATCCAGCGTGATGAGGTCATAGTCGCCGCTCGCGGCCCGCGCGAATCCGTCACGACCGTTATCCACCCAGTCCACTTCAAGGCCATGGCTGCTGAGTTCCGCAACGATTTCCCTTGCGGTGACAGCATCGTCTTCGATTGCCAGGATTCTGGTCATGATCTTTGCCTGAATAAATACGGGAAAACCGTAGTTTGCCTATTAATGCCCGGATGTTTGCTGAATAAAAGTTTAAGAAGCTTTCAATTGTCGTTATCTGCTGTTGCCGGGCTACGTACTTTCAGTACGCTTTTGTTCTTTGCGGGCCAGGGCTTCGGCCTGGCGTTTCTTGCGATCACGTTCCCATTTGGCCGTCGTGTCCTTTTCACTGCGGATCTGCGCATGGCTGAGCAGTCCGAAAATGAAACTGCCGCCGATGATATTGCCGGCCAGGGTAGGGCCGGCGAAGACCAGCCAGAAATCTTTCCAGGCAATTTCGCCTGCAAATACCAGATAGGAGACTTCTGCGGAGCCGACGACGATATGGGTGAAATCACCCAGGGCCATCAGGTAAGTGATCATCACAATGATGGCTATCTTAGCGTTCTCCATGGAGGCGATCATCCAGACCATGGTCGCAATCATCCAGCCGGAGACGATGCCTTTGGAGAACATCTGATTGACGTCGTTTTCCATGATCTTGCGGCCGATCTCCAGAAACGCCTGATCGGTTTTGCCATCGAAAATCGGCAAGTGCAGCATCACGTAGGCCACCAGCAACGTACCGGCCAGATTACCCGCCAGGACGATGGTCCATAGCCGCAGCAGTCTGGCGACATTGCCAAGGGTCAGCTTGCTCATGACCGGCAGTACGGCGGTAAGGGTGTTTTCCGTGAACAGTTGCTGGCGAGCGAGGATCACCGCCAGAAAGCCTGCCGAATAACCGAGGCTGGCGATGACATGGCTGGCTTCCACATCCGCCAGCCGCGACTTGAAAAGCCCCATGGCCATCAGCGACAGCCCCATGGTCAGGCCTGCCGCAAACGCCGACCACCACAGGGCCGCAGCACTGCGCTCAAGTTCATGGTCGCCCTGGATGCGAATGGTTTCATGCAGGACCGCCGCACGAGGCGGCTGGTTTTCATCGATTTCGCGTTGTTCTTCGGCTGACAAGCCTGGGGTCTTGCCGTCTGGGGACTGGTCCATGGAACTCAACTTCCTGCGCATGAGGGGCTGTTGGTTCAGACACGGACCAGCGGTCGTTCGTTCGCCTGTTTCCAGGTAGGGGCGAATTCATTCGCGAAGGCCGCTTGCACGCTCCAGAAACACATTGCTCTGCACCCGATTTACCCCGCTCGCCAGCATCGCCTGCCAGGCATTTTCCAGCGACCCGTTCATATCGATGGCGCGGCAGGCGTCCTCGATCACATAGGTGGTGAAGCCTGCCTTGCGGGCGTCCTGCGCCGACCACGAAACGCAGAAATCCAGCGCCAGGCCGACCACGAACAGCGTGTCGATGCCGCGCTCCTTCAGGTAACCGGCCAGCCCGGTCGTGGTGCTGCGATCCGCTTCCATGAATGCGGAGTAACTGTCGATGTGCGCATTGAAGCCCTTGCGCACGATCAACTGCGCATGCGGCAGGTTCAGGTCGGCATGCAATTGCGATCCCTGGCTGCCTTGCACGCAATGATCCGGCCATAACGTCTGAGGGCCGTAGGGCAGGGTGATGCTCTCGAAAGGCGTGCAGCCCGGATGGCTGGAGGCAAAGGAAATATGACCGGCCGGGTGCCAGTCCTGCGTGAGGATCACCCGTGTGAAGCGTTCGCCCAGTCGGTTGATCAAGGGCAGAACTGCCTCGCCGTCGGGTACTGCCAGTCGGCCGCCGGGCATGAAGTCATATTGCATGTCGATGACCAGCAGGGCGCAGTTGGGAGCAGCGGGCAGTTGGGAAAGTGGCATTTGGGGTGGCTCCTGATCGGACGTGTGCAGGCCGACAGTTTGCCTCTTTCCCGCTGCCTTTGCGAAAGGTGCGCTGCTGTCCATTTTTATTTATTAGCAATTTGTATCAAGTACTAATGAGAATCTGTACTATTCGCGCAAAAAAACCTGCCGGGTCCTATGAAGGCCTGGTTTTCATCGGGGATATACACGTTCATGCGTCGTACTTTAGTTTCTCTCTGCGTCATTCAAGCCATCAGCCAGGCTGCCTGGGCTGATCCGGTTACTGCCGATAAAGCGTCGATCGAGTTGCAGAATATCGACATCCAGGGCGCTGCCGACACCGAGCAAGCGACAGGCCCGGTCCAGGGCTATCGTGCGACCCGTTCTGCCAGTGCCACTCGTACTGACACCTCTTTGCACGAAACGCCGCAGTCGGTCAGCGTTGTCACCCGCGAAGCGGTGGAAGACATCGGCGCGATACGCCTGCAGGATGCGCTCGACTACGCCGGTGGCGTGGGCCGTGCCAACAACTTCGGCGCGCAGGGACTGACGACCTTCACCGTACGTGGTTTTACCACTGGCGAGTTCTACCGCAATGGCTTCCCGATCAACCGCGGCTATCCGAGCATGCCCGATGCCAACACCATCGAGCGTCTTGAAGTTCTGCGCGGCCCGGCGACCACACTGTATGGCCGTGGCGATCCCGGCGGTACTTTCAACGTGGTGTCCAAGCAGCCGCTGGCGGAAAGAGCCGTTACCCTGGGCACCCAGATCAACGATCAGGGCATGAAGCGCGGCACTCTCGATGCTACCGGCCCGCTGGATGACGAAGGTCGTTTTGCCTATCGTCTGAACGTGGTGGGCGAGGGTGGCGATACCTTTCGCGATCACGTTGAAACCGAGCGTTACGGTATTGCGCCGGTCTTGAGCTGGCAGGTCAACGATGCGACCCGCATCATCTTCGAGGGTGATTTCATGCGCAACAATGCGCCCCTCGACCGTGGCCTGACACGCTATACCAACCAGACGCGCACGGCTTCGCGTGACTCGTTCTTCGGCGAAAAGGACGCGGGCAAGCTGCACACCGACACCAGCATGGCGCAGGTGCGTTTCGAGCATGACCTCAACGACAACTGGAAGCTGGGCGGTGGTTTCCAGCTGCTTGATGGCACCATGCAGGGCGATGCAGTCGAGGCCAATGGCATGGGGGCCGATGGTCGTACCCTGGGGCGTAACTACAACTATCGCAAGCTGGAGTGGACCGACCGCGACCTGCAGTTCAACGTGACGGGCAACTTCACTGCCGGTGGCTTCGACCACACACTGCTGGCTGGCGTGGAATACGAGGATTATGACTACAAGTCAATCATCCAGCGCTCCGCGGCAGGTGCGAACGTCTACACCATCGATATCTATGATCCGGTCTACGGTCAGGCGCGTCCGGCGCTGACTCGCACCACGACCCATGACAAGGAAAACCTCAAGACCTACGCCGCGTTCCTGCAGGATCAGGTTGCGCTGACCGAGCGTTTGAAATTGCTGGCCGGTGCCCGCTTCGAGCGTTTCGAGCACGACTATGATTCTTATGTCTCCGATGCCGAAGACTTCACCAAGGCCGACAACGCGGTCACTCCTCGTCTGGGTCTGGTCTACGACCTGACCGACACGGTCGCGGTCTATGCCAACACGGCGCGCTCCTTCAAGCCAAACACCGGTGCGAGTCGCCTGGGCGGTGGTTTCAAGGCTGAAGAAGGCAAGTCCTATGAAGTTGGTGTGAAGTGGCAGGCGCTTGATCGTCAGTTGAACGTCGATGCCGCTGTCTATCAGATTGACAAGAAAAACGTCCTGACCAGCGATCCGGTTGATCCGAACTTCAGTGTTGCAGCGGGTGAGGTGCGTAGCCGAGGTTTTGACCTGAACGTGGTCGGCAACCTGACTCCCGAGTGGCGTCTGATGGGTAACTATGCCTACGTGGATGCCGAAGTCACCAAGGACAACTCGCTCAGAAAAGGCACTCGCCAGGCGAATATCCCGGAGCAGAGCTTCAGCCTGTTGAACGTCTATGAGTTCCAGGACGGCTTCTTCAAAGGTCTGGGTGTCGGGGCCGGTGGCCGTTATGTGGCCCAGCGTGAAGGGCGGACGGTCAACGAGTCGTTTGATATGGACAGCTACACGGTTTTCGACCTGCTCAGCTACTACAAGGTCAACGATCGTGTGAAGCTGAATCTTGATGTGAAAAACCTCTTCAACAAGGAGTTTGAAGAAGGGGCGTGGGGCAATGCCTTTGCTTACCCAGGCGCACCGCGCACTGTGCAGGCCGGTATTTCCTACAGCTTGTAAGGCATGAAGTCTTCGCGAGCCTGCTCGCGAAGGCTTCCCTTTACGTCAGGCAAACACTCGAATTGGCGAGCCCGCATGCCAGGCCTGGATATCTTCAATCATCTGACTGAAGAAGGTCCGGTAGTTGTTTTCGGTGACATAACCGATATGCGGGGTCGCCAATACGTTGTCCAGCGTGCGGAACGGATGCTCGGCTGGCAATGGTTCGATATCGAAGACGTCCAGCGCCGCACCGGCAATCCTGCGTTGTTGCAGGGTCGCAATCAGCGCCGCTTCATCGATGATGGGGCCACGCGACGAGTTGACGATATAGGCACTCGGCTTCATACAGGCCAAGGCTTGTGCATCCACCAGCCCGCGACTGCGGTCGCTGAGCACCAGATGCACCGACAGCACGTCGGCCTGCTCGAACAATTCCTGCTTGCTCACATAAGTGACACCCGACTCGGCGGCTGCCTCGGCTGTCAGGTTCTGGCTCCAGGCTATGACGTTCATGCCGAACGCCTGCCCATAACGGGCAATCCATTTGCCGATGCTGCCCAGCCCCAGAATGCCCAATGTCTTGCCATGCAGATCGCTGCCCAGGCCGACTTGCCATTTGCCTTCGCGCAATGAATTGGCTTCCGCGACCAGATTGCGGGTGATGCCCATGATCAGCGCCCAGGTCAGCTCCGGTGCGGCATGCTTGTAGCTTTCGGTGCCGCAGACTTCGATCCCCAGCCGTTTCGCAGCCTTGATATCAATGGCGGCGTTGCGCATGCCGCCGGTCACCAGCAGCTTGAGGCGTGGCAACTGGCTGAGCAGGGCTTCATCGAACAAGGTGCGTTCGCGCATTACGCAAATGATCTCGAAACCCTGCAGGCGCTGCACCATGGTTGCGGTGTCGGCCGGGAAGTCATGAAGAAAACTCACTTCGCCGATGGGCGCCAGCACTGACCAGTCCACAACGTCGCGAGCAACGTCTTGCCAGTCATCGAGCACTGCAATGGTTGTTTTTGTCATTCGGGGGCTCCAGTGGCCTGGTTTTTCAGTTTGTCAGCCAAACAGGCTGGCAGCGATGTTGATGGAAAACCCAAGGATCGCGGTATTGAACACAAAGCCGATCAGGCTCTGGGCCAGGACGATCCTGCGCATGTTCCGGCTGGCTACGCCTACATCCGAGGTTTGCACGGCGACGCTCAGGGTGAAGGAAAAATACAGGAAGTCCCAGTAATCGGGCCTGGTTTCGCCATCGGCAAAGCGCAGGGCTGGCTCCTTGCCTTTCCATGTATAGAACAGGCGGGCGTAATGCAGGCTGAAGACCACCCCGATCATCAGCCAGGAACCCACGATGGTCATGCCGGTAAAGGCGTAATGCAGCAGGCGCTGGTTGCTGGTCATGTCCTTGCTGCCAGCCAGTTCGAGGAAAATGGCCGCCAGACTGGCCAGGGCTGCAATGCTCACGGTCATCAGGATCACGCCGGCATTCTCGTCCTCGATCATGGCGATTCTTTGGACGTCTTCGGCGTTGCTGCGCAGGGTGTGAGTGAAGATCAGGATCAGGTAAAGCCACACGCCGAGGTTCCAGCCGGTCAGGCAATTGCTGGTAAAGGTGGCGTGAGGATAGAGGAAGACTGAAGCGATGCCGCCAGTCAGGCCCAGTAGCGTAGCCAGGCTCAGGCGTGGGTGAGTACGAGCGATATGCAACATGACGGTCAGTCGCGACAAAATGTTGCACACACCATAGCACGTCATGATCCGGGCAAAAAAACGGCGCGTAAGGGGGTTACGCGCCGGTTGCCATGAGTAGAGAGGGCAAGACTGTTGATCAGGTATAACGGGGTCAGCGCACCAGGCAAGGCTGCTTGTTGTTGAACTCCCAGTTCGGAATCAGGAACTGCATGGCAACTGCGTCGTTGCGTGCGCCCAGGCCCATGCCTTTGTAGAGTTCGTGAGCCTTGTTGAGCTGGTCCACATCCAGCTCGATACCCAGCCCCGGTTTTTTCGGAACCTGCACATGGCCACCGATGATCTGCAATGGCTCTTTGGTCAAGCGCTGGCCGTCCTGCCAGATCCAGTGGGTGTCGATGGCGGTGATATCGCCCGGTGCAGCGGCAGCCACATGGGTGAACATCGCCAGTGAAATATCAAAGTGGTTGTTGGAGTGCGAGCCCCAGGTCAGGCCCCACTCGTTGCACATCTGGGCCACGCGCACCGAACCTTGCATGGTCCAGAAGTGCGGGTCGGCCAGCGGAATGTCGACGGACTGCAACTGGATCGCATGGCCCATTTCACGCCAGTCGGTGGCGATCATGTTGGTGGCGGTCTTCAGGCCCGTGGCGCGGCGGAACTCGGCCATGACTTCACGACCGGAGAAGCCGTTTTCAGCACCGCACGGGTCTTCGGCATAGGCCAGCACATGATGCTGGTCGCGGCACAGACGAATCGCTTCTTTCAATGACCAGGCCCCGTTCGGGTCCAGGGTGATGCGGGCATCGGGGAAGCGCTCGGCCAGCGCGGTCACGGCTTCGATTTCCTCGTCACCGCGCAATACGCCGCCTTTGAGCTTGAAGTCCTGGAAGCCATAACGGCTGTGGGCGGCTTCGGCCAGGCGCACCACGGCTTCGGGAGTCAGTGCTTTCTCGTGACGGACCCGGAACCAGTCGTTATCGGCATCCGCTTCACTGCGGTAGGGCAGGTTGGTCTGGTGCTGGTCGCCGACATAAAACAGGTAACCGAGCATTTCCACGGCATCGCGTTGCTGACCTTCGCCCAGCAGGGCGGCAACCGGTACTTCCAGATGCTGGCCGAGCAAGTCCAGCAGCGCGGCCTCCAGTGCCGTGACGGCGTGAATGGTAATGCGCAGGTCGAAGGTCTGCTGGCCGCGGCCTCCCGAATCGCGTTCGGCAAATGCCTGGCGCACATTGTTGAGAATCTTCTGATAAGTGCCGATGCTGCTGCCGACCACCAGAGAGCGGGCGTCCTCCAGTGTCTGGCGAATGCGCTCGCCGCCGGGTACTTCGCCAACGCCTGTATTACCGGCGTTGTCCTTGAGAATCACGATATTGCGGGTGAAGTACGGGCCATGCGCGCCGCTGAGGTTGAGCAGCATGTCGTCGTGACCGGCCACCGGCACGACCTGCAGGCTGGTGATGACCGGGGTTTTGCTGGCGGTATGTACGTTCTGAGTGTTCATGGTCTGATCCTGTAAAAATGCTCGTCCGGGCGAGTGATCAATGGCTGGTCGATGTCTGGACGGCGGCAACCGGTGTGGCGCCAGGCTTGGGCTTGTTGCGGGCGGCAAAGACGATGATCGCGGCAATGATCGAAGTTGCCGTCAGGCCATAGAGTCCGCCTTGAATCGAGCCTGTGTTCTGCTCAAGGATGCCGAAGGTGGTGGGTGCCACGAAGCCGCCCAGGTTGCCCA
The DNA here is from genome assembly GCF_057809175.1 of Pseudomonas sp. FG43. Lineage (NCBI taxonomy): Bacteria > Pseudomonadati > Pseudomonadota > Gammaproteobacteria > Pseudomonadales > Pseudomonadaceae > Pseudomonas > Pseudomonas sp. FG43. The sequence continues at coordinate 230,901 of NZ_JBMDJL010000002.1, forward strand.
CCGAGTTGATCAGGGCGATGACTGCCGCGGCGATCCGAGCATCCAGATAGGCTTGCGGGATTGGCCAGAACAGTGACGATGCCGACTTGAAGCCCAGTGCAGCGAAGCAGATGGCGACAAAGGCAAAGATCGGGCTGCCGGTGGTGGACAGGAACATCCCGGCGGCTGCGATCAGCAGGGCGGCGGCAACCCAGGCCTGCTGGTTTTTCCATTTGGCCGATAGCGAAGCGAAGGCGTACATGCCGATGATCGACAGCAACCATGGGATCGAGTTGAAGAAGCCGACCTGGATATCGCTCAGATCGCCCATTTTCTTGATGATGCTGGGCAGCCAGAACGTTGCTGCATAGATCGTCAGCTGAATGAAGAAGTAGATCAGGCAGAACAGAATGATCTGGCTGTCCTTGAGCAGCTTGCCCAGCGACGGCTTGATGGGGGTTGCCGCCTCGCGAGCCAGTTGCTCGTCGTCGATGGCCTTGACCAGGGCGTCCTGTTCTTCACGGGTCAGCCACTTGGCGTCGTGAGGCTTGGAGTCCAGCCAGAACCAGACAAAGAAGCACAGCCCTACCGAGAACATGCCTTCGATGAAGTACATCCACTGCCAGCCTTTCATGCCCAGGCCACTGATCTGCAACAGCAGGCCTGAGAGCGGACCGGCAATCAGCGAAGCAATGGCCGAGCCGCTGAGGAAGATGGCAATGGCCTTGCCGCGTTCGGCTCCCGGCAACCAGCGCGTGAAGTAGTAGATCACGCCCGGGAAGAAGCCGGCTTCGGCCACGCCCAGCAGGAAACGCAGGATATAGAAGTGGGTTTCGTTCTGAATGAAAGCCATGCAGGAGGCGACGATGCCCCAGGTGAACATGATGCGTGTCAGCCAGATTCGGGCGCCGACTTTTTGCAGCAGCAGGTTGGACGGTACCTCGAACAACGCATAACCGATGAAGAACAGGCCGGCACCCAGGCCATAGGCCGCAGCACCAATGCCCAGATCATGCTCCATGTGCGAACGCACGAAGCCGATGTTCACTCGGTCGATGTAGTTGACGATAAACATGATGACGAAAAGCGGCAGGACGTGGCGCTTGACTTTGGATATGGCCGAACTCAGGACCGGATCCTTGTGGTCAGCTATCCCGGGATTGGATGTGCTCAAGGTTGAATCTCCCACTCGTTGTTTTTATGCGGGTCTTTGCAAGATGTGTCCCTTGCATTGTCGGTCATCATACAAGTAAAAGTGTGTTGCGCAAGCCCCCTCGTCGCTTGGTCTGAGTCATTTTTTTCGTTTATGGAGTGAGTGATGTTCTGGGTAAAGAGTTGAATTTTTCAGGGGTTTTGTCGATTTATACCCTTTATTTGTTGGGTTTTATGGCTTTTTACGGAGTTTTTGATTGTGTCGTGGCAGGTGTTGATGAAGCGGTTTCGGTGAGTAGGTCGCACAAAAAAATCAGGTGGCGCGAAAGACGGTATTCTCAAGGATATGATTACTTGTCTGACAAGTTAGACAAGTGCCGATCCCTTGGCGAATGGGCACTTCAGGTGCTATCCGGTGGTATGATCCGGCCTATCGCCGACCTTGCATTTGTTGTTTCAGACAAGTGAGAAGGTCAGAAACCCGGTGTTTCAGGACATGACCGTCATGCAAGAACCCATCGCCTCCTCGAAGCGTCGCCAGCACAGCCTGGCCACCGATCTGGTCACGGAACTCAGCCAGCGGATTCTGCTGGGCAAGATTGCTCCCGGCCAGAAACTGCCGTCCGAGAACGAGATCGTTCGTGAGCATGGCGTCAGTCGCACCGTGGTGCGTGAAGCGATTTCCAAGTTGCAGGCGTCCGGGCTGGTCGTGACCCATCATGGCGTCGGCACTTTCGTGCTGGAGCGCAGCGACCAGACCGGGCTGCGGCTCAAGGTTGAAACGGTTTCCAGGGTGCGGGACATCATCGAGCTGCGCATCGGTCTGGAAACCCAGGCGGTGGCACTGGCTGCGCTACGTCGTACCGATGAGCAACTGGCGGCGATGCGTCAGGCGCTGGATGACTATCAGGATCTGCTGGCCAACGAAGACAGTTGTGTAGAAGCCGACAAGCGTTTCCACATGCTGATCGCCGAAGCGACAGGCAACCCGTATTTCATTGAAATCATGCAGCACCTGGGCAGCGCGATCATTCCCCGCACACGCATCGCCTCAAGCGAACGCGCCGGTGCCAGCATGGCTCCTCACGGCTATCTGGCCAACCTCGAACATGAAGCCCTGCTCAGTGCCATTCGCCGTAAAGACCCCGATGCAGCAAGGGCTGCAATGTGGACTCACCTGAGCAACAGTCGCGAACGCCTGGTCCCGCTGTAGGAGCAATCGGGCGGCGCTCCGCTCATTCTCGAAGACGGGGCATTTCGCGAATGAACTCGCTCCTGCGCCGTCCGCCTTGGGCTACAGACAAGCACCAAACTTGCAGGCACACTCCAGACCTCAATAAATCCAAAAATGTATCCCATGTCTATCCAGTCAAAGCCTTTCCCACTGCAGGTTTCCCTCCATGTTCGCCCTTGATCGAGTGCTGGCTCAGGACATTGTCGACCGGGCCATGGCGATTCTTCCGTACAACGTCAATGTCATGGACTATCTGGGCATCATCATCGGCAGTGGCGATCCCGAGCGTTTGTGTACCCGGCATGAAGGGGCGCAACTGGTACTGGCCAACAGTCGGGTGGTGGAGATCGATTCCCAGGCGGCACTGCATCTGGGTGGCGTCAAACCTGGTGTGAACCTGCCACTGATGCTCGACCACAAACTGGTCGGCGTGCTCGGCATTACGGGGGAGCCGGACGAGGTTCGGGTCTACGGCGAACTGGTGCGCATGACTGCCGAGATGCTGATGGAGCACCGTCGTCAGCAGGCTGATCGCCAGTGGCGTTTGCAGCGCAGTGAAGACCTGCTGGCCCGGTTACTGTTGCAGGATTGCCCGGAAAGCCTGGTGGATGAAGCCCGACAACTGGGTCTGCAACCTCACTTGCCGCGTCAGGCGGTGTTGATCCGTCTGGCCGAGCAGACTTCCACAGCGAGCCAACTGGTGGCCTGGCTCAATGGCCGCTACGCCGACAGTTGGTGTGTGATGCGCGAGCCGACGCTCTTGTACTGGTGTCGGGCGCAGGGCAAGGATCGGGACGATGCCTTGCTGCTCAAGCAGTTCGACGAACATGGCTGGCCGGTGCTACGCATGGCCACCGCAGAGCCATCGGCCGATCTGCCTGCCTTGCGCCATGCCTGCATCGCTGCGCAGGATCTGCTGGATTACGCCAGTCAGTCGCGCCCCGATCAGCGTCTGTTACGTCTGGGGGCTTATCGCCTGCCGGTGCTGTTCTGGCGTCATCGGCACGACTGGCTGGCCCGGGAAGTCGCCGAGCCGATTGGCCGTTTGCACAATCATGGTCAATTGCTGGAAACCCTGTGCAGCTGGTTCGAGTACAGCGGTGAGAGTCAGGCGTGCGCCGAAGCCTTGGGCATCCATCGCAACAGCCTGCGCTACAGGCTGGAGAAGATTGCCGAGCTTACCGGGTGCGACCCTTACAAGACGGATGATTTGTTGCGTTTGTACCTGGGTGTACAAATGACGCCAAGGTCTGGTTGAGCGCGAATTTTTGTTCAAATGACCGATAACCTTTGAGAATCATTGTGCGAAGGGCAGGCGGAAAATCCATGGTGGAGTGAGAACATCCCTGCATCGGATATGGAGAACAACAATGAAAATCGTCATCGCCCCCGACTCTTTCAAGGACAGCCTCAGTGCCCAGGCTGTCGCTACTGCCATTGCCAGCGGCCTCGCCGAAGTCTGGCCGACTGCCGAACTGATCGAATGCCCGATGGCCGACGGTGGCGAAGGCACCATCGAAGCCGTATTGGCCGCCTGCAACGGACAATTGATGAGCGCTGAAGTCCGCGGGCCTCTGGAAAGCCCGGTTCAAGCCCATTGGGGCTGGCTGCCCCACAGCCGCACCGCGATTATCGAAATGGCCATGGCCAGCGGCCTGCAATTACTGACCCTCGAACAACGCAACGCCTGCATCACCACGACTTACGGCACTGGCCAATTGATTGCCGCCGCGCTGGATGCCGGAGCGCAACGTGTGATCCTGGCCATTGGCGGCAGTGCGACCAACGATGCAGGCACTGGCATGCTATCAGCGCTCGGTGCTCGCTTTCTTGATGGCAACGATCAGCCGTTGGCACCGGGTGGCCTGGCATTGGCGCAACTGGCTCGCGTCGATCTGAGCGGGTTTGATCCGCGTCTGTCCGATGTACGCTTTGAAATCGCCGCCGATGTGGACAACCCGTTGTGCGGCCCGAACGGTGCATCGCATATTTTCGGCCCACAGAAAGGCGCATCTCCTGAACAGGTGCTGGCGCTGGATACAGCCCTCGGGCATTTTGCCGATCTGTCCGTGCAAGCTGTCGGTCAGGATCTGCGTGACAGCCCCGGCAGCGGTGCCGCTGGCGGCATGGGCTTTGCTGCCAAGGCCTATCTCAAGGCTTCATTCCGGGCGGGTGTGGAAGTGGTCGCCGATCTCACCGGTCTCGAACAGTCGCTGGTGGGGGCTGATCTGGTGATTACCGGGGAAGGGCGTTTCGATGCCCAGACCCTGCGCGGCAAGACGCCCTTTGGTGTTGCCAGGGTTGCCGCCCGTCATCATGTGCCGGTAATCGTGCTGGCCGGCACCCTGGGCGAGGGCTATGAGCGCTTGTACGAACACGGCATCAGCGCCGCGTTTGCCCTGGCCAACGGCCCTATGACCCTGGACGAAGCCTGCCGCAATGCCGCAAGCCTGCTGCATGACCGGGCACGTGATCTGGCGCGGGTCTGGCGTCTGGCGGGGTCTTGAACTGCATGGTCGGCCTGTGACCGCACAAGTAACACTCAGATCGCTGTCGCGGCCAAGGCCCCTCCCACAGTGGTGGATTGCACCCAGGCAGTTGGGCATTAACCCAGCCGTTGTGTCAGTTGTGGGAGGCAGCTTGCTGGCGACATGGCCTCTTATCACCGCCCTCTGAAACCAGGCGCAGCCGTGCTGTTACGTAACGTCAATTCAAACGGCAGTACGATATGGCGCTGTTCAATGGGCTTCTTTTCAATCAGTGCGATCAGCATCTCGACGGCAGTCTGACCGAACGCTTCGGCAGGCTGGGCGATGGTGGTCAGGGGCGGGTCGCAATAGGCCGCCAGCGGAATGTCGTCGAAGCCCACCAGTGAAAGGTCTTCAGGCACGCGCAAGCCTTGTTCCTTGATGCGTTTCAGTGCGCCGATGGCCATTTCGTCGTTCTCGCAGAAGAGCGCGGTGGGCCGTTCGGGTAATTCCAGTATGGCGCTCGCGCCGTCATAGCCGGCTTTGAGGCTGAAGTTGCCGTGGCAGATCAGCGTGGGGTCGAAGTCGATGCCGGCCTGTTCCAGAGCGTCAAGGTAGCCGGCCACGCGGTCGCGGGTCAGCGGGCTGCTTCTGGGGCCTTTGATCAGGCCGATTCGGCGATGTCCCAGGGCGATCAGGTGCTCGGTCATGGCTTTGGCCGCCGCATGATTATCCAGGCTGATGGTGGGATGGCGGCCATCCCTGATCACTTCGCAGGCGTTGACGATAGGCGGCAAGTCGGCGCTGGAGCAGGGCGTGTCATAAGGATCGTAAGCGCGCAGTTGAATCACGCCATCTGCCTGATGGGCATAAACCAGCTCGGCGAATGTCCGTTCGATTTCCTCGCGTCCCTGGGTATCACACAGCAGCAGTCGATAACCGGCAGCCTGGGCGGCCTGTTGAGCGCCGCTGATCACTCGGGCAAAGAAGGTGTTGGCGATGGTCGGCACCAGAATGACCAGATTGGCAGTCTTGCGAGAACGAAACTGCACTGCCATGAGGTTGGGGCGATAACCGGCCTGTTCCACGGCAGCATTGACTTTGTCGCGAGTCTCGGGGAGCACGCGCTCGGGGGACTTGAGCGTTCGGGACACGGTGGCTACCGAGACGCCTGCCAGGCGGGCCACTTCACGGATATTGGACAAAACCACCTCGTTTCAAGCTGTGTGGCCTGCGAGCTTACCGCAGGTTGGTCGTGTTCAGAAAACTTCCCGGACCCCGATTCGGGGTTTGACACCCGACATGGGAGGGGATAACTTCTCGCCACGATGTAACCGGTTACATTTCTGTAAAACCTGGGCTTGGCCTTGCTTCAAACAGAGAAGGTTCGCGATGAATGCAGCAATTCCAAAAATAAGAATGGGGTTTGTCGGCGGAGGTGAGGGCGCGTTCATTGCCAAGGCTCACCGCCAGGCCGCGGGGCTCGATGGGCGCTATGAGCTGGTGTGCGGCGCGTTCAGCCGGGATGCACAAAACAATCGCAACACAGGCGCGGCGCTGGGTTTGCCAGGGGCACGCTGCTACGACGACTGGCAGCACATGCTCGAAGCCGAGCGTGCGCTACCGGCAGACCAGCGCATGGAGTTGCTGGTGATCGTCACCCCCAATCATCTGCATGCACCCATTGCCAGCCAGGCGCTGAGCGCGGGGTTTCATGTGTTCAGCGAAAAACCCGCAGCGTTGAATCTGGCCGAGTTGCTGGCCTTGAAAGACGTTGTCGGTCGCAGCAATCGTCTTTATGGCCTGGCCCACACTTATCTGGGTTATCCGATGGTCTGGCAGGCCCGCGAGATGGTGCGCAGCGGCGTGATCGGCGAACTGCGCAAGGTCATTGTCGAGTACCCCCAGGGCTGGCTCAGCCAGGATGTTGCGGGGCAGGGCAACAAGCAGGCCGACTGGCGAGACCGGCCCGAGCAGTCCGGAGCGGGCGGTTGCATTGGCGATATAGGCACCCATGCCTTTTCCCTGGCGGAATTCGTGGCGGGTCAGTCGATTGTGCAGTTGTGCGCGATGCTGGGTGTACACATCGAAGGCCGACAACTGGACGATGATGCCTCGATGCTGTTCAAGATGGCCGAAGGCGCCAGCGGCGTGCTGATTGCCAGTCAGGTCTGCGCCGGTGAAGAGAACCCGCTCAGGATCCGCCTCTACGGCAGCAAGGGTGGTCTGGAATGGCGCCAGGAAGATCCCGCCAGCCTCATTCATCGTTCTCTCGATCAGCCTTTAAGCATCTTGCGTTCGGGCCTCGGCCAGCCCTGGTTGTGCGACGCCGCCAGTCAGCGCATGCGTTTACCCGCAGGACATCCCGAAGGTTATCTAGAAGCCATGGCCAACCTCTATGGTGATTTCGCCACTGCCATTCGTGCCGATATCACCGGCAACGATGCCGCCGGTGTGCCTGGCATCGACGTCGGGTTGCGCGGCATGGCCTTTATCGAAACCGTGATCGCCAGCCATCGCGGCGACGCCAAGTGGACCGGACTGGTCTGCACCCAAGGAGCACAGTCATGAGTCAGGCATCCACACGCTTGCGTGGGCCGGGCATTTTTCTCGCTCAGTTCATCTCCTCGGACGCACCGTTCGACACGCTGGCCAATATTGCCCGCTGGGCTGCGTCCCAGGGTTACAAAGCGATTCAGTTGCCGACGCTCGGCACGCAGTACATCGATCTGGCACGCGCCGCCGAAAGCCAGAGTTATTGCGATGAGTTGAAAGCCGTCTGCGCCGAGGCCGGGGTCGAGATCAGTGAACTGTCGACGCACTTGCAAGGCCAGTTGGTGGCCGTGCATCCGGCCTTCGACACGCTGTTCGATGACTTTGCACCGGCTCACCTGCGCGGGAAGCCACAAGCCCGTACCGAATGGGCAATCGACCAATTGAAGCTGGCCGCACGGGCCAGTCAGCGTCTTGGGCTGACGGCGCACGCGACTTTTTCCGGCGCGTTGCTGTGGCCTTATGTCTATCCATGGCCGCAACGCCCCAGCGGTCTGGTGGAGCAGGGCTTTGCCGAGCTGGCGAAACGCTGGTTGCCGATCCTCGATTGTTTCGAGGAGGCGGGCGTCGACCTTTGCTACGAGATTCATCCCGGCGAAGACCTGCACGATGGCGCTTCGTTCGAGCGTTTTCTCCAGGCCGTCGATCACCATCCACGGGCGACGATTCTGTATGACCCCAGCCATCTGCTGCTTCAGCAAATGGACTACCTGGGCTTCATCGACCGCTATCACGACCGGATTCGCATGTTCCACGTCAAGGATGCAGAGTTTCGTCCCGACGCCCGCTCCGGTGTTTACGGGGGCTATCAGGGCTGGGTCGAGCGTGCGGGCCGCTTTCGCTCTCTGGGTGATGGACAGATCGATTTCAAATCCATCTTCAGCAAACTGACGCAATACGATTTTTCAGGCTGGGCCGTGCTGGAGTGGGAGTGCTGCCTCAAGGACTCCGTACAGGGTGCCGCTGAAGGTGCCGAATTCATTCGCCAGCACATGATCACCAAGACACAGAAGGCATTCGACGATTTCGCCAGCGTGGCCGCCGATGAGCGATCCAATCGCCGGTTATTGGGGTTGCCACCCGACGCCTGAACCTACACCTGAACTCAATGCTGTTTACCGCTATAAAAATAAAACGGTGACTGTTATGACCAATATGACTGTGCGTCTTAGCACAATGATGTTCCTGCAGTTCTTTATCTGGGGAGGATGGTTCGTCACTCTGGGTACTTTTCTCTCCACCAGCCTGGGTGCCAGCGGCAGCCAGGTCGGAATGGCATTTTCTACACAATCATGGGGCGCGATTATCGCGCCCTTTATCATCGGCCTGATCGCCGACCGCTATTTCAACGCTGAACGTATCCTTGCCGTGCTGCACCTGCTGGGCGCGGTGTTGTTGTATCAACTGTATCGTGCGCCTGACTTCAGCCAGTTCTATCCGTACCTGCTGGGCTACATGATCATTTACATGCCGACCCTGGCCCTGGTGAACTCGGTGGCGTTCCGGCAGATGAAAGACCCGGCACTGGAATTTGCCCGTATTCGCGTCTGGGGAACCATCGGCTGGATCGTGGCTGGCGTGGTGATCAGCTTTGTATTTGCCTGGGACTCCCAGGCCGCTATTTCGTCCGGTGCTCTGCGTAGCACCTTCCTGATGTCATCCATTGCGTCTCTTGCACTGGGGCTTTACAGCTTTACCTTGCCAGCTACGCCTTCGCAGAAGTCCGACTCGCGCCGTGACGGTTTCAGGCAGTTGCTCGGGCTTGATGCCTTGGGTCTGTTGAAGGACCGCAGTTATCTGGTGTTCTTTATCGCTTCGATCCTGATCTGCATTCCGCTGGCTTTTTATTACCAGAACGCCAATACGTTTCTGGCGGAAATCGGTGTGGCCAACCCCACGGCGAAAATGGCTGTGGGTCAGGTTTCCGAAGTGGTGTTCATGCTGCTGTTACCGCTCTTCATTCACCGCTTCGGTATCAAGATTGCCTTGTTGGTGGGGATGCTGGCCTGGGCGTTGCGTTATCTGCTCTTCGCCTACGGCAATAATGGCGACCTGGCTTTCATGCTCTTCGCGGGCATCGCCTTGCATGGCATCTGTTATGACTTCTTCTTTGTCTCGGGCCAGATCTATACCGACGCCAAAGCCTCGGAACGCTTCAGAAGTTCTGCCCAAGGGCTTATTACCCTGGCCACCTACGGCGTGGGAATGCTGATCGGCTTCTGGGTTGCCGGGCATGTCTCCGATTATTACGCAGGCCCCGAGGGGCATCTATGGCGCAGCATCTGGTTATTCCCTGCGACCTTTTCACTCGGTGTCGTGCTGGTCTTTCTGCTGGCGTTTCGCGATTCGCGACCTGCCGGTATTGCGCTTTCCAAGTCGTGAATATACCAATAACCAATATAAGGAAGTTGCCATGGGTTTCATGAAGTCTGCCGCACTGTCTGCACTATTTATCGGGGTCGTATCTGGAGGAAGCGCAGCGATGGCTGCGCCGCCTTCAAGTGCAACCAGCCCGATTGCCCTGCAAATGTATACGCTGCGCAATGCCGGTACGCTTGAGCAGCAATTGGCGATGGCAAAAAGTGCAGGCTTTCGCTCGGTCGAGGTCGTGGGTAACCAGGGTGTTACAGCCAATGAACTCAAGTTTCTGCTGGATAAGTATCAGTTGAACGTGGTCTCTTCCCACGAACAGCTGGCAACCTTGCGCAACAATCTTCCCGCTACCATTGCCTTCAACCAGACCATTGGCAATAAGGTTCTGGTACTGCCCTGGCTTGATCCGGCCGACCGGCCAACCGATGCTGCTGGCTGGCGCAAGCTGGGTGGGGAGCTGGATCGTCTGGGTGCCAGGCTGCGCGAGTACGGCATGAAGCTGGCATACCATAACCACGACTTTGAAATGAAAAAGTACCAGGGCAAAACCGCCTTTGAGTGGCTGGTCAGTTCTACAAGGCCCGAGAACCTTTTGCTTGAAGTCGATGTGGCCTGGATTTATCGCGGCGGCCACGATCCGGCCCGTTTTATCAGACAATATGCCGGTCGACTGTTTGCCATCCATGCCAAGGACAACTCCGGAATCGGAGTGCGTGACGACGAAATGAACTTCGCACCCTTGGGTGAAGGGTTGTTGAGCTGGAAAGAAATCATTCCCGCTTATGAGCGCACCGATAGACCTCTCTATATCGTCGAACATGATCTGCCAAAGGACCCGGCAGCGATCATCACGACCGCAAGACAAAACCTGCTTGCCGAGTTGGCTGCTGAGCGGGCTTCCAGCAAGTGAAGGTATAAAACCGGGGCGGAGTCTGTGGGCGACAGGCTCCGTCGCAACAATGTCATTGACGTAAAGAGTGTTGTGGCTGTTTGAAAAATGATGTCGCCCGGCTCTCAAGAAGCGTCATGGCACGTCGATATGTTAGGTGGTTGTCTGACAACGCTGCTGCAAAACTGCCTTTCAAAATATAAGAGTCCTCGCCATGAACTTACGCAAATTGACTATCGCTCGCCGTGCGGGCCTGGGTTTTACCCTGATTTCCCTGCTGGTTGCGTTGTTGGGTTGGTTCGCTCTGGTACAGATGTCTGCGATTCGCCAAAGCGAGATTGCGGTTGAGACCAATTGGCTGCCTAGCATGCGCGTAGTCAACGACATTCGTGAAACCATGCTGCGTATTCGTACGATTTCCCTGCGTATGGCTCTGGACCCGGACCCGAAGAATATTCCTACCTATCGCAGTCAGATGGACGTGCGTAATCAGGATCTGGCCAAGAAGCTCGATATCCTCGACAAGTTTGTCGATACCCCGGAAGAAAAGGCCCTCGCCGACCAGTTCCGCGTCAGCCTGGCTGAATATCAGAAAGCCCTGGAGCGCTCATTTGTGCTCGCTGGCCAGAATGACAGCGCCGGCTTGAACAAGCTGCTGCTGGTCGATATGAAAACCATTGTCGATGGCTCGGGCAAACAACTGAGCGACATGGGTGAGTTCTACAACCAGAAGGTCGATGCCGAAGGCAAGGCCGCCGAGATTCAATATGACCAGTCACGCAATATCGTGATTGCGTTCGTGATCCTTGCCGCTCTGGGCACTATTGGTCTGGCTCTGTTGCTGACCCGCAGTATCGTCAGGCCGCTGGAGAGTGCAGTGTCTGCCGCCGAACATGTGGCCAAGGGTGATCTGACCCATGACATCGTGGTTGATGGCAGCGATGAAGTCACTCGCCTGCTGCGTGCGCTGGAGCAGATGCAAGCCAACCTGCGTCTGGCCATGCGCAATATCAGCAGCTCCGCCACTCAGTTGGCATCCGCTGCTACCGAACTCAACTCGGTCACTGAAGACAGCTATCGCGGCCTGAATCAACAGAACGCCGAGATCGATCAGGCTGCCACGGCCATCAACGAAATGACCTCGGCTGTCGAAGAAGTGGCACGCAACGCGGTGTCCACCTCCGATGCTTCCAACCACTCCAGTACCTCGGCCAAGGCCGGCCAGGCGCGGGTGATCGAAACCGTTCAGTCGATCCAGACCCTGACCACCAACGTGCAGGCCACTTCGGCACTGGTCCAGAACCTGGCCGATCAGTCCCAGGACATCGGCAAGGTGCTGGATGTGATCCGCTCCATCGCCGAACAGACCAACCTGCTGGCGCTCAACGCGGCCATCGAAGCTGCGCGGGCCGGTGAGTCCGGTCGTGGTTTCGCGGTGGTGGCTGATGAGGTGCGGGCACTGGCTCATCGTACCCAGCAGTCGACCCTGGAAATCGACACCATGGTCAGCGCCATGCGTAACGGTTCGGCGCAAGCCCTGGAGTCGATGATGACCAGCCGCGACCGTGCAGATTCCACGCTGTCGCTGGCTCAAGGTGCGGGTGAGTCCCTGAGCGAAATCACTTCGTCGATCAATCAGATCTCCGAACGCAACCTTGTGATCGCCAGCGCTGCTGAAGAACAGGCCCAGGTGGCCCGTGAAGTGGACCGCAATATTGTCAATATCCGCGACCTGTCCATGCAGTCGACTCAGGGCGCGAACCAGATCAGCGCCTCCAGCCATGAGCTGTCGCGCCTGGCTGCCGACCTGAATCAGGTCGTGTCCAACTTCAAGGTCTGAAGCAGAACCTTTACAGGTCCGCTTGCCGCTGACCGACCGTGGCGCGCATGATTGCCCACGGTCGGAAAGACCACCGGTAAATTTCTTATCGTTGGAGGCGGCATCGCGTCATGGACAATAACAACTACAACTTCAGCAGTTGGCTGCTTTCGCAACGTCATCATCAATGGCTGGCGCAGGAAGGTACTCGCCTGCTGACCTTCGCCAAGGCCTCGAAGCTGGAAAACGGCTTCGGCAGCCTTGATGGCTATGGTCGGCTTATGGTCGGCGCCACGGCCCAGACCATGAACACCGCCCGCATGACCCACAGTTTCGCCATGGCCCACGTTCAGGGTATTCCCGGCTGCGCTGCGCTGGTGGATCATGGCATCGCAGCCCTCAGCGGCCCCTTGCGTGATGCCGAGCACGGCGGCTGGTTCAGCGCTGCGCTGGAAGAGGGCGGCAAGACGGACAAACAGGCGTACCTGCATGCCTTTGTCGCTCTGGCTGCCAGCTCGGCGGTGGTGGCGGGGCGCGAGGGCGCACAAGCGCTGCTGTCCGATGCGATCCAGGTTATCAAGACCCGTTTCTGGAGCGACGAAGAAGGTGCCATGCGCGAGTCCTTTGCCCGGGACTGGCAGAGCGAAGAAGCCTATCGTGGCGCCAACAGCAATATGCACAGTACTGAAGCCTTTCTGGCCCTGGCGGACGTCACCGGTGACGTGCAATGGCTTGATCGTGCGCTGAGTATCGTCGAGCGCATCATCCACCAGCATGCAGCGACCAATGGCTTCACGGTCGTCGAGCATTTCAGCCAGTCCTGGCAGCCTTTGCCCGACTACAACCGCGACAATCCCGCAGACGGTTTTCGGCCTTTCGGCACCACGCCGGGGCATGCCTTCGAGTGGGCGCGTCTGGTCCTGCATCTGGAGGCCGCACTCAAGCGCGCAGGCCGTGCGACGCCGGACTGGCTGCTGAGCGATGCCCGCCAGTTGTTTGCCAATGCCTGTCAGCATGGCTGGGATGTCGATGGCGCGCCAGGCATTGTCTACACCCTGGACTGGGAGAACCGCCCGGTCGTGCGTCATCGTCTGCACTGGACGCATTGCGAAGCGGCGGCCGCAGCAGCCGCGTTGCTGCAACGCACCGGCGAAAAACACTACGAGGATTGGTACCGCCGCTTCTGGGAGTTCAACGAAACCCTGTTCATCGACCATGAACACGGTAGCTGGCGTCATGAACTCAACGAACAGAATGTGCCCAGCGCGGATATCTGGCCGGGCAAGCCGGACCTGTATCACGCCTATCAGGCCACTCTGCTGCCGGTATTGCCCTTGGCGCCAAGCCTGGCCAGTGCGCTGTCGGGCATGGGCTGACCGGCGTCAGTGCGCCGGTAAACGCTTGTCGGTCAGGCGGATGATCTGGCGGGCCAGGAAACTGCCGGTCAGGATCACCCCGAACAGGCGCAGGGTCTGCATCGCCAGTACAAAGCCAACGTCGGCGTGGGTGTCGATGGCAATGATCGCCATCGCATCCAGGCCGCCTGGGCTGGTGGCCAGGTAGACCGAGAGGTAATCCTTGCCCAGCATTGCTGCAATCAACCAGGCTGAAAGGGCGCACAGCACGATCAGCAGCATCGAGGCGAAGATCATCATCGGCAGGCGTCGCCAGACGTAGCTGATGGTGTCTCGGTCAAAGCGCAAGCCGATGTAGCAACCAATGGCGCCATACCCCATTGCCAGCAGCCAGGTGGGGATGGTGATCTGCAGCAGGCCGCTCAATTGCAGGGCACCGCCGAGCACCAGCGGCACCAGCAAGGCGCCGGCCGGCATTCTAGAACCCAGCAGCACACCGATCACGATGACCCCGAGGCTCAGCCCAAGGTCCAGAAGATTCATGCTTTGCAGCGCGACTTCGCTACTGTGCAGATCGGCGCCGCTGTCAGGCGCGCCCATGAAGCGGCTGACCAGTGACCCGACCACCACGACACACACGACGCGCACATATTGCATGGTGGCGACCACCCGTGAGTCGGCGCCATAGTCTTCGGACATGGCCACCATCGCCGATGCCGCGCCCGGCGAGGTTCCCCAGGCGGCCGTGTTGCTGGGGATGCCGGCAAAGCGCACCAGCACCAGCCCGACCACTGCGCTGAGTATGACGGTCAGGAGCGTGGCGAATAACATCACATGCCAGGACTGCATGGCGGTGATCAGCACGCCCATGGTCATGGCATGGGCGATCAACACACCCACCGCGCCCTGGCCCAACTGGAAGAGCTTTTTATTCATGCGAATGGTTGCGCCCGAGACGCCGAAGCCAATGGCTACCAGCATCGGCCCCAGAAACAGTGCTGCGGGAACATTCAGGAATTTGAGGAGTTGCCCGAAGGTGCCTGCAATCAGCAGCAGGCTTGCCCATTGGGCCAGAGGAGACAGCGTGGATAACGACAGGCTTGAAGCACGTGGCAAGGAGGTTCTCCCAGACTTTGGCTGGCCGGTCAGGAACTGATCGGACAGGGAGAGTATCGACACTCTAATCAATCAAGTCTATTTTCTAATAATCATGAATTGATAACTTTGGTTGATAGATATGGACCTGCGGGACCTCACTTATTTCGACACCATCGCCGAACTGGGCCATTTGGGCCGCGCTGCCGAAAAGCTCAATCGCAGCCAGCCAGCACTGACCAAAAGCATCCAGCGCCTTGAGGAGTCTTTTGGTACACGGCTGTTCCAGCGTGACGGGCGACGCATCAAGCTGACGCCGGTCGGCGAACTGCTGCAGGCCCGTGGCAAGGAGTTGCAGCAGAGCATTGCCCAGACCCAGCGCGAGGTCCGGGATTTCGCCAGTGGCATGGTCGGTAATATCCGCGTGGGGTGTGCCGCTACCATGGCCGAATACCTGATGCCCAAACTGACATCGGCCCTGCTGCAACGGGCACCGGACGTGACCTTCAAGCTGGTGGTCGGACAGGATGACCTGCTCAGTGAATCCCTGCGTTCGGGGCAACTGGACATGATTATCTGCTCGTTGATTCCTGATGACGAACAGGTCACCAGTTTCCCGATTCTCAAGGACGAGGCGGTGGTCATTGCCAGCGAGCATCACCCGATTTTCAAGGCGCCCATGCAGATGAGCGACTTGACGGCCTATCGCTGGGTGTTGCCGCCCATAGGCGTGTCCTCGCGCAAATGGCTGGATGCAATCTTTGCTGCCCAGGGTTTGCCGCTGCCTGTAGTGCAGATCGAGGCGAATTCGATTTCCCTGCTGCCGGGGTTGATTGCCCAAAGTAACCTGCTGAGTTTTATTGCCCGGGAATCGCTGGAGTTTGGCAAGAACATGCAGCATCTTCGCGAAGTGCGCCTGGAACAGACCACGATGAAACGCACCATCGGCGTGACGATGCGCAGAGGGGGGTATCTGTCTCCGGCGGCCCAGAGCATGCTGCAGATGTTGCGTGATAACGGAGGCGATTTTGTGAGCTGGGCCTGAGGTTTTGCGCTTTTATCCGCGGCTGCGTTAGCCTGTGGTTATGCAGATGCGTAGGACGTGTCTGATTTCATGAGATAAAACAGGAGCCCGACAGCGATGCAGACATTTTCACATTCACCGGACCTCTCTCTGTTTCCCCGTCCGGCACAGCATTTTGGCGGTGACCAGTCGCCTTTGAACGATGCCGATGCCGATGAAGACAATGACCCGGAAGGGTATCTGGACCTGGATATCCTGGGCCTTGATGATTTTGTCGATGCCGACAAGCTTGATCCGACGATCACGGGCGATATCGGATCAGCGACATTGGGGTGAGCCTGATTTTACCTACTCTGATTCGCAATCCGTGAGAGGGGCCGTGGCCGCGACAGCATGTGTGAAGATACTGAAAATGTGTTGCCTGTCAGCAGGCCGTCGCGGCCAAGGCCCCTCCCACAAGTGACATGCCTACCTTGACTGATCGGCATTACGCCTACTGTGCCAGATACCGGGCCAATGCTTCGACGCCTGACTCCGCACTCGGGCTGTTTCCCGCCCAGGTGCAGGCGAGCATCAGGTTGCGGGGCAGGTTGAAGTCTTCCACGATAAAACCCTGGCTGTCGAAGCCGTTTTCATCGTGAGGCACCAGTTCGAGCAAGGATGCCACAGGCTCGAAATATCCCCAGACCGGCTTGTTCAGCGCCACCGCCATGCCGACCTCGAAAGCGGTGCCGGAGTCGGGTTCCAGGCCGCGAAAGACATTGAGGTTGGCGAGCACCGCCGTGCAGCGCTGGATCATTGCGATGTTCATTGTGCAGATCAGTTGCGCCGTGTCGTGAGGGGAGAGGCCGGACGGCACTTCATTGTCGAACGGGTACAGGCCCTCAAGGCCGTGGCTGGTACACAAGGCTTTCAGATAGCGGCCATGTTCGATGGCGTCCTGGCGGAACACATCAAAACCTGCGAGGTAAACCAGCGGCGCTTGCATATCTGCTCCTTTGTCAAAAAAGTCGATCTTACGGCCCGCAGGCCTTTTCCCGAAATGCACCATTTATCGGCCAAGGGGAAAACCGGTGGATTCATGGCTGGAATCTGTACGGATAACCAGTATCCTTGGCCGCCTGTCCCTGCCGTATGTGACCGTATCCTTGAGCACTTCACCTCTCGACAATCCGTTTTATTACCTGGAAAACTTTCGTCAGGTACTTGGCTGGATCGTTCAGCGTTACGACGATTTGCTCGATGAGCAGGAGCGCCGGTTCATCAGTGATTTTGCCGGGCTGCCGACTCCCGCTCAGGGGTTGCTGGTGCGTATGGTCATGCGCAAGGGGACGCTGTTCCGGGCCAGCAAACTGAACTATGACGAGATTGGCGACACCCGCGAAGCCGCGTCGCCACTGCTGGCGCTGGGTTGGGTCGACTCACGTCCGGCCCTGGACCTGGAAGCGTTGTTTCAACTGCTGCGCAAGGACGAGCTGAGCCAGTGTTTCAAGGCCCATGCGGTCAAAGGCCCGGAGCGCAAGGCAGAGTGGTTTGCGCGCCTGCAGGCTGTGTATGACGTCGCCCAGCCTCTGGATCAATGGCACCCGGATCTGGACGATCAGGTATTCGGGCTGACGGTGATGCCGCTGTGTGATCGCTTGCGCCTGCTGTACTTCGGCAACCTGTATCAGGAATGGTCGGAGTTCGTGCTGGCGGATCTGGGAATCTATCGCTACGAAAAGGTTGAGTTTTCGCCGGACTCACGAGCCATCAGCGAACGGGTGGACATAGACGTCTGCCTCCAGTTGCATGCCTGTCGGGAAGCGCTGGGGCAGGGCGTGGAGCTGGCGTTGCTGGCTGAACAGGCGATAGCCATCGAGACACGCAACCCGTGGCTGCAAAGACGCTGCGCCAGGCTGTTGTTCCATATCGGGCAGCAGGCCGAGCGTTTACAGGAGTGGCCGCTGGCACTGGAAGTCTATCGCCAGTGCGATTACCCCGGTGCGCGTTCGCGACAGATTCGGGTCCTGGAACTGAGTGCCGAATACGCCCGGGCCATGGAATTGCTTGAACAGGCAAGGGCCGTTCCGCAGAACGATGCCGAGCTTCAGCATCTGCAACGCATTCTGCCGCGTTTGCAGCGCAAGCTGGGGCTGGCGGTCGAGAAGCGTGCAGCCGCTCGCAGCGTGTCACGTCTGGATCTGAGCGTGGTGCCGGTGCCGGGTCTGAGTGTCGAGTTCCTGATCCGCGAGCATCTGGCAGAAGAGGGCAGCGAGGTGCATTACGTCGAGAATGCGCTGATCAACTCATTGTTCGGCCTGTTGTGCTGGCCTGCGATATTCGAGCCGTTGCCTGGGGCGTTTTTCCATCCGTTTCACAGTGCTCCCAGTGATCTGCTCAGCCCGGATTTCTACCAGCGTCGTGCCGCACTGTTTGACGAGTGTCTGGCCCAACTGGAAACAGGTGCCTATCAGGCGACGATTCGTGAGCACTTCCAGAGCAAATCCGGCCTGCAATCGCCTTTCGTGTTCTGGAACGTTCTGACCCCTGAACTGCTGGAACAGGCGCTGCATTGTCTGCCTGCCGAGCATCTTGGCCACTGGTTTCGTCGACTGCTGCAAGACATCAAGGCCAATCGCACCGGTATGCCGGACCTGATTCAGTTTTTCCCCGAACAGCGTCGTTATCGCATGATCGAGGTCAAGGGGCCTGGCGACCGGCTACAGGACAACCAACTGCGCTGGCTGGATTTCTGTGCCGAGCATGGCATGCCTGTAGAAGTCTGTTACGTGCAGTGGGCACCCGATCAACTGGACTGATCTCAGTGATCCGAGGGTTTTTTATCATTGGCGGTACTGCTGTCGTTATCGCCGTTCGAGCCCTGAGTGCTGTCGCTGCCCATCCCGTTGGTTTGCTCCGGGTCAGGGACCCTGCCGTCTGCTTCGGGGCTGCTGCCGTCGGTGTTGTCTTCCTGATCGCTTTTCAGCTCCATGGCCGGGCTGTCCGGGTCATTGCCTTCTGGATGGGTAGGGCCGGTCGATCCTGCCCATGCACCTGCGCTCATACCTGCCAGTAAGGCCGCAATGCCCAAAGCCGCTATTCGGTTGCCGATCATGATGTGAGTCTCCAATGTTGGGTCGTTACCTGTCATTGGTCTGGCCTGGGAAAAGATAGGTGCGACGCTTCCGACCGATGGGCGGATCAAGACCTTGTCGCTATAAAAAACCATCTCCTGCCTGACATTGGTTCTAAAAAGACGTGCTTTCTTACAATTAAAAAACAGAGATGGCTCTGCGCCATCCTGATGAGATGGCAGATTGATATTTTTCGGGGTTCAGGAGGATACCCCCGTAAATACGGGGCTTTGCCGGTTTTTTATTGTGGGTGGGCGTAGGAGATCGACTACAAAAAACGCTCATTTCTGACACGAGTCGACTGATTGTCATTAAACAGCAACATTTCAGGTTTTAAATCCGCCTCGGGCCTCCTTAAGTGGACCACCACATTTTCTCCTGGACTGAGGTATTACCGTGATACTGCTGACTAAAAAACGCTTGTCGCTTCTGATCGCTTCGTTGTGCCTGAGTGGTGCTGCACATGCGACTGATGTCACTGGCGCTGGTTCGAGTTTCGTCTTCCCGGTTATTTCAAAGTGGTCCCAGGACTACAGCAAGGATTCTCCAAACCGCATCAACTATCAGTCGATCGGTTCGGGTGGCGGTATCGCCCAGATCAAGGCAGCAACCGTTGACTTCGGCGCATCCGATGCCCCTATGTCGGCAGCAGACCTGGAGGCCGCTGGCCTGGGTCAGTTCCCTAGCGTGATCGGTGGCATCGTGCCAATCGTCAACGTTGAAGGTGTTGAAAGCGGCGAGCTGAAACTGGACGGCGAGACGCTGGCCAAGATCTTCATGGGTGCTGTAAAGACTTGGGACGACGAGGCTATCAAGGCTCTGAACCCAGGCGTGACCCTGCCTAAAACCAACATCACCGTGGTTCACCGTTCCGACGGCTCGGGCACTTCCTACAACTTCACCAACTACCTGAGCAAAGTCAGCCCGGAGTGGAACGAGAAGCTGCAGTTCGGTTCCACCGTCAAGTGGCCGGTGGGTGTGGGTGGCAAGGGTAACGAAGGTGTTTCTGCCTACGTCAAGCAGATCAAGGGTTCTATCGGCTACGTAGAGTATTCCTACGCGGCTACCAACAAACTGGCCTACACCCAGCTGAAAAACGCTGCTGGCAAGTTTGTAACTCCGACTTCCAAGACCTTCGCCGCTGCTGCTGACACCGCAGACTGGGCAAGCGCCAAGGACTTCGGTCTGATCATGACCAACGCTCCGGGCGACGAAGCATGGCCGATCACCGCAACCACCTGGATCATCATGTACAAGAAGGCCAAGAACGAAGAGAAAAGTGCAGCCACTTTCGACTTCTTCAAGTGGTCTCTGGAAAATGGCCAGAAACAAGCAGAAGCACTGGATTACGTCGCTCTGCCGAAATCGTTGGTTGAGCGTGTAGAAGGCTACTGGAAAACCGAATTCACCAAGTAAGTGATTCAAGCCTGTAGCTCACCCCTGTCATTGGCCGCGATATCGGTTCGATGACAGGGGCTTTTTCTTGCGAGTGGACTCAACATGACTGAAAACACCCAATACCTGTCCGCTAACGTCTCTGATATCGACTCCGAAGGAGAGAGACGCGCCAAGCGGGATCATCGACATGACGCATGGTTCAGACGTTCGCTGCAAGGCGCGGCCATGCTGGTGCTTGCGCTGCTGGGCTGTATTGCCCTGTCGACCTTGTGGGGCGGTGCTCTGGCATTCGAGACCTTTGGTTTTGGTTTTCTGACCAGTGCCGAGTGGGACGTGAACAACGGCAAGTTTGGTGCCCTGGTTCCGATCTACGGTACGTTGGTTACTTCTTTCCTGGCTTTGCTGATCGCCGTTCCGGTGAGTTTCGGCATCGCTATCTTCCTGACGGAAGTCGCGCCGCCCTGGTTGCGGATGCCGATTGCTTCGGCCATCGAGTTGTTGGCCGGCATCCCTTCGATCATTTATGGCATGTGGGGGCTGTTCGTGTTCGGCCCGTTCATGGCTGAACACCTGTCGCCGTGGATCAACGAAAACCTGGGCGGCCTGCCATTTATCGGCACCCTGTTCCAGGGGCCGCCACTGGGTATCGGCATGCTGACTGCCGGTATCGTGCTGGCGATCATGATCACGCCGTTCATTACCTCGGTGATGCAGGAAGTTTTCCGCACCGTTCCGACGACCCTCAAAGAGTCTGCCTATGCGCTGGGGGGCACGACCTGGGAAGTGGTCTGGGACATCGTTCTGCCTTACACCCGTTCGGCGGTGGTTGGCGGTGTATTCCTGGGGCTTGGCCGTGCATTGGGTGAAACCATGGCGGTGACCTTCGTTCTGGGTAACGCCCACCAGTTCTCCGCGTCCCTGATGATGCCAAGCAGCTCCATCGCTTCGGTAATCGCCAACGAGTTCAACGAAGCCTACACCGACCTTCACCGTTCGGCGCTCATTGCTCTGGGCTTCCTGCTGTTTGTGGTTACTTTCATCGTGCTTGCCCTTGCACGTCTGATGTTGTCGCGTCTTTCGCGTAAGGAGGGGTTATGAGTAAGGCCGTAACCGGTAACGAGAGCCTGTACAGGGTTCGCGATATCAAGAACAAGATCGCAATGGTGCTCAGTTGTGGCGCCACTGCATTTGGTCTGCTGTGGCTGGTGTGGATTCTGCTGACCACCATCATCAAGGGCATCGATGCCCTGAACCTGCAACTGTTCTCCGGCATGACCCCGCCGCCGGGTGTCGAAGGCGGTCTGGCCAACGCCTTCTACGGCAGCTTGCTGATGTCCGGCATCGGTCTGTTGATCGGTACGCCTATCGGCCTGATGGCCGGTATCTGGCTGGCCGAGTTCGCCCGCTACTCGAAGCTGGGTAACGCCGTACGCTTCATCAACGACATTCTGCTGTCGGCTCCGTCGATTGTGCTGGGCCTGTTCGTGTACACCGTGGTCGTGCTGCCGCTCAATCAGCTCACGGGTCAGCAGGTAGGTTTCTCGGCGATTGCCGGTGCCCTGGCCCTGGCCCTGCTGGTCATTCCGGTTGTGGTGCGTACCACCGATGAAATGATGCAACTGCAACCTTCGACCATGCGTGAAGCTGCGCTGGCCCTGGGTGTGCCGCAATGGAAGCTGACCCTGCAAATCGTCCTGCGTGCCGCCAAGGCGGGCGTGGTCACGGGCGTTCTGCTGGCGCTGGCTCGTATCACGGGCGAAACCGCGCCGCTGCTGTTCACTGCTTTCGGCAACCAGTTCTGGAGCAGCGATCTGCTCAAGCCAATCGCCAGCGTTCCGGTGGTGGTCTTCCAGTACGCCATGAGCCCGTTCGAAGACTGGCACTCCCTGGCATGGGCCGGTGCATTGGTCATGACGCTCTTCGTTCTGATACTGAGTCTGCTTTCTCGCTTAATTCTTCTGCGCAATAGGGCGTCCTGATGAACAACCTTTCCCTTGCCAACGAAAAAACCAAGATTCAAGTGCGCGGTCTGGAGTTTTTCTACAACGACCAGAAGTCACTGAAATCCATCGACATGATGATTCCTGAAAAGCGCATCACGTCGATCATCGGCCCGTCCGGCTGCGGTAAGTCCACCCTGCTGCGCGTGTTCAACCGTATCTACTCGATGTACCCGAAACAGGAAGCGCGCGGCGAAGTGCTGCTCAATGGCGAAAATATCCTGGCGCCGGGCTATTCGATGAACCGTCTGCGCAGTCAGGTGGGGATGGTGTTCCAGAAGCCGGTGCCGTTCCCGATGTCGATCTTCGAGAACATTGCCTACGCTATTCGCCACCACGAAAAGCTGTCGCGTCGTGAAATGGAAGATCGCGTCGAGCAGGCCCTGCGTGGCGCCGCGTTGTGGGATGAAGTGAAGGACAAGCTCAAGAACAGCGCGACCAGCCTGTCCGGCGGTCAGCAACAGCGTCTGTGTATCGCGCGTACCATCGCACTGCGTCCTCAGGTCCTGCTGCTCGATGAGCCGACCTCGGCACTGGACCCGATCTCCACCGGGCGTATCGAGCAGTTGATCACCGAGCTGAAAGAGCAGTTCACCGTGATCATCGTGACCCACAACATGCAGCAAGCGGCCCGTTGCTCGGACTACACCGCGTTCATGTTCATGGGTGAGCTGATCGAACATGGCGATACCGACACCATCTTCACCAAGCCTTCCAAGACCCAGACCGAAGACTACATCACGGGTCGCTTTGGCTGATTCCCGCCAGGGTGGGCGCCGTCCGGTGCTCGCCCATGAATTCCTCGATCCGGCTGCGCAACCAGCGTTCTGCCGGATCGTTGTCCATCACGCTCAGCCATGTCATCGACAGATCCAGCCCCGGTGTACTGAACGGCAAGGGTTCATCGTGCAATAACCCCAGCGCACTCATGGCACTGGCCGTGAAGTCGGAGAGACCGGCAATCAGGTCGGTTCCGGCCATCAGCGCGGGCAGGGTAGTGAAGCGCGGCACGGACAGCACCACCTTGCGTTTGCGACCCAGAGCCGTCAGCCATTCATCGGCAAAGCTGCTGACGTTCGCCGCATGCGACACCACTACATGCGGGCGTGAGCAGTATTCATCCAGCGTCATGGGCGTTGATGACTTGTCGGCCCTTACCACGCGAGGCTGCACATTGCGCAACGGCTTGCGCTTGGCATTGGCTGGCAGGTCGCGGGTCAGGCAGATGCCCACGGTAATCTCGCCGGACATCAGCACTTCCGAGATATTCAGGTAGTCGACGTGCTTGACGACCAGCACCACGCCAGGTGCTTCCTTGCGGATTGCCTGTAGCAAGGCTGGCAACAGACCAAACTCCACATCATCCGACATGCCGATGCGGAAGGTCATGGTGCTGGCCGCTGGGTTGAATTCACTGGCCAGGCTCAGCGCCGCAGACATGGCATCCAGTGCCGGGGTCAGGTGTCTGAGAATTTCATGGGCGCGAGCGGTGGGTTCCATGCGATGGCCGACCCGGATGAACAGCGGGTCGTTGAGCAGGTTGCGCAACCGGTTGAGGGCTGCACTGATGGTCGGCTGACCAAGAAACAGTTTTTCGGCAGCGCGGGTCACATTGCGCTCTTGCATCAATGTCTCGAAAACCACCATCAGGTTGATGTCTGCCTTGCGCAGCTCATTGCGATTCATGGTTATTCCTTTGCACCAGGCCAGGTTGTACTTATAAAGGATGGCGACAGTCTATATGACTCGGCATTAACACTATGAAATGTCTGTCCGCGTGACAGGAGCAAATCTGTAGGCCAGCATGCTGCCTTCCCGCATGTTCACGCTCCATTTCCTACAGGAGGTTCTTTATGCGCGCTGTAAAGATCGCAGGTTTTCTCATGACACTTGCGTTGCCGGGTGCCGTGTTTGCCGAAACACCCAGCTATGGCCAGCAACTCGAAGGGTTCACCTATCCCCATACCCTGCATAAATTCAACTTCCAGTCCCAAGGGCAAGCACTGGAAATGGGCTATATGGATGTCGCGCCCACTGGCAAGGCCAACGGCCGCACGGCGGTGTTGATGCATGGCAAGAACTTCTGCGCCGCCACCTGGGAAGACAGCATCAAGGCATTGAGCGCCGCAGGTTATCGCGTCGTGGTGCCTGATCAGATCGGCTTCTGCACGTCCACCAAGCCTGGCTACTACCAATACAGTTTTCAGCAATTGGCAACCAATACCCAGGCCTTGCTGACCAGCCTGAAGATCGACAAGGTTTCGGTGATAGGCCATTCCACTGGCGGCATGCTGGCTACACGTTTTGCGCTGATGTATTCGCAACAGACCGAAAAACTGGTGATGGTCAACCCGATTGGCCTGGAAGACTGGAAAGCTCTGGGCGTGCCCTATCGCAGTATCGATCAATGGTATGAGCGTGAGTTGAAGGTGACTGCCGAAGGGATTCGCAATTACGAACAGAAGACGTATTACGACGGGCGCTGGAAGCCTGAGTACGACAAGTGGGTCGATATGCTGGCCGGTCTGAACAAGGGGCCGGGCCAGAAAGCGGTTGCCTGGAACTCGGCGCTGATCTACGACATGATTTTCACTCAGCCAGTGTTCTACGAATTCCCTAAACTCAAGGTGCCGACCGTGCTGATGATCGGCGATGCAGACACCACCGCCATTGGCAGCGATATCGCGCCACCGGAGGTCAAGGCCCGGATCGGCAATTACAAGGTATTGGGCAAGCAGGTTACCGAGATGATTCCGGGCGCCACACTTGTGGAGTTCAAAGGCCTGGGGCATGCACCGCAGATGGAAGATCCGGTCATGTTCAACAAGGCACTGGTTTCAGGTTTGCTCCTGAAATAGTCTTCGCGAATGAATTCGCTCCTACGCAAACCAGGCAGGAGCGAATTTATTCGCGAATAATGGGAATCAAGACAGCAATTGTGAAAACGCCTTGTCTGCTTCCAGCACAGGAGGCAGGCCGTTGAAGAGGGCGTCCAGGTCGATGCCTTCCATCAGCGGGCCGCTTGCTGCCTTCTGGGCTTCAGGCGTGGCGCCGCCACCGGTTTCCAGTGCGTCGGAAATCACGATGGCCTGAGCCACGATGCGTGGTAACGGGGCGTTGTCCGGTGCCTGGACCGGGTTGGCCTGATAGGCAATCGCCTGTTTGATGACGTGGGGCAAATGCCAGCGGTTGGCAAGCTCTGCGCCCACTTCCGGATAACCGAAACCCAGTTGCAGCGTTTCGATGGCTGCACGCCCCGGTGCTCCTGTGCGAGCGGCATTATTGATGCGCTCGGCCACTTGTGGCGCTCCAGTCTGGATCAGCAGTTCGCCAATGTTATGCATGACCCCGCAGGTGAAGGCGATTTCAGGATCTGCACCGGTCTGCTTGGCCAGCATCCGGCAGATCCCCGCCACCTGAAAGCTCTTGAGCCAGAAAGCCTTGAGGTCAAAACTCGGACCGGCCTTGAAAGCTCCCGTCACTGCCGAGGCCATCACCAGCGTGCGCAGGGTATTGAAGCCCAGACGCATGGCCGCGTCTTCGATACTGGATGACTCCCGGGAGCCGCGAAACCGTGCAGAGTTGGCCAGACGAAGTACCTTTGCGGCAATCACCGGGTCCTTTTCGATATTGCGGGCGATGCTTTCCAGGTTGGAGGAGGGGTTATCGAACTGCAGCATCAGGTCCTGGGCCACTTTGGGAATGCTGGGCAGGCTGTGCAAATCGTCAAACAGTTTTTCAAGAGTCATCGATGGCATCCTCGTACGTCGGATGATTCAACGATAGTCAGTTTTTTCCCCTCTGCACGTTTCCCGGCGCATTGTGAGAGGTGCATCTCAGCTCTGGCATCCGAAGCAAATCATCCGATGTATTGTCGACGCGATGGCAGGCCTTGCAAAAAGTATTGCAAAGTTTATGGGGCGTTTATGCCTCAAGTAATGGATATCCGTTTAAAAAATATGTGTACCTGAAAGCCTGATCATGAAGTCAGGATTGTTCGACACTTTATTGACGTCATACAACACGCTTTTAAATACGAAATATTGTCAGCCAGGTTTATTTAAATAAAGCGCCCAAATTGTCATGAAAAATGCTTGTGTGTATGATATTAAATCGCTCTGTTTTCGGGGCGAGCCGTTGCTGAAAGCTTTCCAGATTGTACGTACCTACTGACTAACAGCGGTTTTTGTCAATCCCCCTGGTTCGTAAAAAACGACACAGTTGTCAGGCTTTTCTGGTGATCGCTATATCTCCGTTTTGGTTTTTGCATGGAAGTATCCCTCATGATGAAAAGTTTAGGTTTCAGCAAGAAAATTCTGCTGGCTGCCGCGTTGATTGTGGTTGTCGCGTTTAGTGCGTTTATTGTCATAAACGACTATCGACAGCGCCAAACTTTGAAATCCAATGTCTTGTCCGAATTGCAGCAGTTAGGCAGCCTGACGACACAAAACATTCAGACTTGGCTGGAGAGCCGTTCGCATCTGCTGCAATCGATGGGTCAGCAGATTTCCGCCGATGGCAAGACGCTGCCTCAATTGCAGCGGGCAATCGGTTTGCAGGCGTACAGCGAGAACTTTCAGCTCAGCTATTTCGGCAGCACCGAAGGCGTCATGTTTTCCATTCCTGCCGGCAACCGCGCCGCCGATTACGATCCGCGCGCCCGTGGCTGGTACAAGGCCGCACAGAATGCTCCTGGCGTCATCGTCACCGAACCCTACATTGCCGCTTCCTCGGGCAAGCTGGTAGTCACCCTGGCGACTCCGGTCAAGATCCAGAACCAGTTTGCAGGTGTTGCGGGGGCGGACATTTCCCTGGACAGCATCAGCAAGACCATCAACTCCCTCAATTTCGGCGGGCATGGCTATGCGTTCATTGTCAGCGCCGATGGCAAGATCCTGATTCATCCGGACAGCAAGCTGGTCCTCAAGAACATCAGCGAAGCCTATCCGACCAATACGCCAAAGGTCGTGGCCGGGGCCAGCGAGATCGAGTCCGGCGGCAAGTCCGAGATCATTTCCTTCACGCCGGTTCAAGGCATCGCAACAGCGAACTGGTATGTTGCCCTGGTGCTGGACCAGGATGCGGCCTACGCGATGCTGAGCGAGTTCCGCACTTCGGCGATCACCGCCATGGGCGTGGTCGTGCTGGTGATCATCCTGCTGCTGGGCCTGCTGATTCGTGTGCTGATGCAGCCGCTGCATCAGATGGGCCGCGCCATGCGTGACATTGCGGACGGTGAAGGCGATCTGACCAAGCGACTGGCCATTACCTCTCAGGATGAGTTCGGTGAGCTGGCGCAATCCTTCAACCACTTCGTCGAGCGTATCCACACATCGATTCGCGAAGTGGCTTCCACTGCCGGGCAACTGGGTGAAGTGGCAACGCGAGTGGTCAAGGCTTCCAACTCATCCATGACCAACTCCGATCAGCAATCCAACCGTACCGAAAGTGTTGCTGCCGCGATCAACCAACTGGGCGCAGCCGCCCATGAAATCGCCCAGAACGCTGCCCGTACTTCGCAGCAGTCCAGCGATGCCAGCGATCTGGCCGGTGAAGGCCAGAGCGTCGTGCAGCAAACCATTGCGGCGATGAACGAACTGTCCGGCAAGATCAGCGAGTCGTGCGTCAACATCGAGAGCCTCAATGGCAAGACCGCCAATATCGGGCAGATTCTCGAAGTGATCACCAGCATTTCCCAGCAGACCAACCTGCTGGCGCTCAACGCTGCCATCGAAGCGGCTCGCGCAGGTGAAGCGGGCCGTGGCTTTGCGGTGGTAGCCGATGAAGTCCGCAACCTGGCGCACAGGACTCAGGATTCTGCCCAGCAAGTGCAGACCATGATCGAAGAGCTGCAGGTCGGTGCCCGCGAGGCGGTGGCGAACATGACCGAAAGCCAGCGTCAGAGCGAGGACAGCGTGAGCATTGCCAACCGTGCTGGCGAGCGTCTGGGCAGCGTTACTCGACGTATCGATGAAATCAACGGCATGAACCAGTCGGTCGCGACCGCAACCGAAGAGCAGACCGCCGTTGTGGAATCGATCAACGTCGATATCACGCATATCAACACCCTCAACCAGCAGGGCGTCGATAACCTCCGGTTGACCCTGGATGCCTGCAACCTGCTGGAAGAGCAGGCGGCTCGCCTACAGCAACTGGTCGGCAGCTTCCGCATCTGATCGGGTAAAAGAAGCTACTGAAAGTCCCCTTGAACGATTATCATCCGGCCAGTCTTTTACTGGCCGTGGTGTGAATCGCTCACCACGGCCTGCCGTTACCCGCAAAGTCTGGCGAGGGTGTTTTGATGGTGGGCAGGTTGATCTATCTCATCGGGCCGTCCGGCTCAGGCAAGGACAGCCTGCTGGATGCCGCACGGGAAACATTGACCCGCAACGGTTGCCGGATCGTGCGGCGGGTCATCACCCGTTCTGCCGAAGCTGTTGGCGAGGCGGCTCAGGCCGTCAGCGTTGAGCAGTTCGAGAGCATGCGCGAGCAGGGCGCCTTCGCCTTGAGCTGGCAGGCCAATGGTCTGCATTACGGCATTCCCAAAGAGATAGAGCAGTGGCTGCTTGAAGGGCATAACGTGCTTATCAACGGTTCAAGGGCTCATCTGCAACAGGCGCTGGTGCGTTACCCGAATCTGCTGGCGGTGCTGTTGACCGTTGATCAGCAGGTCTTGCGTCAGCGTCTGCTGCTACGAGGACGTGAGTCAGTCCCGGAAATCGAGGCAAGGCTGGAGCGCAATGCTTCCTTTGCCGTGAATGTGCTGGCCAGTAACCCTTCCGTGTTCCTGCTGGATAACTCCGGCGACCTGCAACAGACCGTCAGCAACCTCATCCGCTACATCGACAGCCAGCGCGAACCCGCCTGACCGAACCACCGGTCCAGTAGGGCACACCTATACAAGGCTGTGCCCTTATTCAGGTCTAGTCTCAATTCCCACACCTTCGATGCGTCGATTGCGTATTACGTCGCTCGAATGTCGTCCTTGTTCCTGTCACTGCTGCATAACATGAGGATTGATGTTTATGAGCCTGTTGAAAGTCAAAGATGGCACCGAGATCTATTACAAGGATTGGGGCACCGGGCAACCGATAGTGTTTTCCCATGGCTGGCCGCTGGATGCCGACGCCTGGGATGCCCAGATGAACTTCCTGGGCCGCCTCGGCTATCGCGTCATTGCCCACGATCGGCGTGGCCATGGCCGTTCAAGCCAGCCTTGGGACGGTAATGAAATGGACACCTACGCCGACGATCTGGCCGAACTGTTCGAGGCGCTGGACCTGACGGACGCTATTCTTGTCGGCCACTCCACAGGCGGCGGTGAAGTCGCCCGCTATATTGGCCGCCACGGTACGGAGCGGGTTGCCAAGGCTGTGCTGATTGGTGCTGTGCCGCCGATCATGCTCAAGACGGAGGCCAATCCCGAGGGCCTGCCCATTGAGGTATTCGATGGAATCCGCGAGGGTGTGACGGCCAATCGTTCGCAATTCTTCAAGGATCTTGCGACACCGTTCTATGGTTTCAACCGCGAGGGTGCTGATGTTTCACAAGGAACCATCGATACGTTCTGGGCAATTGGCATGCTGGGTTCGATCAAGGGCCAACTGGATTGCATCAAGGCGTTTTCCGAAACCGATTTCACCGAAGACCTGAAGAAATTCGATGTTCCTACCTTGATCCTGCATGGCGATGACGACCAGATCGTACCCATTTCCGCTTCTGCCATCAAAAGCGCAGAGCTGGTCCGAGGTTCGGTGCTGAAAATCATCCCCGGTGCTTCCCATGGCATGTGTACGACATTGATCGATGAGATCAACGGCTATCTGCTGGATTTCATCAAGCAATGACCTGCCTTTCGCGAGTGAATTCGCTCCTGCAACCCGCGTAGGAGCGACTTCAGTCGCGAAGACCAATTTCAAACAACATACCTCTTCCGGATTGAGGCATGGACCCGCTTTTGCATGGAGACCCCTAACTCCACCCGTGAAGCTATTCCATGACTGATAAAAACATGCCCGCAGCGTTGCGTTTCATGTTGGCTGCGCGCCGCAGCGAACTGGAAGGCCTGGAAGGATTGGCGTCTACCTGCCAGATGGTGACCCAGGTCGGCCAACTGGTGCATGCCCTGCAACGTGAGCGTGGTTATTCCAATATGTATCTGGGCAGCGGCAAGGCCCATCATCTGACCCAACTCGATGTGCTGACCGCCGAAGCCAAGACTATAGAAGCTCGGGTCCTGGTCTGTTTCGAGCGCATCGATCTGGACGCGGCCAGTGCATCCGACCGTGCCCGCCTGTTTAACCGCATTGCCTATGTCATGCATGGGCTGGATGAACTGCCGGGTTTGCGGCGACGCATTCGCGAGCAGCGGCTGACGCCTCAGGACGCCACCATGGTGTTGAGCCGTCTGATCGGTGGCTTGCTGGCGGTTGTATTCGAGGCCGCTGACACTGCCATCGACCCGGTGGTTACCCGCGTTCTGGTGGCGATGTTCAATTTCATGCAGGGCAAGGAACTGGCAGGGCAGGAGCGTGCCTGTGGCGTAGGTGGCTTTCTGGCAGGTTATTTCGATGCGGCTGCCCATGATCGCCTGGAACATCTGGTCCAGAGCCAGGAGCGCTGTTTCCAGACCTTCATCCAGTTCGCCGACGACGATGCCCGGCGTTTGTGGCGCAATCAGGAAAGCAGCGATTGCGTGGCGCAACTCGGGCGTCTGCGGGGGGTAGCGTTGAAGACCTCCGAGGCCGAGAAAGTCGATTCGATGCTTTCGGAGGTGTGGTTCGACCTCAATACCCTGCGCATCGATGCCATGCGCGATATCGAGATCTATCTGGCTGACGGACTTCTGGTCCGTTGTCAGGAGAGCATCAAGCAGGCTCGCGCCGATCTGGACAACCATCGACAATTGTTGACCCGTCTGGTGAGTCTGGAAGCTGAGGGCAGTGTCGATCAGGCGCGGCTGTTCAGTGTCCAGGCTATCGATATGGACAGTCCGCCAGCTGATGGCCTTGGGCCGCATCTGGGGCGTTCGGTTCTGGATCTGTTGCAGTCCCAGACCCAGCGCCTGCTGAGCGCCAACGATGAGCTTGAAGAGGCACGACAAGCCCTTAATGAGCGCAAGTTGATCGAGCGTGCCAAGCGCTTGTTGATGGATGAACATCAGTTGAGCGAAGGCCAGGCCTACGAGCGTCTGCGCCAGTCGGCAATGGAGCGCGGCCAGCGTATGGTTGATGTCTCCCAGACCCTGCTTGCCTTCGCCGCAGCTCGTCCGGCACCACGCAAGCGACATTGAGCCTTATGCACTTGCGCCGGGCAATCGGCGCAGGCAGCGCCCCACTACTGTGCGAAACGCTCCGGCGGTGGACAGCGATCCAGACGCTTCATCTTCGCTACAACCCACGCGGTTCATGGCTGCCGCAAAGCTGGCATGCAAACTGCTTTGCAGGTTATGCAAGCCGGGTGCTTCCAGACGAAGACCGCGGCACATAAGCGAATTCCGGACAACGGCGTCCACACGTTCATCGGCAAAGGCCTGGAGCGTGTGTACGCCGTTTTTTTATGCGTGTTTTTGGGGGAACGATATGGACGAGAAGCCAGATAGCCTTGAGCAAGACAGCCCGCAAAATGCGCCTCGGCGGTCTTTCCTCAAACAGTCACTGGGCTTGCTGGGTGGCGGCGCGGCACTGAGTATTCTGCCGCCGGGCTTGCAGTCCGTGGTCTGGGCCGCTGGCACCGATGGTCTGGAAACCACCACCGCCAAGCTGGGTTTCATCGCCCTGACCGATGCCGCGCCACTGTTCGTTGCCGACGAGAAAGGGCTGTTTGCCAAGTACGGCATGACCGGCGTCGAAGTGCTGAAACAGTCCTCCTGGGGAACGACACGCGACAACCTGGTCCTGGGATCGGCCAGCAACGGCATCGACGGTGCGCACATCCTGACGCCGATGCCTTATCTGATCGCCGCAGGCAAGATCACGCCCAACAACCGGCCGGTTCCGATGTACATCCTGGCCCGTCTGAACGTCGGTGGTCAGTGCATTTCCGTGGGTAGCGAATACGCCGACCTGAAGCTGGGCCTCGACTCGTCACCTTTCAAGGCCGCCCTGGCTGCCAAGAAAGCGGCAGGCAAGAGCCTCAACGCCGCGATGACCTTCCCCGGTGGCACCCATGACCTGTGGATGCGCTACTGGCTGGCGGCAGGTGGCATCGACCCGAACAAGGACCTGTCGACCATCGTCGTGCCGCCACCGCAAATGGTCGCCAACATGAAAGTCGGCAGCATGGACAGTTTCTGTGTGGGCGAGCCGTGGAACGGACAACTGGTCAACCAGAAAATCGGTTACACCGCCAACACCACCGGCGAGATCTGGAACAACCACCCGGAAAAGGCCCTGGCGTTGCGTGCCGATTATGTAGACGCCAACCCCAACTCGGCCAAGGCCTTGCTCAAGGCTGTGATGGAAGCGCAGATGTTCTGCGACCAGCCGGAAAACAAGGAAGAGGTCGCTCAGATCTGCGCCAAGCGCCGCTGGATCAATGCGCCTTACGAAGACATCGTGCAGCGCATGAAAGGCAACTTCGACTACGGCACCGGCAAGGTTGTGGAAAACAGCCCGTTCCTGATGCGCTACTGGAACGAGTTCGCGTCCTATCCGTTCAAGAGCCATGACCTGTGGTTCCTGACCGAGAACAAACGCTGGGGTTACCTGCCGCAAGGTTTCGACAGCCAGGCGCTGGTCGACAAGGTCAACCGCGAAGACATCTGGCGCAAGGCAGCGGCTGAGTTGAACGTGCCAGCGGCACAGATTCCGGCCTCCACCTCGCGTGGCATCGAGACGTTCTTCGATGGCAAGACCTTTGATCCGCAAAACCCGCAGGCCTATCTGGACAGCCAGACCATCAAGGCACTGTCTTGATCGTGGCCACTCGCTTGGGAGAAATCGATGAACGCTGAAAGTAAAAGCTTCAAGGCCGCGGGAACGCCCGTGTCTGTCACCGGCAAGCCTGCCAGTCGCTGGCCTGCCAGATTCAAGAACCTGCGTCAGTTTCTGATGCAGAGTGTATTGCCGCCGCTGGTGGTGGGTGCCCTGTTTCTGTTGCTGTGGCAAATGCTCTGCAGCGGGAAGGGCGCGGCCTTGCCGCCGCCGACTCAGGTCATCCATGAAACCTGGGAACTGATCATTCATCCGTTCTATGACAACGGTGGCAATGACAAGGGCATGGCCTGGCAACTGCTCGCCAGCCTGCAACGTGTTGCCTACGGCTATACGCTGGCAGTCATCGCCGGGATCAGTTTCGGGGTATTGATCGGTCAGTCGGCCTGGGCCATGCGTGCTCTGGACCCACTGTTCCAGATCCTGCGTACGGTTCCGCCACTGGCCTGGCTGCCGCTGTCGCTGGCCGGTTTCAAGGACAGCCATCCGTCCGCGATCTTCGTGATTTTCATCACCGCGATCTGGCCGATCATCATCAATACCTCGGTGGGCGTGCGCAACATTCCCGAGGACTACCGCAACGTGGCCAAGGTCCTGCGTCTCAATGGCGTGGAGTACTTCTGCAAGATCATGCTGCCTGCCGCGGCGCCTTATATCTTCTCCGGCCTGCGCATCGGTGTCGGTCTGTCATGGCTGGCGATCATTGCCGCCGAGATGTTGATCGGTGGCGTGGGTATCGGCTTCTTCATCTGGGATGCGTGGAACGCCTCGCGCATCAGCGACATCATCCTGGCGCTGATCTACGTCGGTGTCGTCGGGTTTCTACTCGACCGGTTGGTGGCCTTTGTCGGTCATCTCGTCACTCGCGGCACATCGGCCGGTTAAGGAGCATGCACATGAATGCGCAAGACAAGTATCTGAGCATCGAAAAAGTCAGCAAGACCTTCGAGCGCGACGGGGTTTCCAGCCAGGTCCTGACCGGCGTCAATCTGGATGTGGCACGGGGCGAGTACATCTCGATCATCGGCCACTCGGGCTGCGGCAAGTCGACGGTGTTGAACATTGTGGCCGGGCTGACCGAGTCCACCAGCGGT
Organism: Pseudomonas sp. FG43; assembly: GCF_057809175.1. NCBI lineage: Bacteria > Pseudomonadati > Pseudomonadota > Gammaproteobacteria > Pseudomonadales > Pseudomonadaceae > Pseudomonas > Pseudomonas sp. FG43. The sequence continues at coordinate 265,384 of NZ_JBMDJL010000002.1, forward strand.
GCGGTGATCCTGGATGGCAAGGAGGTTCGCGCACCGGGCCCGGATCGCAGCCTGGTGTTCCAGAACCATTCGCTGCTGCCCTGGCTGACGGTCTACGAAAACGTGGCGCTGGCGGTCGACAAGGTGTTCAAGCACAGCAAAAGCAAGGCCGAGCGTCATGAATGGGTGTTGTATAACCTGGACATGGTCAGCATGAGTCATGCCCTGCACAAGCGCCCGAGTGAAGTATCCGGCGGTATGAAGCAACGGGTCGGTATTGCTCGCGCACTGGCCATGCAACCCAAGGTCCTGCTGCTGGACGAACCCTTCGGCGCACTGGATGCACTGACTCGTGCGCACTTGCAGGATGAGGTGATGCGTATCCAGAGTGAGTTGCAGAACACGGTGCTGATGATCACCCATGACGTGGACGAAGCGGTGCTGCTTTCCGACCGTATCGTGATGATGACCAATGGCCCGTCGGCGACCATTGGCGAAATCCTCAAGATCGACCTGCCGCGCCCGCGCAACCGCATCGCCATGGCCGATGACCCGCTGTACAACCAGTATCGCCATGCAGTGCTGAGCTTCCTGTACGAGAAGCATCGCAAGGTGGAGGCGGTGGCCGTCTGATCCCCGGTAGGAGCGAATTCATTCGCGAAAATGACAATTCGCGAATGAATTCGCTCCTACACAGATGTTTAAAACAGTGTCCCGATCCAAATCCACAACGGCAATGTCCCTGCCGACAGAATGGTGGTCAGGCAAATCGCCGAGCTGGTTTTCTGGACGTCCGGCACGGTCCGGGCAAAACCCAGCACATTGACCCCGGACGGTCCGGCAGCCATCAGCACCAGCACCGCCCGTGGCATGCCTTCTATGCCCAGCACGATACAGGCCAGCAACACCAGCAGCGGCATCAGCGCCAGTTTGGCGAAGGTGATACCCAAGGCCTCGGCGCTGGGTGTCAGCCGGTAGCTGGAAAGGTTGGCACCCAGCACGATCAATGCGCAGGGCAGGGCAGCCTGGGCCAGCCATGTGGTGAGGTGGTCCGCCCAGTCCGGTAATGCAAGGCCCGACAGGTTCAGCGCCACGCCCAGCAACAGGCCAATGATCATCGGGTTCGCCAGGCTCGCAATCAAAGAGCGCGAATTGAACGGTTCGTTGCCCGCAAAACTGTCGTACAGGCTCTGGAAGCTGAACAGCAACAGGCTGTGAACGGCAATCACGGTAAACAGCAGGACCAGCCCGGGATTGCCGAACAGACCGGCGATCATCGGAATGCCGATCAGCACGTTATTGGAAAAGCTCGCTGTCAGGCCGAAGGGTGTCGGTTTGCCGGCAAAGCGGTGGTTCACCAGATTGACCAGCGCAAACACCATCAATGCGGGTACGAAGTAGGCTGCCAGTATCCGTATATCCAGACCATCGTGCAGTGGCGCCTTGGCCATGCCGGTAAACAGCACCATGGGCATGAACAGCTTGAAGGCCAGATTGCTCAAGGCCTTGGTGCTATCGGGAGTGAGTGCTTTGCGGCGTCCCAGCACGTAACCCAGGACGATCAACAGAAATATCGGCAGGATGGCTTGGGAAACGGCCACAGATTCAAGCTCCTTGGGGGATGGCCGGGCATTATGGCGCTCTGGACCCGGCCATGCCTATCACATTGCCCCTATATCCGGCTTGAGCGTGCTCGATCCACCATAGATCGGTGGATGAGTGACGATATGGGTCAGATCCACCGCCGAATCCATCAGCTTTTGCAGGTCCGGGCGCGGACGTGACAGGCGAGGGTCGCCTGCGGTGGCCTGTTCGAGCGCCTGGGCGCAGGCCATCAAGACGGCATCGCCCCGGAAACCGCCAATCACTTGCAGACCGAATGGCATGCCCTTGTGGTCCAGGCCACAGGGGATCGAGACGGCAGGGTTGGTGGTCAGGGTGATGGTGTAGCACAGCGCCAGCCAGCGATAGTAATTGTCCAGCGGCACGCCATTGACTTCTCGCAGGTACAGCTCGGTCCACGGGAAGGGCGAAACCGGTGTGGTGGGGGAGAGGATCAGGTCATAGCGCTCGAACTGTTGCTGGAAGCTGCGGAAGATGCGGCTCTGTTCGCCATGGGCCTTGACGCAATCCTGCAACGACATGGCCGCGCCCATTTCATAGTTGGCGCGGGTGTTGGGGCCGAGTGCGTCCGGGTCACGCTCATGGGCATCCTGAAGACCGGCGACGAAGGCTTCGGCGCGCAACACGTCGAAGGTGCGATGGGCGCTTTCCAGATTGAGGTCGATGGCCTCGCAGGACTTGAACAGGTGCTTGATGGCATTGATTTTTGCCCGGAACACAGCGCGGATTTCGTTATCCACGGCGCAACTGCCAAAGTCTTCGCTGTAACCGACGCGCAACTGGCTCAGGTCGATGGAGCGGGGCGCAAACTCGTCGTTGTCGACGGTATAGCTCAACGGGTCGGACTGGCCCAGACCTGCCGATGCCCGCAGTTGCAGCAAGGTATCGGCCACAGTTCGGCCCATGGGGCCGACCACTGAAATCGGGGTCCAGCCAAGCTTCTTGCGCTCGCTGGGTACCAGACCCGGTGAAGGCCGCAGGCCAACGATGCCGCACAGTGCAGCGGGAATACGCAACGAGCCGCCAGTGTCGGAGCCGCTGCACAGCGGCACCATATCCACCGCCAGCGCAGCAGCCGAACCGCCCGATGAACCGCCAGCGTTCAGCTCTGGATCAAAAGGATTGCCGGTGGCTCCCCAGACCACATTGCGGGTGTTGGCTCCTGCGCCCATTTCCGGGACGTTGGTCTTGCCGACCATGATCGCCCCGGCACTGCGCAGACGGGTCACGAAGAGGTTGTCACGGCTGGGCACGTTGTCGCGAAACAGCGACGAGCCGTAAGTGGTCAGGACGTCGGCGGTTTCCTCCAGGTCCTTGATGCCGATGGGCAGGCCATGCAGCAACCCCAGCGGCTTGCCTTGCATCACCGCCTGTTCTGCCTCTACCGCTTCCTTGCGGGCCCGCTCGAAACAGGTGGCGGAAAAGGCGTTGATCTTCGGGTTCAGGGTTTCGATTCGCTGGATGCAGGCGTCCAGCAGCTCGACGGGGGAAAGCTGTTTATTGCCGATCAGGGCGCGCAGTTCGGTGGCGGGTTTGCTGAGCAGGTCGGAGTGAGGCATGAGGGCAGTCCTTGGAATAAACGGTGGGCTTTTCGCGAATGAATTCGCTCCTACGGGGTTGGTGTAGGGGCGGATGATTCATTCAGCGCCAGAATGGTCGCGACCAGTGCCTGGCCTCTTGGAACCAGGGTCGCCAGTTCCAGGTATTCGCGATCGGTATGCACCTTGCCGCCGACCGGCCCCAATCCACACAGGGTCGGGATGCCCAGGCTGGCAGTGAATCCTGAGTCGGCGCAGCCGCCGGTGAACTCGCCTTCCACGATGAAGCCCAGTTCGGTCGCCTGTTGCTGATAAAGACGCAGCAGGTCGGTGCTGTGTCGGGCCTCCATGGGCAGGAACGTGGTGGCTTCCAGCAGACGGGCCGATGTGCCGGGCAGCTCCTCTTCATCGACGATGGCCTGGATGGCCGTGAGAATTTCATCCCATTGCCTGAGTTCCACAAAGCGCACATCGAGCTTTGCCGTGGCGCTGGGGGCGACGGTATTGCTGGAAGTGCCGCCGGACATCAAACCGACATTGGTGGTGATGCCTGCCGCATAGTCGGTCAAGGCATGCAGCTTGATGATCTTGTGCGCCAGTGCCTGAATGGCGCTGGCGCCGTCGGCATGATTGACCCCCGAATGTGCGGCGCGGCCACTGACTTCGATGATCAGCGTGGCACCACCTTTGCGGGCGCTGACGACATTGCCGCTGGCGCGTCCCGGTTCCGGGTTGAGCACGGCCTGGGCTGCACGGGCATGACGTTCGATATGAACACGGGCACTGCCCGAACCGATCTCTTCATCGCCGGTATAGAGAATCTGTACCGGAAACGGCAACGGTGGCAGGCGTTTCAGGGCCTTGAGGGCGAAGCAGTTGAGCACCAGCCCGCCTTTCATGTCCGCCACGCCCGGGCCGTAGGCCAGTTTTTCATCCTTGGAATAGCCGCGAGTGGCGGTGGTGCCTTTGGGGAAAACCGTGTCGCGATGCCCCAGCAGCAGGACCGGCTTGCCCGGACCACCGGGCAGTTCGGCCAGCAGGACATCGCCAAAGTTCTCGATGGCGATACGTTCGACGCCGATGCCGTCGGCCTGCAGTTCGGCGGCGAGCAGTTCACCCACCGCGTCGACGCCGGCCTTGTCGTAGCTGTTGGAGTCGGTATCCACCAGCCGTTGCAGCAGTGACTCCATGGCATCGTGCTGTCCGGCGAGCCATTGGGTGGCCTGCTTTTGAGCTTCATTCATAAGGCGTTCTCCAGTGCCTGATGTTCGCGGGTCAGGCGTGCAGCATCATTGCCCAGGTCCCAGAACAGACCTGTCATGATTTGCAGGCTTTCCTTGACCACCGGCGCCAGCAGGTGTTCGTTGGGAGCATGCTGCGAACACGCCGGGTATGAATGTGGCACCCAGACCGTGGGCAGGCCAAGTACTTCTGCAAAAACGTCATTGGGCAGCGAGCCACCGAGGTTGGGCAGCAACGCGGGTTTCTTGCCGGTGGTGGTGGCCAGCGAATCGAGCGCCCATTCAACCCACGGGCTGTCGGGTGACAGGCGGGTGGCGTGCATGACATCGATCCGGCTTTGCTTCACCTCGACCTTGCTGAAACCGTGAGCGTCCAGGTGGGCGCGTACTGCCGGTATGAACGTGTTGTAGTCGCTGTCCACGACAAAGCGCATATGGCAGTGAGCAATGGCCTTGCCGGGAATAGCGTGAACCGGCGCTTCCGGGTTGCCGGTCTTGAAGGCCAGCACGTCCAGGGTATTCCAGCCGAACACCTTTTCGCTCAGGGACAGGCCTGGCTCGCCCCAATTCGGATCGATATCCGGGTCGCCAGGGCCGCCACCCACTTCGATATCCGCCAGGGCCTCACGCACTTTTTCAGGAATGGCCTTGGGCATCAGCCCGGCGACTTTCACCCGGCCTTTTTCATCCACCATGCTGGCGATGGCGTTGGCCAGGATGATGCCCGGATTGGCCAGCAGACCGCCCCAGTTGCCGGAGTGATGCGCGCCTTCACGCAAGTCCACGTTCAGCTCGAAATTGAAGACGCCCCGCGAGCCGAGAAACAGCGTCGGTCGTGACGCCGCCAGACGCGGACCATCGGAAGCAATGAAAATATCGGCCGCCAGTGCTTCGCTATGCGCTTCGCAAAATGCACGCAGGCCGGGGGAGCCGTCTTCTTCGCCCATTTCCAGCAGCAGCTTCACATTGAAACCCAGCTTGCCGTTGCGGGCCTTGAGGGTTTGCTCCAGTGCGGTCAGATTGATCAGGTGCTGGCCCTTGTTATCCGCCGTGCCGCGACCGTACCAGCGCTCACCACGTTCAACGACATTCCAGGGCGACAGGCCTTCGTACCATTGCGCGTCGTAACCGCGCACTACATCGCCGTGCCCATAGCTGAGCAGGGTTGGCAGTTGCGGGTCTTCGATGCGGTTGGCGATCATCAGCGGCCCGCGTCCGGTCACCGGGTTTTCATGAATCTGCACATTGAAACCCAGGCGCTCCACATGCGGCGTGATGAACTCCTTCAGATAGCGATAAAGCTCCGGCAGGCTGCTGGCTTCCTGGCTTTGGGTCGGGTAGGCGACACTGCTTTGCAGCAGGGCGAAGAAAGCGCCGTTGTCGAATTGTTCGCAGACGTTTTCGATAGCGTTCGAGCGACTACTCATGAGGCAACGAGCTCCAGGGTTTGAGGGGTGTCGCGAAGATGGCAGCGCACGGTTCCGCCCTTGACGGAAGCATTGGCCGGATAGTGTTGCTTGCAGGTGTCACCGCTGCTGGGGCAGCGCGGGTGGAAGGCGCAGCCGGTCGGGGGCGACATCGGGTTGGGGAAGTTGCCATGCAGGCCAAGGTCGGGAATGCCCAGATGCGGGTCGGGTGTCAGCACCGAGTCCAGCAGCGCCTGGGTATAAGGATGGCCAGGCTCGGAGAACAGCGATTCGCGGCTGCGCTCTTCGACGATGCGGCCCAGATACATCACTGCGACTCGGTCTGCCAGGTGTTCGATCACCGCCAGGTTGTGGCTGATCAGCAGATAGGTCAGGCCGAACTCACGCTTGAGGTCCTGCAACAGGTTGAGAATCTGCGCCTGTACCGAAACGTCCAGCGCCGAAGTGGGTTCGTCGCAGATCAACACATCCGGGCGCATGATCAGCGCACGGGCGATGGCCACACGCTGGCGCTGGCCGCCGGAAAGCTGGCTGGGATAGCTGTCGATCACGCGCTTTGGCAGGCCGACCACATCGAGCATTTCTTCGGTGCGCTTGCGGCGTTCGGCCGTGGTGCCGATGTCGTGCACGATCATTGGCAGGGTGACGATTTCACGCAGGGTCTTGCGCGGGTTCAGGGAAGAGTAGGGGTCCTGGAAAATCGGCTGGATGCGTCGCGCCATTTCCTTGCGGTCGGTGGCGGCCAGGTGTTTGCCGTTGACCAGCACGTCACCGCTGCTCGGTGGCAGCAAGCCCAGCAGCATCTTTGCCAGAGTGCTCTTGCCACAGCCGGACTCACCCACCAGCCCCAGGGTTTCACCGCGCATCAGGCGCAAGGACACACCATCCACGGCTTTCAGGGTGGCCGATGGCTTGAAGAAGCCGCGATTGATCTTGAACTCCCGACGGATATCACAGAGTTCCAGAGCGATATCTTTTTTCATGACAGTGCTCCTTCCCGGTGAAAGACGGGTGCTGCTGCGGGAGTGGCAAACAGGCAGCGGGCCATGTGGTCGTCGCTTTCCACGGGCGGTACGTGACTGGCGCAGGCTTCAATCGCTTGTGAGCAACGGTTGCGGAACGCGCAGCCCTGTTGTTCGCCTACCAGGCTCGGCACCAGACCGGGAATCGATCCCAGCGGCTGACCCGGTTGCGTGCGCCCCGGAATCGGGATACTGGCCAGCAGACCGCGGGTATAAGGATGCTGCGGGTTCTCGAACAACTGCACGGCGGGTGCTGTCTCGACGATTTGCCCGGCGTACATCACCGCAACCCGGTCCGCGATACGTGCCACAAGCCCCAGATCGTGAGTAATGAAGATCACGGCCATGCCGAATTCTTTCTGAAGGTCGCGAATCAGCCGCAGAATCTGCGCCTGAATGGTGACGTCCAGCGCTGTAGTCGGCTCGTCGGCGATGATCACATCGGGTTCGCACATCAACGCCATGGCGATGATGACCCGCTGGCGCAGGCCGCCCGACAATTGATGCGGGTATTGACGCAGGCGTTCGCCCGCATTGCTGATGCCGACCTTTTCCAGCATCTGCCCTGCACGCAACATGGCATCCTTGCGCGACACCTTGCGGTGACGCAGCAGGACCTCGCAAAGCTGATCGCCAATGCTGTAGGCCGGGTTCAGCGAGGTCATGGGTTCCTGGAAGATCATTGCCAGGCGGTTGCCGCGCAGGTCGCACATCTGGCGTTCGCTCTGGGTCAGCATATCTATGCCGTCCAGGCTGAGTTGCGTTGCGGTACGTTTTGCCTTGCGCGGCAGCAGGTCCATCAGCGCCAGGGACGTCAGGGATTTGCCGCATCCCGACTCGCCGACGATGCACAGCATTTCGCCGCGCTCGACATGGAAATCCAGGCCGCGAACGGCGTGCAGGGTTTCCTGGCCAAGAGGGATATCGACGCGCAGGTTTTCAACATGCAAGAGAGCCATGTCCGGATATCCTCTGTCAGTTGCGCCCATCGGGCAGGATCAAGTCACGCAGGCCGTCACCGACCAGATTGATACCCAGCACCAGCACCATCAGTGCGACACCGGGAATGGCGATGACCCAGGGGGAAAAGAACATGTAGGGCTTGCCCTCGGCGATCATCAGGCCCCAGGACGGAATCGGCGGTTGTACGCCCACGCCCAGAAACGACAGCGCGGACTCCAGCAGGATGGCGTGGGCCATTTCCAGGGTGGCAACCACGATCAGCGCGCCCACCAGATTGGGCAGGATTTCACTGGCCAGGATGCGAAAGGTCGAGCAACCCAACGCTTGGGCCGAGGCGACATATTCGGCATCGCGAATCTGTTGCACCGCCGCGCGGACCACCACTGCGAAACGGTCCCATAGCAGGCAACCAAGCAGAATGATCACCACTTTCAGCGAACCTCCCATCAGCGAGGCAGAGGCCAGCGCGACCATGACCACGGGCATGGCCAGGCGGGTGGTGATCAGGTAGCTGATCACGGCATCGACCTTGCCGCCGAAGTAACCTGCCAGCAGGCCCATGATGGTGCCAATCAAGCCGGAAATCAGTGCCGCCGAGAAACCGATGAACAGTGAGATTCGAGCGCCGTAAAGCAGGCGCGACAGGTAATCGCGGCCCAGCTTGTCGGTGCCCAGAATGTAATCCCAGGTGCCATTGGCCATCCATACCGGCGGCTTCATGCGCAGCATGACGTCCTGAGCGTAAGGGTCGTAAGGCGCAAGCCACGGCGCGAACAACGCGCCGAACAGAATGATTGCCAGCAGCAGCATGCCAATCGCAAAGCCGCGATGACGCAGGCTGTTGCGCAGGGACCGCAGGATGCTTTTCGCCGGTGGCTGGTAGTCGTTGATGACCAGAGCAGATGAAGTTGTCGTGCTCATGGGGCCTCCTATTTCACGCGAATGCGCGGGTCGAGCAGTGCGTTGAGCACGTCGGCCAGCAGGGTGAGAACGATGTAGATCACGGCAATCAGCAACACCACGGCCTGAACCACCGGGAAGTCGTCACGGGCGATGGCATCCCAGGCCAGTTGACCGATGCCTTGCAGGGAGAACACCGTCTCGATGACCACCGAGCCGCCGAGCATGAAGCCGAACTCCACGGCCGCCAGTGCGACCACGGGGATCAAGGCATTGCGCAGCGCGTGCTTGAACAGCACGGTAGAAGGACGCAGCCCTTTGGCGCGAGCGGTGCGGATGTAGTCGGAGTTGAGTACATCGAGCATCCCGGCGCGGGTCAGGCGCATGATGGCCGGCGTGGCGTAGTAACCCAGGGCAATGGCGGGCATCACAAAATGCGCCCAGGTGGCATTGCCGGAAACCGGCAGCCATTTCAGCGTGACCGAGAACACCACGATCAGCATCAGGGCAAACCAGAAGCTGGGCATTGCTTGACCCAGCACCGCGATGCTCAAGGCCAGACGATCGATCCAGGTGTCACGCTTGACCGCCGCCAGTACGCCCAGCGGAATGGCGATCAACAGGGCAATGCCTAAAGCCATGGCTCCCAGCCCGAGGGTGATCGACAGACGCGAGGCGATCAGGTTGTAGACCGACTCCTGAAAGAAGAACGAATCACCCAGATCCAGACGCAGCAGGTCGCTCAGCCAGTTGAAGTATTGAGTGACCAGCGGCTTGTCGAGGCCGTACTGCACACGGATCTGCTCGATCTGTTCGCTGGTGGCTTCCGGTCCGCCAATGGCGGTAGCCAGGTCACCTGAAAGGTGCAAGAGGGAGAAACTGATGACCGACACGGTAATCGCCACGCACAAGGCGATACCCAGACGGCGCAGAAGGAATCCAAACATGGCAAGTGACCTTGTATCCATGGGATGACATTGATGAGTGCGCAGTGGTGCCGCACTCACCGATTTACTTCAGGTGGCGCTTACTTCCAGCTCGACAGAACGAAACGCGGCAGTTCGTCCGGGTACGGCTTGAAGTTCAGGTCCGAGACATACGCATAGTTCATCGAGTAGTTGAACAGCGGTGCCCAGTAGGCCTGTTCGCTGATGCGCTGCAAGGCCAGGCGGTAATTGTCCTTGCGCACCTGAGGGTCCAGCGCGTTGTCTGCTGTTTGCAGCCAGCTCTGGACTTGCGGGTCCTTGATGTTGTCGTCCGGGTTGCCTTTGAACCAGGTACCGGCCGAGGCCGAGGTGTCGAGGATCGAGAACGAGCCCCAGGCCTGGAACGACATCGGCACCTTGCCGCCGCGTTGCTGGTCACGCAGTGCTGCGTATTTCAAGTAACGAAGCTTGGCGTTGATGCCTACGGCGCGCAGGTTGCCGATAATCGCTTCTACATAGTCGCGGTCACGGTAGGCGAAGATTTCAGTCTCGAAACCATTGGGGTAGCCCGCTTCCGCGAGCAGCGCCTTGGCCTTGGCCGGGTCGTAGTTATAGACCGTGGCAGCCGTGGTGTCGCAACCGAACTGGCCAGGGTAGCAGGCCACTTGCAGCGGCTTGCTTTCGCCGCCCACCAGTTGTGAAGCCAGACCCTCACGGTTGATGGCGTGGTTGATCGCCTGACGCACCTTGAGGTGTTTCATGGGCGAATCGGCGCTGGAGGTGCCCCGTGCATCGAGGATCAAAAAGCCGATACGCATGGTCCCGCCGCTGGTTACCACCAGGCTTTGCATGCCCTTGAGGCTTTGCGCCTGATCCGGTGCCACGCGCCAGACCCAGTCAACGCCACCGGTCATCAGCTCGGCAAGACGTGTTTCGGAGTCGGCAATCACCTTGAACTGGATATGACCGATTTTCGGCTGGCCTTGAGGGCTGCCCTGAAAGTAGTCCGGGTTCTTGTCCATGTTCACGCCTACGCCGCTGGTGATGGACGCAACCTTGTAAGGACCGGTGCCCACCGGTTTGCGGCTGAATTCGGCCAGGCCGACTTTCTCGAAATAGTTTTTCGGGAACATCGGCACTGCGTTGGACAGGTATTCGAGGGCGGCCGGGAAGGGCTTTTTCAGGTGCAGGCGAACGCTGTAATCCCCCAGTTTTTCTGCGCTCTTGATCCAGTCGACGTTCTGTATGGTGACGACTTTGGAGTCCGGCGAAACCACATAGTTGAGGGTGAACACCACATCGTCGGCCGTGAAGGCATCGCCGTTGTGGAATTTCACGCCCTGGCGCAATTCGAAATCGATGGTGCTGTCGTCGACCTGTTTCCAGCTGGTGGCCAGCATGGGTTCCAGTTGTCCGCTGTCGGGATTGCGATAGACCAGGTTATCCCAGATGAGTCGACCCAGAATGACGCCTTCGCGCAAGTCGTTGTGATAAGGACTGATGTTTTCAGGTTCACTGTCGGATGCGTAAACCAGCGTGTCATCGGCTTTGCCTGCGAAGGCGGAAAAGCTGCTGAACAAGCCCAGCAGCGCAATGCTGCGAGCGAAACCCTTGATGCCCATGCCGTCATCTCCAAAAGGCGAAGTGGTTGTATCAAAGGGCAGTGGATCGCAAATGCGAAAGGAGAAAGGGGTACAAGCAGGCAATGGTTTTATTAGGCCTCGACACGACTCTAGGCAAAGCGTATCAATGCCACAAGCACAATCTTTCGATACTTGCTTTGCCGAAAAGGCAATGCTGGAGGTGGTCATGCAGCTCTACGGTGTGCAATCCACGGCTTTGCGCTACTTTCTGGAAGTGGCGCGTTGCGGGTCTATCAGTGAAGCGTCCTTGCGACTGAATGTCGCGGCTTCGGCAGTCAGCCGGCAGATCGCCAAACTGGAGCGGGATCTGGATGCGGTGCTGTTCGAGCGACGCGCCCGAGGCATGGTGCTGAGCGAGGCGGGGATACGCCTGGCGGCCTATGCACGCAAATCCCAGCTCGAAGCCGAGCAGGTGGTACTGGAAATCACCGAGTTGCACGGCCTGCAACGCGGTCATGTGCGCATTGCCTGTTCCGAAGGCTTCGCCCTGGAGTTTCTGCCCAAGGCCATCGCGCTGTTTCGCCGGACCTATCAAGGCATCCATTTTTCACTGGAAGTCTGCGCACCGGCCCAGGCCACGGAAAAGGTACGCTCCGGCGATGCCGACCTTGGCCTGACGTTCAGCCTGACGCCGCAAAAGGAGATCAAGGTCGAATACATCCATACCGGAGCCATCTGCGCGGTGGTCAGCAACAACCATCCTCTGGCAGACCGTCCGGAGGTTTCGCTGGCAGAGCTTCAGCCTTATGCCATCGCCTTGACCAATACCGATACGACACTGCGCCAGTTGTTCGATATCTGCTGTGGTGTTCAGGGCCTGCTGTTCGATCCGGTGCTGACCAGCAATTACATTGGCTCCTTGTTGCGTTTTGTCCGGGAGGAGGGGGGTATCAGCCTCTCCAGTGAGATGACCCTGGACAGGCGTCTGCTCGGCAAGGAGCTTCGATCCCTGCCGATCAGTGACGAAGGCATGAAAGCCCGGCGTATCGAGTTGCAGAGCATGGCGGGCCGCAACTTGCCTGCGGCGGTCAGTGCGTTTCGGGACTTCCTGATCGAGGAACTTGCCAAAACATGAGTCGCAATACCTGAGCGGGCATGTCTGGTTCTATCGTTGTTAATGTTATAGTGTATCAATATGAGCTGGCATAACACGCCGCTCATATCGCTTACATCATGCTTCGTCCGTTGTGGCGAAGCAGGCCAACGAGATGACCGACTGACATGAATAACCCCCTCCCTGACGTTGCCCTGACGGAAGTTTCCGCAGCCCTGATCGCCCTTGACTGGGTCGGCATGCAAGGTGTCGAAGTCCCGATTCTGCTGAGCGAACCCGGTGTGGTGCATCCGATACATGCCTATGTTGATCTGCAGGTCGACCTGGCCGATCCCAGCGTCAAGGGCATCCATATGTCGCGCCTCTATACCTTGCTCGACAGCTTCGCCGTACATCAGCCATTCACCCCTGGCGCCATGGCGGCGCTGCTCGAAGCCATGGTTACCAGCCATGCCGACTGCCACTCCAGTCGCTCGCGGCTCAAGGTGAGTTTCAATCTGCTGTGCCGCCGACCGGCATTGAAGACTCAAGGCTTGAGTGGCTGGAAATCCTATCCGGTAACGTTGAACGCGGTCTGGACTGGAGGCAGTCTGTTACTCGATGCTGCGGTGGATGTCACGTATTCCTCGACCTGCCCGTGTTCGGCAGCCTTGTCGCGCCAGCTTGTGGAAGAGGCGTTTCTGGCGCGCTTTGCCGGTCAGGAAGCATTGAGCCCCGCTCATGCGGCGGCCTGGCTGCGAGAGAATGCCTCCTTCGCGACACCCCATAGCCAGCGCAGCGTCGCAACGGTCCAGGTGCGCATCCCGGAGCAGGCAACCGTGCTTGGCCTGATGGCGTTGATCGATGCCACCGAAAGCGCCTTGGGCACACCGGTGCAGACCGCCGTCAAACGTGCGGACGAACAGGCCTTTGCCCGCCTCAACGGCAAGAACCTGATGTACGTCGAAGACGCTGCACGCAAGATCCAGCAGGCACTGGAAGGGCTGTTCGCCGCGTCCAGTGTCAGCGTGCGTCACCTTGAAAGCCTGCACCCCCACGATGCTGTGGCATACACTTCCAACTATATGTCCTGAGGACTACCACCGTGATCCGCAAGAATCCTTCCGGCCATCTGCCGGTCATTGCCGAGTCGGCTTATATCGATAAAACCGCGATCATTTGCGGCAAGGTGATCATCAAGGACAACGTCTTTGTCGGTCCCTATGCCGTGATCCGCGCCGACGAGGTCAACGCCAATGGCGATATGGACCCGATCATCATCGGTGCCAATTCCAATATCCAGGACGGCGTGGTCATCCACTCCAAGTCCGGCGCGGCGGTGACCATCGGCGAATACACCTCCATTGCCCACCGTTCCATCGTCCACGGCCCCTGCACGGTGGGCGACCGGGTTTTCGTCGGCTTCAACAGCGTGTTGTTCAACTGTCAGGTGGGTAATGGCAGCGTCGTGCGCCATAACTCGGTGGTCGATGGCCGCGATCTGCCAGAAAGCTTCTATGTGCCATCCACCACACGTATCGGTCCGAACACCGATCTTTCGCAATTCCCGCCGGTAAGTATTTCAGCTTCTGAATTCTCGGAGGACGTGGCACATACCAATATCGATCTGGTTCGCGGCTATAAGGCCTTGCAGAACGAGTTCTGAATAACATAGCGCTGTCATGGGCAAGCCCGTCTGCGGCACAATGCGCGCGGCATTTTGTGCGCGCGAGGCTTGCCCGCACTCTTGAAACATCATGCACCTGTTACAGCTTCCCACGGACAAGAGCTTCCCATGACAACAGTTGTTCCCTCGACACCTGCGCCGTCTTCGCGATTGCGATCGATCGACGCCCTGCGCGGGCTGATCATTCTTTTCATGTTGCTGGACCATGTGCGGGAAACCTTCTTCCTGCATCGTCAGGTCAGCGATCCCATGGATGTCGCCACCACAGCTCCGGAAGTGTTCTTCAGCCGCTTGCTGGCCCATGTATGTGCGCCATTGTTCGTGCTGCTGACCGGGCTTTCGGCCTACCTGTACGGCGAAAAGTACAGTGGCCGGACTGACGTTTCCGCCTTTCTGCTCAAGCGCGGCCTGTTCCTGATTGCCCTGGAATTCACCCTGGTCAGCTTCGCCTGGACCTTCAAATTCCCGCCGACCATCATTTACCTTCAAGTCATCTGGGCCATCGGTCTGAGCATGGTTGCCTTGTCTGCGATGGTGTTTCTGCCGCGCTGGGCGCTGGTGGTGATCGGTCTGGTGATCGTCGCCGGGCACAACCTGCTGGACTCGCTGCATTTCGGTGTCGAGTCGGCCATGCATATACCATGGGCGATTCTGCATGATCGTGGCTGGATCGAAGTCAGTGACACCCTGCGTTTACGCACCTCTTATCCGCTGCTGCCCTGGATCGGCGTTATCGCACTGGGTTATGCCGCCGGACCATGGTTCACATCGAGTATGGATGCTGCTGCACGTCGCAGCCGGTTGTGGGTCTGGGGATTGGGCGCGCTGATTGGTTTCATGGTCCTGCGCGTGATCAACGGCTATGGCGAAAAGCCCTGGAGCGTTGGCGAAACCGGCGTACAGACGCTGATGAGCTTTTTCAATATCACCAAATACCCGCCGTCATTGCTGTTCATCAGCCTGACACTGGGCATTGGTCTGCTGGTGTTGATCTGGTTCGAGCGTATTCAGGAGAAGGGCTGGCTGAAACCGCTGGTGACCCTGGGCGCAGCACCGATGTTCTTCTACTTGCTGCACCTGTATGTGCTGAAGTTCCTGTACCTGATTGCCGTGGCGATCTGGGGCAAGAATCAGGGCGATTACTTCGGCTTCGATGCGATGTGGGGCGTATGGCTGAGTTCAGTGCTGCTGGCGGTGGCGCTGTTTCCGGCGGTGCGCTGGTTTGCCGGGCTGAAAGCGCGGCGGCGTGATATTACCTGGCTGAAATACTTGTAGGAGCGGACTTGTCCGCGAAGGCGGTATTACATCCGAGAGAGATACGTCGTTTGAAATGCCTTCGCGAATAAATTTGCTCCCATCAAACAAGACGCAAGAGCATGAATTAGAAAGTATTTTACGTAGGGTAAAACTTTACCCGGCGTACATATCCATTATTGGTATGTGCTGCTCCTACCGGTTCCGCCTTTACGGCGGCCCCCTTTGTTTCGGCAAAGGGGGGAAACCATTCGCTCCGGTTCGGCCCCGCCTTGGGGCGGGGTTCCCTCGCTCTGGCATTGCTCCGTGGGTACGCGCCGACGGGCCTTCCATGGCCCTGCGGCGCTTGCTCGGCGTCCTGCCTCGCACCCCACTGCACAATACCTCCACTCGGCCTTCACCCACGTCGCAATCGGCGGTGTCTGGAATATTTCTGATCACATCCCCAAAACACATCGTCTGCTGTTTCGCGAATAAATTCGCTCCTACGCACGATGGTGAGAGCACCGCAGAACGCGACGTGGGTGAAGGCTGAGAGGAGGTAGTGATCCGGTGGGAACTCTGCAGGGATGCAGAGTTAGCCGCACAGGGCCATGGATGGCCCATTGCGGCGACCGCCGGATCACTGCCGGAGCGAAGGAACCCCGCCTCAAGGCGGGGCCGAACCCGGAGCAGTGGCTTTGGTTACTTTGGCCGAAACCAAAGTGACGCGCCGTAAAGGCGCAAGGCGGCCTCAAGCCGAACCATTAATTTGGAAACACCTGCTGACAGCGCGGAGCCGAGGCGGCGGGTGATCTCCTACGGATTTGCATCAATCGTGATGTGCTTCACCCACGAAGGTCAGCGAGGTAAACAGGCCTCGCGCTTCGATATCGGCATTGTCCTTGACCGGCAGCGTCACTTCGGCCGCGATCACATTCAACCCCTCGTTACGCACCACCACATTGGCGCGACCTTCAGCATCGGTTTCGGTACTCACCACGTCCGGGGCGCTGCGATAATCCCCGAACAGCTTGATACCCGCCGCAGGTTTGCCATCCACCAGCACGCGAACCGGCAACGGTTTGCCCGGCCCGACCGTCAGCGGGTCGACCTGAGGCACGATCACGAACTTCAGTTTGTCGAATGACGGCAAGCGAGCGCCTTCCTCATAAATCGCCAGGCTGTACTTGAAGGTATGGATCGACTCGGTGCCGCCCGGTACCTTGCTGCGGCCTTCGTTGATCCATTTCTTGTCTTTGCTTTTGGTCCACATGCCGTTGTCCAGCGCCACAGACATCACCGCCACCGGCTTCAGGGGTTGCAGGCGTGCATGGTCGTCCAGACGCTGCACGGTAACCGGAACCATCCGGCCAGCAATATCATAGGCCCAGGCTCCGCTGACCTTTTGCGCCTTGAAGGCGTTGTCTTCTGCGCCATGGCCATAGACCACTTCAATATTGCCGCGACGCTGTTCGGTCCACAGACCGTGAGCGCTCGCATGGCCCGCGAAAAGGGCGCCCAGCAGGCTCAAGGCCAGAACTGATGGTTTGCAAATCATGATGCGTCCTTGTTTTCCGGTCAGAGGTTGAGGGTCAGGCTGACAGTGAAGTTGCGTGGCTCGCCGGGTGCGACCCAGTAATTGCTGTAGGAGCGCTCGAAATATTTCTCGTCAAACAGGTTGTTGAGGTTCAGGCCAACGGTCACGTTCTCAGTGGCCTTGTAATGGGCGAGCAGATCCACGGTATGGTAGGCCGGCAGCTCGAAACTGGTCCCGGCTTCACCGGAGCGATCCCCGACATACGTGAACGCAGCGCCTACATCCGAACCTCGCAGCATGCCCTCCTGGAATTCATAAACGCCCAGCAGGCTGCCACTGCGCTTGGCGACACCGAGGATCCGGCTGCCGGTCGGAATGGTCCGGTCACCCTTGGTCACTTCGGCATCGATGTAGGCAAAGGCCCCGATCACACGAATGGCGTCGGTCACCTGACCAGTCAGTTGCAGATCCAGGCCCTGGCTGCGAGCCTCACCGATGGCACGGTTACTGTCGGTGGAAGGATCGAGGGCCAGCACGTTTTCCTTCTCGATATGGAAGGCGGCGAGGGTGGTGCTCAAGCGATCGTCGAACAGCTCGCTCTTGATCCCGATCTCGTAACCGACACCTTCTTCCGGATCGAAGGTTTTACCTGAGGCATCCAGACCGTTATTGGGTTTGAACGAGGTCGAGGCGTTGGCGAACAGGCCGACTTGTGGCGTCAGTTGATACAGCAGGCCGGCGCGCTGGGTGAAGGCGTCATGGCGCTGTCTTGAGGTCGGGTTGGTTGCGGTAGGGGTGTAGTCATCGATCTGCTGATCGAAATGCTCGTAGCGAGCACCGATCATGCCGCGCAACTTGTCGGTGAAAACGATCTGATCCTGCAGGTTCAGGGCGCGGCTTTCGACGTGCTCGAAGAAGTCCGTACCGGTGCGGGCACCATTGGGTTTGGCCTGGCCATAGACCGGGTTGTAGATATTGATGGCATAGTTGCTGCCGCCAATATTGGTAACCCGCTCGTTCTTGCGGTAGTTCTCGTATTCGGTGCCGATCAGCACCTCATGCTCTAGCCCCACGGCGTCGAAACGGCCGCGCAGTTCCAGTTGGGTGATGCTGTCATGCCAGTTCATGTCGCGTTCGCGATAGCGGCGGTTGACGGTTTGCGAGTTGGCGCTCAACGGCCGGGATTCACTGGCGTAGCCCGACAGTTCGCCTTCCTTGTAATGGCTGGCCAGACGCAGCGACCAGGCATCATTGAGATGATGATCCAGCGCGACCTGAATCATGTTGTTGTCGTTATCGATATCGTCGTCCGGCTCGCCCAGAAAGGTCGAACGGGACATGCCGCTCCACTTGTTGTTCGGCGCGACGATGCCACGGTCGAAGGTCGACTTGTGGCGTACGAACTCGGTTTCCACCAACAGGCTAGTGTCGGGATTCAGCTGCCAACTGAAAGACGGGGCCACGAACACGCGATTGCTCTCGACGTGATCGCGGAAACTGTTGTTGTCCTCGACCGCCAGATTGACCCGCGACAGGACATTGCCTTCTTCATCCAGAGGTGTGTTGACGTCCAGCGCCGTGCGATAACGATCCCAACTGCCGGCACTGGTTTGCAGCGTGGTGAAGGCTTCGCGCTGCGGCTTTTTGGTCACGATATTGACCGTACCGCCCGGATCGCCACGGCCATACAGGCTGGCGGCAGGGCCTTTCAAGACTTCGATACGCTCGATATTGGCGGTGTCCGGAGTCGTCGGGTAACCACGGTTGGCGCTGAAGCCATCCTTGTAGAACTCCGAAGTGGTAAAGCCGCGAATGCTGTACTCGTAAAGGGTCAGGCCGCCGAAGTTATTCTGCTTCGACACGCCGCCAGCATAGTCCAGGGCGCGTTCTACACTGTTGCTGCCCAGATCCTTGAGCACCGAGGCCGGAACCACGCTGATGGATTGCGGAATATCCTTGATGGCGGTGTCGGTCTTGGTCGCCGTTGCCGAGCGCGTGGCCCGATAACCCTGAACCGGGCTGGTGGCCGTCTCATAGTGGTAATCGGAGGAGATGTTGACGTTGTCCAGTTCGAGGGTTTGCGGCAATTCTTCAGCGAAACTGACATTGCCCAGCACTCCGATTGCCAGGCTGGTCAGAGACGCGATTTTACGAGACGACATGGAGGATTTCCTGATAGTTATGGATACAATATAACATCTCCGTTGAGAATTATTACTGAGTGTGAATGTAACTGGATGTAAATTTTTTGCTCTGCCGATGCCCGTCGCCATGGCTTGCCGGCAGCGATGACCGATCACGCAGGTCCCACCGATGTCTGCAATGAGGAAATCCTGATCTGCGCTGGTGGTCGGGAGTGCATCGTGCAGTGGTAAGGATGTTCAGTTGATCCACTTGTACTTATATTGGCCAAGCTGTTTTGAGAGCAGAAGAGGGCTGACTCCTGGCCGTGTGTATCTGCAGAAACTCTATTGGGGTGATTTTATGAGTACGTTGTATTCGCTGCGCTCGTTCGTGAAAACAGAGGGTTCTGACGCCGAGCCCGTTGTCAGAGAGCACTTGGAGCTTCTGGTGCAACTCAGTGAAGCAAAGGCCGATTATTTCAAGATCAAAACGGCTTCTGACTTGCGTGTGTCGGGAACCACGGACAATGCTCAAGTCCCCATTGAAAGCATTCTGGAAACAGACTCCAGGGTATTTGCAGTGACAAGGATCGAAGGCGATACGATAAAAAACACCGTCGAGCCACTGATGGAAAAAATATCTCCGGGCGTGGGGAGCGGGGGGAAGAAAGCTGTCAATGCCATGGTGACAAACATCGTGTCCGGCTTTCTGGGGAATTCGGCAGCCTTTGGAAATACCGAAGAATATTACATTGTCTACGCCGAGCATAATGCGCTCATAAGGCTTGATATCCACCTGTGGAATCAGAAGGTGAATTTTTCAGGGGCGGTGAAGAAAGAGTTGAATGACCTGCTGGTAATGACCTACTCGAAATCGGCCATCGACGTGCAAAAACTTAAACTGAATACATTCATTGCTCTGTATCAGCGCCAGCTTTCTTCGATAAACCTCAAGATTGACATCGATGAGATATCCCGGATCAAAAGCATCTATAGCTTGCTTCATGACGCCTGATTCTCAAAAAAAGGTCGGTTGAAGCCAGCACTCAATTCATCCAGAGGGCGCTTGTGAGGCGCCCTTTACGTTTCACTTTTCAAGCCGCATCGATCTTTACCCTGACTGGCTTTTCACCCGCCAACTCAATGCATTTCAGCGCAAGAATCGTGGTCGGGTCGACCAGTGCGACATTGTGGTCCATTATCTGAAACGCCTCGCTGTGGGCCAGCACCAATGGCAATTCCGTGCAGCCGAGAATCAACACGTCAGCGCCCAGTTCACAAAGGTGCTCCGCCGCCAGCAGCAATTGCTCCTTGCAAAGACCTTCCGTGAATCCGGCCTTGATGCCGCGCTCGCCGTAGATGGCTTCCATGACCATGTGCTGATAATCGATCCCCGGCGTGATGATCTGTAGCCCTGCGCGGCTTGCCGCTTCGTGGTAGACCTGACTTTGCACCGTACCGGATGTGGCCAGCAGGCCGACGGTCTTGCCCGAACCGTATTGCTGCACGATCCACTCCACCGTCTCGGTCAGCATGTTGACGATGGGTACCCGCAAATGAGGCTGGATGCGTTCGACAAAGGCGTGAGCGGTGTTGCAGGGGATTGCGATGGCGTTTGCGCCGGCGCTTTCCAGGCGTTTGCAGGTTGCGTACATCGCCATGGTCGGGTCGGTTTCGTCGTGCAGCAAACTGGCGGTGCGATCAGGGATCTGCGGATTCTGCTCGACCACCATCTTGATGTGTTCCTGATCCTTTCCCGCTGGCGTATGGGCAACCACTTTGCCCATGAAGTCCACCGTGGCGGCGGGGCCTACACCGCCCACAATCCCCAGCTTGAACGCCAGGCGTGCAGGTTGGCCTTTCTCCAGAGTCGCAAAGCTTGCGTAGATCTCGTTGATATCCAGAACCGATACCCCGCGGCGCTGAAGCTCTGGGCAAACCAGCGATAGCTCCGTCATGCCGGGGATCACCACCGCAGCCCCTTGCGCCTGCAAGGAGAGACACGCCTGATAGACCGTTTCCAGAGGCGCGCCTTCAAGGTGACCGTCCTTGATGCCGTTGACGCCGTACATCGCGTCCATCAGCGCAGACTGTGCTTCGGCATCGGGATAAACGATCCTGAAATCCTGGCCCAGATACCGCTCGAACAGTCCTGAATGAGCGACGAAATCCGAAGCAATCACGCCCAGGGTCGTTCCGAGTTTGATCATGAGTCGAATGTGCCGCACCAGCGCCTGCATCATGTCCAGCACCGGAATGCCCAGCTCCTCCTGGATTTCGGCGCGGAACGTATGGCTGGCAAAGCAGGGAAGCATCACCGCATCGACGCCGCTTTCCTCGAACGACTTGCACACCTGGAACACATAGAACTTGCGTGACGTCATGTTGGCCTCCTTGTCCAGAGGCAGCAGCACGTCCTTGAACGGGTGCTGCTCGAACAGGAAGTGGTAGCGGCCCTGATCCTCAAGCACCGCTCTGGATTTGACCAGCTTGTAGAAGAGGTCACCACCAGCCAGCGAGCCCAGCCCACCGACGATACCCAGCTTGCGGACAAAGACACCCTTGCTGGCCGACCTGGATTTTCTCTTCATGACCCTGCTCCTCAGGCGACCGAAACCGGGTGTCCGGATTGGGCGCGCACATCTGTGTTATCTGCTGTTTCATCGGGATCTTCGTGTGGTTCGGATTTCGCGACCACGGCAGTGGCGATGCTGTTGCCCACGACGTTGGTGGCGGTGCGCGCCATGTCCAGGAACTGATCGATACCGATGATCAACAGCAGCCCGGCTTCCGGAAGGTTGAACATCGGCAGGGTCGCGGCGACCACGACCACCGAAGCACGAGCCACGCCTGCCATGCCTTTGCTGGTGACCATCAGCGTCAGCAGGATCAACAGTTGCTGGGTGAAGCTCAGGTCAATGTTGTAGGCCTGGGCGATGAACATGATGGCGAAGGCCTGGTACATCATCGAACCATCGAGGTTGAACGAATAACCCAGCGGCAATACGAAACTGGAAACCCGCTTGGGCGCACCGAACTTCTCCAGGGCTTCCATGGTTTTTGGATAGGCGGATTCGCTGCTGGCCGTCGAGAACGCCAGCAGGATAGGTTCGCGAATCAGCTTGCCCAGTGTGAAAACGGAGCGCCCGAGGAACAGATAGCCAGCACCAAAGAGCACAACCCAAAGGACGGCAATCCCCAGATAGAATTCGGCGATCAGCTTGCCGTAATCGACCAGAAGACCAAGCCCCTGAGTCGTGATCGCCGAAGCGATGGCTGCAAACACACCAATCGGTGCCAGGGCCATGACGTAATCGGTGATCTTGAACATCACCTTGGCCAGCTCATCGATGGTGTCGGTGATCCGTGTGTAACCGGCGCGCTTGACGCCAGCCAGCGCAAAGCCGAAGAACAGCGAGAACACCACGATCTGCAGGATCTCGTTATTGGCCATGGCCTCGGCAATGCTGCGGGGGAACACGTGGCTGATGAACACCTTGAGGCTGAAGTCGCCAGTATTGACCGGCACCGCCGCCGTCGCATGCTGGACGACTTCCATATTCAGCCCGGCTCCCGGCTGAAACAGGTTGACCAGCCCCATGCCGATTGTCAGCGAGATCACCGAGGCCGTCACGAACCAGGCCATGGCACGCATGCCGATGCGCCCGACCGATCGTGAGTTCCCCAGGCTGGCAATGCCGCCAACCAGTGTGGCAAATACCAGCGGTGCGATGATCATCTTGATCATGCGCAGGAAAATATCGGTGATCATCGAAAAGTACGAAGCAATCTGCCTGGCATTCTGCTCGTTCCCTGCGAAATGGTGACACGCCCAACCCACCAGCACGCCCAGTGCAATGCCCATCGCGATTTGCCGTGGAAGTCTGTTTTTCTTCACGAAGCTGTCCTCAAGTGGTTTTTGATTTTTTTATCCGGCAGGAGACAAATCAGATTCGCCCAATGGCTCTCGTGGCCCTGGTGCTAGCGGCGATTCTAGGGAAGCGTTCGGCGGCGATGATGAGTAATCATGCTAAACCCATGCGCTTTTGGAATAGTTGTTGAAATGGCAGCGATAGGGCCGCGAAGCCGACGTAAAATGCACTTCTCACAGCGGGAGATGCCTGTATGCAAATCAAATGGCTGGACGACCTTCTGGCTATCGCCGAGTGGAAGAACTTCTCCCGTGCGGCCGAAGTTCGCTGCGTGACCCAATCGGCCCTGTCGCGACGGATTCGGTCACTTGAAGAATGGGTGGGCGTCGAACTGGTTGACCGTGGCACCTATCCCGTGCGACTTACGGCTGCCGGAAGCGCCTTCTGTGAAGAGAGCCGCGAAGTGCTGGCAGGCTTGCTGAGACTGCGCTCAACCTTGCGTGAAGTTGAACGCATGCCTGGGCGTTCCATTCAGGTCACGGCCGGGCACAGCCTGTCGATGACGTTTCTGCCCAAATGGCTTTCGCAGTTTCAGCAACACAACGAGCAATTCAACGCACGGGTCGTGGCTGCCAACATCCATGACGCCGTGATTGCCCTGGAGGAGGGCAGTTGCGACCTGATGATCGTCTACCACCATCCCCTTGCGCCCATCCTGCTGAACGCCGAACGCTTCGGCAGCCTGGCCTTGGGGCATGACGCTTTCATCCCCTTGTGCGCCCCGGACAAGAAAGGCCAGCCCCTGTACCGCTTGCCGGGCAGCGCCGCAAAACCCGTCCCGCACCTTGCCTACACCGCAACGACTTTTCTGGGGCGCGTCGCCGATATCGTCATCAAGAACGGCCCGACGCCCGTCAAGCTGGAACGCTGCTACGAAGCCGATATGGCCATGCTCCTGATGCGCATGGCCATAGAAGGCTACGGCGTGGCCTGGTTGCCACAAAGCGCGGTTGTCGACGAGCTTGAACGAGGGTTACTGGTAAGAGCCGGTGGCGAAGAGTGGAGCACCCGACTGGAAATCCGCTCTTACTGCGCGATAGCCAATCAAAACCCCACCATGCGCAAACTCTGGAAAACGCTGGAAGGGGCTTCGCGGCTAAGTCAGTAAACGCTGTACTTTGCTGTGCTGCACGGGCATAAGAGCTGCAATTTTTTCACCTAAGGGAATACTCATGCACTACAAGACTCTTGCCGTATTGCTCCTCTGTCTGCCGTTATCGGCCTGTAGATTCGAGTTTGGTTCTCAACCTCCACTGCCTTGGGCGCAGGTGAAGAAATCCGTTATCGTTTCTGCATTGTCCGAGCGTATTCGTCAGGCTAATCCTTACCCGTCCGAGTTGGGTGATCCCTTGCAGCAGCGCACTGATCAGGAGCAACTACGCAGGCAGATCAGCGATTTGAGGCAGTCTGCTCTTTCACGTTGTATTGCAAGCCAGACGCCAGCAGGCACGTCCAAGCCCTCTACGGGAGCGATTCAAGGGTTGTCGTCTTATGAGCAAATCATGATTGCTAATGGAAGCTCCCCAACTGCTGCCCAACGTTGCTCACGGGTTGCGGAAGGCGATCAACTGGTTTCGGACTTGCGTGTTCGGCTTGCGGGCATGGAAGCAGTAGAAGAAAAAAGACGGCAATTCGATATCAATATCCGGAAGAAAATCGAGCAGGCGGCTGACGATGCGATAGAAAACTATGCCCGCTCGCAAAAGTACGAACTGGTAGTGGGTAGCGACTCCAGCATCGTGTTCAACGAGAAAAAGGTCGTGCTGGATATTACCGAGGCGGTTATCGAGTCGATCAAAAGCCGATAGTGAAATTTAGTCTTTCATGAGTGCTCCTTCGCGAATGAATTCGCTCCTACACGCTGTAGGAGCGAATTCATTCGCGAAGCCAATCCATCAAACCACGCCATACACCTGCTGCAACCGGTCACGATAGAAATCAAACGCCGCCCGTGCCCCGGCAATCACTTCCTTGTCCTGTTCTTCAGTCAGTTCCAGTGCATCCAGTTGCTGGACGAAGGCGCGCCAGTGCAGGGCGCGACCGTCTTCGTGGGCGGCAAGGTGGCGTGCGCCGTGGGTTTCGTTCAGGTCGAGCTGGCGGGTGTGTTTGAACAGGATTGCAGCACCCAGGTTCGAGCCTTCGCTGCAATACAGCCAGCCCAGTGCCTGATAGACCGAGCCGATGGCAGCCGGTGCCGGGGTGTGCGGTGTGGGAATCTGCAGATCGTTCAGGTCCGCTTCGACGGCCGGGAAGCGGTCGAGCTGGCTCAGGCCTGGCAGCAATTCGTTCAGGTTTTCATTGAGGTAGACCGGTTGCAGCGCACCATGAAAACCATGTTGCAGGCGCAGGAAGTTGCCGTAGTTTGCAATGCTCTGGAAGGGCTCGTTGCGCATGACCAGATCGTTGATGTTGTCGTGTTCGGTATGAGTCCCGGCTTTCAGTCGTTTGGCGCGTGATAGTGGTTCTGCAAGGGTGGCGGTGGACATGTCGGACTCCAGCGTGAAAGTAGAACTGCACGATAGAGTCCGCGTCAGGTGCCAACAATCGCGGGTCCATTAAGAGTTGTTAAGGTCAGAATGCGGCTTCGCGAATCAATACGGCGACCACATTCTGCCAGGCGTGAAGCAGCGGGCTGCGCGTCTCGGCGTCGATGCTGACGCTGCCTCTGAGGGCCTGTTGAATGTTCTGCGCAGGTCCACTCGGGCGCAGCAGAACCCGATACATCGCTTGTTCCGGGATGGGCTCATGTTCCTTGTTCAGACGGGTTGCGATAGCGCCCTGATAGTCCGAGGCCAGTTCGGGAGCCGAGGCCAGTTTGCGGACTGCGGTTTGCTCGACGCTGCTGACGAGCAGTTCGATGCGCGGGCGAGACAGGTCCTCGGGGTAGAACCAGGCACGATTGTCTGCCGCGATGCGATGCATGTCCTGCTCACCGACGAAGGCTTCGATCAATGCGCTGCCCGGTGCGGCGAGGGTCGCCAGCCACTCTCCCGGCGGTAGCCATTGGCCGACAGCCAGGGGCTCGGCGATATCGACGAGGATACCGTCGAAGGGCGCACGAATCTGCAACTGATCGATCTGGCTGCGCAGTGCGTTGTAGCGTTCCTGAGCGGTATCGAGTTCGCGTTGCACCACCGGTAAGCGGGCGGCGGCGTCTCTGTCCATGCGCTGGAAGCTCAGTTGCCAGCTCAAGGTCTTGATCTGGAGTTCAAGGTTGCTCAGCTCATGAGTCAGTGTGGGTGCCTCAAGGCGGAACATCGGTTGATCGCGCTGGATAATCTGGCCGGGCCGCACATCGATGCTTTGCAGCCGGGCACCGTTGGGCACCAGCAAGGTTGCCTGCTGGCTGGCGCGCAATAACGCCGGAGCCTGAACGCTGCTGCGCCATGGCAGGCAGACGCCAAGTAGCAGAGCGGCGAGCACAGCGGTGGTGATCAGGGTATTGCGGTTCATGCGGTAGTCCTTGCGGCGTCCGGCCCAGTGTTGCAACTCGCGAAAGATCGGCATCAGGATAAAAACGCCGATCTCGACGGCGAACAGCAGCAGCCCCAGCAACTTGAACGCGAAGTGATAGACCAGCAGGGCAATGCCCAGAAACAGGAAAAAGCGGTAGATCCAGGTGCCGAAGGCGTAGATCAGCAGCGTACGTTCCAGCCACGGCTCGAACACTTCAGGCCGTGGATCGCCCAGGCCGAACAGCCATTCGCGCAGACGCCAGCGGGCCAGAGCAAAGCCGCGACCTTGCAGATTGGGCACGTCCAGCGCATCGGAGAGCAGGAAGTAGCCATCGAAACGCATCAGGGGGCTGAGGTTGATCGCCAGGGTCAGAATCCAGGTGGTGGTCGCCAGCATGAAGGCCGCACTGCGCCAGGGGCCGTCAGGCAGAAAGCTCCAGAGCAGGGTCGCCCAGGCGGCCAGTGACAGCTCCACCAGCATGCCTGCCGCGCCAATCGCCAGACGCTGGCGACGTGCGGTCAGGCGCCAGGCTCCGGTGGTGTCGGTGTACAGCACCGGCCACATCACCAGCAAGGCCACGCCCATACTGGCTACCCGGCAACCGAAGCGTTTACAGGTGTAGGCATGCCCCAGTTCGTGAAGCACCTTGGTACAACCCAGGGTCATGGCCGCCAGCAGCGCGCCTTCAAGGCTGAAGAAGTGCAGGAAGGTATGCACGAAGACGTCCCACTGACGGGCGACCAGAATCAGGCCGGTCAAGGCTGCCATCAAGGTCAGAAGGGCAAAGCCGCGACTCATCAACGGTCGCACCCACGGCAATGAACGCTCCAGAAACGCATCGGGATTGACCAGCGGAATACGCACGAACAGGTAGTTGTGCATCAGCCAGCCGGCCCAGCCATGCTTGTTCTGCTGGCTGATTTTGAGCAGTCTTTCGTTGCCTTCCTGCCCTTGGATCCGGACCAGTTGCAGGTTGCCTAGAAATGCCGCGAAACCTTTGACGTCCTGAATGTCCAGCGTCAGGGATGTCTGGTGATTGACCGAGTCCAGCACCTTTTGGCTGTTGCCGGTTTCCCAGCGGGCCAGCATTTCCACTTCGGCCCAGCCAAGCCGGAAGAACTGCCCGCGAGCCGGGTCTTCAAGGGTCCAGCTTGGCGAGCCGTCGCGCAGCCTTGGACCGCGATGCAGTTTCAGTTCCTGGCGCAGTTGTGGCAGGTCCATGCTTGAAGGGCTGTGCATCACTTACAGCCCCACATGAATACGCAATGCCGCCAGCGGTCGACGCAGCAGGTAATAGAACAGCACCGTGGGTTCGGCATACAGCTTGGCGCTGCCTTTGAGGCCGATGCGGATGCGTGGGTCCTGGGTGTCGAAGGTGCTTTTCAGTCGATACGCCATGACGCCATCGGGGTTGACGCTGGCGCGGTAGCCGATGCGTTGCAGGGTCGCATCCAGGGGTGACGTGGGGTCGGTGTTCAGGAACAGTTTCACCGGTGTCTGCGCTTGCAGGGCAATGGCATCGGCGACGGGTAACTGGATTTCCAGATCGGCATCCTGGGGTTCGGCGATCAGCATGATGCGTTCTCCCAGGTTGACGGGGCGACCGATCCAGTCGCTGGGGTCATCGAAAATCGCGATGCCGTCACGGGGTGCTTCAATACTCAGGCGCTTGAGGTTGGCGGTGTAGAACTCGACATCGTTTCTGGCTTGTTCGCGCCGTCCTTGCAGGGTGGCCAGCGTGGCTTTGCTGCGTTCGTCGAACAGCGCCTGTTGCTGAGCCTGACGCAGTTCGGCATCGGCCACGGCGTAGGCCTGACGAGCCGACTCCAGATGATTGCTTTGCTCGCGGGTATCGAGTTGTACCAGCGGTTGGCCAGCGGTGACTCGCTGGTTCGGCTGAACCAGAATGCGGTCCACCACAGCCGTCAGCGGCGCGCGCAGCACGGCCGGGTCCCGGGCGACAATTTCTGCCGGTGCCAATACCGACTGGCGTACCGGTAGCATCAACACTGCCGCCATTGCCAATCCGGCGATCCACAGCAGGCGCTTGCGTCTGCGCAGTGGTTGGCGTTGTGGACGATGCCCCAGCAGGCTGCTCCAGGCATGGCCATAGCAATCCAGCAGCAGTGGAGCCAACAGCCGTTCTTTGTCGCGCAGCGGGGCATCGCGACTCAAGAGCAACGCTCCAAGAAGCGGGCCGCCTGCCTTTTGCAACGGCATCCAGATCAGGCGCTGGGCGCAATACTCGCTCCATTGCGGCTGGTCTTCGGCAGGTACTGTCGAAGCGGTCAGTTCATGAATATGCCGGGCATTGTCGGTCTGTTCCCAGCGGCGGCACTGGCGGTTAAGCCAGGTCACCATGGGGGCCTGTTGCTCCACGACGGCCAGCCCCGAGAAACCTTGTATGGTCTGGGTGTCGCAGCGCCAGAGGATGGCTTGCCGGTATTCGAGCAGCGAGTGGCTGTCGTTGAGCAGAATGAAGCTCAACGTTTGCAGGCTCTCGGCGGCGCGGACTTGCTGCTCCAACTGGACCAGCAAGGTCAGGTGTTCCATGGAACGGCTTTGCGCCTGAATCATGACTCACCCGGAGCCGTCAGTTTCGCCACGCCGCTCATGCCGGGCAGCAGGCTTTCATCGCTCTGGGTGATGCGCCCGAATACTTTCACCGACTGGCTGACCGGGTCGATGATCGCGCCGATCCGGCTGATCTGCGCCGGATAGTCCTTGCCGCTTTCGTCCAGATGCACGCTGAAGTTCTGGCCCGGTTTGAGCCAGCGCAACCAGTTGGACGGCACGATCAGTTCCAGCTCATAGGCGCTGTCATCGTAGATGCTCAGCAACTCCTTGCCTTCCGCGACGTACTCCCAGCGTTGCGCCTTGCGTGCCGCGACTCGCCCCGAGAAGGGCGCAGTGATTGCGCAGCGTCCCAGAATCGCCTGGTTGATACCGCTTTCGGCCCTGGCAACCGCCATGGCTGCCTGGGCCTGGGTGACATCGGCGACGCTGATGGAGTTGAGCTTGTCGAGGCGATTGGCGACTTCAAGCTTCTTGCGTGCGCCTTCCTGCACGGCGGCGGTGCGATTCAACTGCGCCTGATAGACACTGCAATCGAACGCCACCAGCCGGTCGCCTTTCTTGAATCGCTCACCTTCCTTGATGGACAGTTCGGTGATCTTCCCGGCGACCTCGCTGGACAGCGTGGTCTGGGCAATGGCGCTCAGTTGTACGCGCAACACTGGCTGGGTATCAGCAGCATGCGCCATGTTGGCGGCAACGCTGATCAGAATCGCCAGCCAGACTCGTGAATGCTGTCTGATGGAGGCAGGTTCAGCGTGCATTTGCCGTGCTTCCTTGCTCTTTGAGTTCCACGCCTTGCAACGAACCCAGGCTGTCGAACATATCGACTCTGGCAATCGGGGCAATGGCGACGGGTCTGGTGGAGGCCGGCCGGCTTTGGGCTGCGGTATTCAGAGGCGTTTCAAAGCGTGGGATCTGCACCTGACCGCTTGCCAGGTCGACCGCATTGCGGGCAATGGCCTGGGTCAGTTCGGCAATGCTTTCGCCTGCCAGACGCTGGTGCAGGGGATCGAGCCCGGCAGCCTGCTGAATGGCGCCGTAGGTGGCTTGCAACTCTGCGAAGCTACGATCACGGGTTCGTTTCGCCAGTACGGTTTCGGTTTCGATCCGTACCTTTTCCAGCAGGCTCTGGGCCTGGCTGCTGTAGGCACTTTCACTTTGCGCCAGAATGCCGTCCTGCAAACGTTGCAGCTCGTTGGAGCGCTCGAATAGCTTGTTGGCGCGCTGGTATTGCTGCCAGGCCACGTTGACCTGGGTCAGCACTGCCATACGCACGGCCTGGCGACGCAGTTCAGCCACGGCTTCGCGGGTTTCACCAGTCTTCTTGATCGACGAATAGGACAGCACGCTCATCAGGTTCCAGCTGATCTGCATGCCGGCATCGGCCCATTGCTCATTGACCAGATAGCTGTTGCTGTCACGGTTCAGGCCTGCGAACAAGTTGACGCCGGGCAACAGCTTGAGCATCGCCATGCGGGTTTCCAGTACCGCGTTGCGGGCCTGATAGGTTTCTTCACGGATTTCCGGGCGCTGGGTCATGGCCAGGGTTTCCAGATCATCCAGGCTGTAGGCCACGGCGGGCGCAGTCATGCTGGCATCGTCCGGGACGGCCAGGGTGTACTGGCTGGCAGGCGGAATGTTCATCAAGCCTGCAAGGCGTGCCTTGGCCAGCGCCAGTTCACCGTCCAGCACTTCCAGTTGGCGAATCATTTCCACCAGGCTTTTCTGGTAGCGCAACGAGTCGATAGGCGTCAGCAAGCGCTCGCGCTCGGTAACGCGGGCCTGATCCAGTGCGGCGCGGGCCTGCACCAGTGTCGATTGAACCTGCGGCTTGAGGCGTTGTGCGGTGGCGGCGTCCCAGTAAGCGGTGCGTACTTGCTGGATGATGTCGGCAATCACCCGGCGACGACGTTCTTCAGCCGCCAGGGTCTTGTTGGCCTGGACCTTGGCGCCGAAGTAGCTGATGCCGAAATCCAGCACGTTCCACGACAACTGCAAGTCAGCCGTATGGCCTGAACGATCAGAACTGGTGGAAGGTTCCAGCGACTGGGTGCGGGTACGAACCGATTCGCTGGACGAGCCCGCGACATTGTCCCGGCCACGCCAGCCTGCGCGAGCGGCCAGTTGCGGCAGCATCGACAGATTCTGGGTATCGAGCAGGCCTTCTTCCATGGCTTGTTCCATCAGGCCCACACGTTGTTGCAGGTTGTACTTCACCGCTCGCGCCATGGCTTCGTTGAGGCTGACCGGTCGGTTCAGGGGCTCTTGCTGATCGAACATCTTGCTGCGGTCGGCACTGGCCTGGGCCAGTTGCTGGTCCAGGCTGAGAGGTTCGGGTTTGACCGCGCAGGCGCTCAGGCCGGCAACGATGCAGCCGATGGTCAGGCACAGGACGGTCTTGCGCAGCACAAGGCCGGGCAGTCGCTGTTCTTGGGTGAGTCTGGACATTGTTGCGTTTCCCCTGAAAAAGATCATGCGACGCGCTGGTCGTCTTGGGTCGCTGCGTTGGCGACGGTTTCGTTCGATTCGTTGCCCACTATCGACAGCAGGTTTTCCAACAGGCTTTGGGCCTGATGAGCCAGGTTCAGGCTCGGCGCGCTGTATTGCAGTTGGGCGCGCAAGGCCTGTTCCGCTGCGGGCGCAGGTGGTGTGTTTGCCGGTTCTTGTTGTGTGGCTGCGCCTTGAGGGCGTTCACCGGTCTCGATCTGGACTGGCGTGCGTTGTTCCTGGCCTGAACGGTCGCGGGTGATCAGCACCAGATTCAGGCGTTGTGCGGCAGCCAGTTGGCGGTTATCGACAATCAGCTTGCCGCTGCGCGGATCGAAACGGACCCAGCTTGGCAAAGGCAGGCCATTGCTCATGCGCAGTTGCGGGCTACTCTGGGTGCTGGCGAGCAACGATGGCGGCAGTTGCATTTCGCTGTTTGCATTGCCGTTGGCTGCGACCTGCATCTGCCAGGTTTCGCCCGGACGTGCCGACTGGCTGGAGGCCAGGGTGTCGCTGAGGATGTTGCTACTGCCGAGCAATTGCTCGGTGACGCTGCGCTGACTCGATTCCAGGCCTGTGGAGTCGGGCAGGACAGTGTTCAGCGTGCTGTTTATCTCTGCTGGCAAGCCGAGCGGGCTGATGCCCGGTGGCAAGGACGTTTCTGTTTGCCGGACTTCATTGAACCCGCTTGGGCGCAGCCCCATCAGCGGCGCGGACTGCGCTGCAACGATAACCGGCTCGGTGACGTTGGTTGTCGGGGTGCTGCTGCCGGTATCCACGTCTGTTGGTGGCGGTGTAATGACGGTACCGCCGCCTGTATCTGGCGGCGTTACTACAGGAGGAACCACGACTGGCGGTGTCACTACAGGCGGTTCCACGACAGGAGGCGTCACCACTGGCGGCGTGATGACGGGCGTGCTGGTTGCCGTGATTGCGACGGTAAAGCTCGCGCTGTTCGAGGTCAGCAAGCCATCGTTGATACTGGCCACCAGTTCCACCTGCGCAGGTGGTGTAGCGGCGCTGTTGAGGTAGGTCAGGTGTTGCAGCACCGACTGGGCCTGCGCCTGGCTGACATCTTCAATGAAAGCGATGGTCAGGCGACCTTCGGTCTGGCTGAACGTGGCGATGGCTGTTCCGTTGAGCAGTATCTGGCTGCCATCGCTCGACAGACCAAGCGTTGCGGAAGGTTGCAGGCCAAACCGGTCTTCGGTGCTGGCACCTTCCTGGCGCGCCAGGGTGAGGGTGGCACCGTTGTAATTGCCTGCGCCATCGTTCAGCGCATCCAGCTCGGCATCGCTGACAAGCCCATTAGGTGCCAGCAGTACGGCATCGCCGCCCTGGGTGAAGTGCGGGGCGATGGTCGGGCTGCTCAGAATCACCACATCCGCGCCGGACCATTCGCTGCCCAGGGCATACAGGCTGCCGTCTGTAGCGCTGACGAGGCTGTTGAAACCCATGCTTGAAGTGTACGCACGAGTAAAGGTCAAGGCACCGGTGGTGGCATCTCTGCTGTACACCAACAAGCTGGGGTCATTGCCTTCATGGGCAAGGTACAGAGCGCTGCCATCGGCACTGAGAGTTATGTCCGCCAGCGAATAGACACTTCTCAACCCGTCCCTGACGGTGCCGCTCAGCGTCAGGCTGCCATCGACGCTGCGGCTGAAAATCCGGATCGAGTTGCTGTTCTTGTCCGAGACATACAGGAAGTCGCCTGCGCTGGACAGGGCAAGCCCGCCGATCGAACTGAGGTTTTGACCATTGCCCAGTGCCGTCAGCGAACCCGCATAGCTGAGTGCGCCGGTGGTTGTGTCGCGGCTTAAGATTGCGATGGCGTTGTCCCAGCTATTGCTGACATACACCGAGCGGCCATCGCTGGAAATCACCACGTCCGAGCTTTGGCCAATGCCGTCCGACAGGTGCCCCGACTGGCTCAGACCGCCCTGGGCATTGATCGTGAACGTGGTGATTCCGCTGTTTGCACTGTCGTTGCTGACCGCATACAGGGATCTGCCATCTGCGGACACCACCATTTGCCCGAAGTAGCTACTGCTTGTGTCGTTGCTGGCAGCAATGCCCACATAACTAAGTGCCCCGGTCGTGATATCGCGCTGGTACAAGGTGATGGTCGAAAGCTCGCCTGTCTCGGAAGTAGCCTCGAAACCGGCCACATACAGAAACCTTCCATCCGCCGACAGCGTGACCGAGAATACCCGGTCCATACCTTCAAGGAAGACGTCCCGGTCGCTGAAATACTGGTCGTCGCTGAAGCTGCCTTGCTCGACCAGGCCGTCTGCTGTTCTGGCGTAGATCGTCAGGGTCTTGCCGGCCACGATATAGACGAACTTGCCATCGCTGGAAGTGGCCATGGCTGAAGGTGCCGAGTCAACGCTGCCCGGTGTCAGTTGGGTGGGCTGAGTCGGGTCGGTGATATTGGGAGACGTCAGCACCGTTCCCGGGTTCGGGTTGCTGATGCCGGGAGCGGTATTGGCGGTCACATCGACTGTGGAGGCAATGTTCAGGTCGCTGACATCGGTTCCGCCATCCAGTGTGCCGCCGCTGTCCTGAATGCTGACCAGCGTCACGGTGCGGCTGCCGAGGGTCGGTGCCAGGCTGGCATTGCTGTAACGGATACCGTCGATCAGCGTTTGTGCCGCCTCGGTATCGATGCCGTTGGCCGGGGTGATGATCAATGTGGCGGTGCCTGCCGACAGGCTGACGGTGTAGGTGTAATCGCCGCCGGTTTGCGTACCGTTCACCAGTTCCACAAGGGTACCGTTGATGTTCAGGCGCTCCTGGCTGCCATCGCTCAGGCCGCTGATTTCCAGACGAAACTCAATGATGGATTGACCCTGTTCCACCGTTGAAATCTGCGTGTCGCTGAACAGCGCCGTGTTGTTGCCAAAGCTCAGGGTCGGGTCCAGCGCGGTGGCTGACAGCTCAGGCGCATCGTTGATTTCGGTCACGGTTATGGCAATGGTATGCGCGGTCGATGTCAGGCCATCACCATCGTTGATCGACAGGTTCAGGCTGATCTGGCTGCCCGGATCGCTGTTTTCATTGGCATAGGTAATCTGCTTGATAACCAGATTGGCATCGGCGGCGCTGACTGGCTGGCTGGAGGTGAAGGTCAGCACCAGTGCGCCGTCTACCAGGCTGAAACTGGCAATGACGTCGCCGTCCTTGAGCACCTGCTTGCCATCGGCGGAAAGCGTGAAGCCATTGCCGTCCTGAAAACCGAAGATATCGGCCGCATTGGCACCTTCGCTGCGCACGATACGGATGCTGGCGTCGCGGTAATCGCCATCGCTGTCCAGTTCGACATCGTTGAAGCCTGTGTCTGCGAGCAGTGAAATCGCTGCCGCTTTTTCGGTGTAGGCCAGGTTTGTCGGTACGTCACTGAGCAGCGGTGCGCTGTTATCGCGCATGGTCACGGTGGAGGTCAGGTTCAGCGCTGTGCTGTCGATACCGCCATTGGCTGTTGTGCCGTTATCGCGAATCAGCGTCAGGCCGACCACCCGATCAACGCCGGTGATGGTGGTGCTGTCGTTGTAATAGCCGATGCCGTTTACCAGCGTCTGCGCATTGGCCACGCTGAGGTTGCCGCCACTCAGGCTGACACTGGCGGTTGTGCCGCTGACGCTGACTTCATAACTCAGGCCGCTGCGTGTGATGCCGGTATTGCCTTGGGTGAGGGTGATGCGCGTGCCGTCAACGACCAGCACTTCGTTGGCACCGTCCTGTATACCGGTCACGCTCAGGGCCAGGCCGCTGACCGACTGGGCTCTTTCGCCGGTATTGATGACAGTGTCCTGAAACACGGCAACCGGGTTGCCTTGGGCGGAGTATCTGGGATCGGTGGCGGTGGTGGTCAGAGTGGGGGCGTTGTTGACGTCCACCAGACGCACTTCCACATTCAGCGAGGTGCTCGCGCCCTGGCCGTTGTCGAACGCCAGCACCATGACCGCCAGGCTGCCAGCGTCCGAACTGGTGTTGCTGTAGCCGATCTGCTGGAGCACCTGATTGGCCAGCGCGGTGCTGACCTGACCGGTAAAGGTGATGCTCAGGCTGGAGCCATTGACTGTCAGGTTGGCGATGGCCGTGCCGTTGTTCAGGATTTGCGAACCGTCACTGCTCAAGGTCAGGCTGCTGGTGGGGATAAAGCTCAAGGTGTCTTCGGCGTTGTCACCGCGTTGCGGCGTGACGCTGAAGCTTGCGCCGTTATAGTCACCATTACCGTTGTCGAGCGCGTCCAGGGTCGAGTCGCTGACCAGCGCATCGCTCAGCTTTTGTGGGGCCGTGCCTTCCAGGTAGCGGGTGCTGGCTTCCTGCAGAACGCTGATGCCAGAGCCCGTGACAATCACGCCGCCATCGGCACTTACCTGAATCGCGCTGGCGTCGCTCTGGCCACCGGCTGTGCTATTGAGCAGCATCAGGCCTGAGGTCGTGGCGCTGTAGCGATTGATGGTGCCGTCGCTGAGGGTGGCATAAAGCGTACTGCCGTTACTGCTCAGGGCTGTCGAGGTGATATTGGCCTGGCTTATGGAGTTCTGGACCACAAAGGACTGGTTTTCGACCCGGAACGTGACGATGCCTCCGGAGGTGGTGACATAAAGCGTCTGGCCATCGGGCGATGCATTGATCTGGCTGGGAGACTTGAGCGAAACCGTATTGCCAGCGCTGTCTCGCTGGCCATCGCGGATATAAAACGGCGAACCCAGGTTGCCGTCGGCGTCACGCTGATAAGCGATCAGGGTATGTGGGGGGGAGAAGGTCTGGGTTGTTACGAATACGTAATCTCCTCGGCTCTCCATGGCCGATATGGCGAACATGTAAGGTGGGCTCCATGACGTGTTCTCGACCAGATTCAGTCGCGTCAGACTGCCGCTGTCGCTATCACGGCTGAAGACATAGATCCCTTCGTTGCCGCTATCGACGGCATATACCGATTTGCCGTCGTCCGAGATTTCCAGTGTTTCTATCGTGAGGATGTAATGGCTTTCCAGGAAGACAAGGCTTCCCGTGGCCGGATCGCGGTTGAATACGGCAAGCGTGTCCGAATAGGACCTGCCGTTTGCACCGCTCATAAGGAGCGTTTCGCCATCCGGGCTGATTTTCAGATCAATGATTAAAGTCAGCTGAGTGTCGCTGGCCGTCAGGGTGTTGCTTAGCGTCAACGCGCCAGTCTCGGTATCACGTGTGAAGATGGCCAGCTCACCTGTTCTGCTGGCTGCATACAGGGTCGTGCCATCACTGGACAGTTCGGTATGTGCAATGTTGCTCAGGCCGCTGATTGTGCTCAGGGTTTCCAGGCTTGTCAGAGCGTCCAGACTCAGGTGGGCACCGTTATCGGTCGCCAGCGCTGTGGTGCGCTGGCTTGTGGTGGCGCTTGCCTGATCGTTGTCCGAAGTGCTGCTGTTTTCATGAGCAACGCTGGTTGCGGAGTTGTCCGCCGTTTTATCTGCTGCCGGACTGGCGCTCTGGGTTTCGCTGGCAGCAGCGACTTCCGTAGCCGTGGCTACCGCCGCTGCATCGAACATCATCCGGGGTTCGAGCGCCAGATACAGTCGCTGGAGGCGGGGACGGGCAGGTGAACGCTCAGTCATTGGGACAGTCCTTTGGGGCGTAGACGGAAATAGGGAGGCGCATCATTCAACCAGCAGCACGCGATTGGCCTGGCTCTTGAGTTCATTGGCAATGCTGTCGAAGGCGGCCTTCAGATCGCCGGAGGTATCCGATGAATTGCCTTCGATGACATGCAGGCGTTTGCCGCCATCGGTGCAGGGTGTGAGCCAGTCGGAAGCAATTGAGACAGGGGAAGTGCCGCCGGGCACACTGGTCAGTGGAGTGGTGGCGCGAACCACGGCATGGAACTCGACCCCGTTGTCACTGAATGACTGACAGATGTCGAGGAAGTCCTGAATGCTCTGGTTCTGGTCCTCGGTGGCAATGCCTGAGTTCCAGTTCAGCAGCAGCACGATGGCCTTGCGGTTAGGGCCGCTTCCATCAGGGTTGAAGTCCAGCGGATAGGTGTTGTCGCCCCAGCCGCCGCTGCCTCGCCAGTTGGGCGAAAGCGCACTGCCTGCCCAGAAAAGGCCAGGCATGACCTGCAAGTACCAGTCACCCCGGATTTCATCAAGGCGTCCGTCAAGTGCGCTGCGATCAGCTTCCAGAGGCAGCAGCGGTGCGTTGGGGATACTTGCATCGGTATCGACCAGGTTTTCCACACCATCGTCATTGGTGGCGCTGAGAGTAAAGAAACGGCGTTCTGAAACGACCGCACGCATGTTCTCGTTGCTGGAGATGATCATTCCGGCAACGACCTGCATCTTTGATTGGGCTGGTGAGGGAATCCAGTCGTATGACTCGTTGGTGTTCGTGCCCCTGTAAAACGCCAGGCGCCTGGCTCGACGGTCAGGAAACTGAGGGTTTCTCAAGTCACCATAGCGTTTGAAAAAACCATATTGATGCAGAAGGACGTTGCCGTAATCGGGTGGTGTAAGTGCACCAGGAGCTGACCACTCCGTCAGGCGAGGCTGGTTGGCCCGGCTGTATTGCGGATCATAGACGTTCACCTCCTGGCTGAACGGAACCAGAGCAACCCGCAGGTTTTCCTTGGTCTCGCGTGGCTGTCCGCTGCTGTCCGTGCCAAAGAGCCGGTCCAGAAAGTAACGGGCTGCATCGGTGTGCAGCTTTGAGTTGACGCCAATAGTCATGGCGTTCTCGATTTCCGACGAATCAATCGCCAACGCCACCTCCAGCGGCTTGCTGATCAACTCCGCCGTGGAATGCACGGTCAGGTCCTGACTGGCATTACCGCTGACTTGCGGGTCGTGACGGGACGTTGCGGTTACCCGGTAGGTGGGATTGCTGTCGGCGCTGCGTCCTTCTTCGACGGTGACTTCGCCCAGGTTGTCCAGAAGCTGCGCATCCATGCCCAGGTTCTGGCGCACATACGCGGTGGCAAAACCGGTGGGGTCCTTGCTGACGTTTTCATCGCCGTCGGCATTGGCCCGGCCGACGGCCAGGGCGGCGGCGTCGGTCGCGCGCTTGAGTTGCGAGGCGTTGCCGGTCATGCGCGTCAGGTCTATCGCGTAGGCACTGGCCAGTAACAGGCCGCCAGTGGCAAGAATCATGAAGGGCGCGACGTTACCGCGCTGAAGCTTGCGATTGAGCATGAAGCGGTCATTCCTGAAGGGATCAACAGGCCGCTATGACAGCAGCCTTGAGGTTTATACAAGAATAAGAATCTTTCCCAACTAGCAGCAAGGCTGGCTCCATTAAGAAGGCTTAATCAACTCTGGTCCGTGTCCAGACCGGCCTCCTGCGCCAGATCTTCAGCCAGTTGCAGGTCGCTGTTCTGCATGCGGTCCAGAGCGACGCTTTGCAGGATTCTGCCGCCAAACAGCTCGCTGCTCATGGCCAGTTCGGTACTGGCCTGGCAGGTCTGCACGATCAGCATCGAGACCGTGTCTTGCTGTGGCTCTTCGGAGGAAGATGGCGTTGGGCTGCTTTCGGGCAGCTCGCCGCTGTACTGGCTGCTGGCGAAAGGGTCATCGCACAGCCCGGTGGCATTGCCCCGTTGCAGATGCCAGACCACCTCACCGCTGCGCCGGACCTGAGCGATGAAAATCTGATAGTTGTCCTTGCGCGGGCCACGTATGTTCTCGATCAACTGTTCGAGGCCGCCACTGGTCAGCCGATCCTGAATCGCCAGGATCGAGGACAGCGTCGAGGTGCTGCGCTCCATGTCGGTCTTGGCGCGGCTGAGGTTGTAAAGGTCGGCGCAGACAAAACCTGTGCCAAGGATGATCGGCAGGGCCAGTGCAGTTTCCAGCAGGGCGCTGCCGCGTTGCCGCGTACGCTTGATCATTGATCGTTACCAATGAGGGCAGTGTTATAGAGGTTGCCCAGCACCTGACGGTACTCATAGGTAAAGCGGTCGGGCAGGGCGAGCAGTTTGGGCAGTGCGGTGATGTAGGTCTGTTGCAGGGTCACCTTGACGACAATCACCGGCTGGCTGCCGTCGGGCAGTTCCGTGCTGGACTCATCGTCGCTGGCGTCTTCCCCGCCCATGACTTGCAGGGCGCTGTAGGAAGTCGCATCGATCTGGATTTCATTGGCCTTGAGGTAGCCGTAGGACGCCAGCAGAATCCGCTCGGTGATCAGAGGCTGAAGCTGCTCGGTTGCCATCAGGTCGACTTTCTCGTGACGCAGGCCGCCCAGTGCCGAGTCCAGCGCCAGATTGCCGATGATCACCACCAGCGCAATGCGTGCCAGCTCGAAGAACATCATCAGGCCGATCAGGATCACCGGCATGATCAGCGCGGTTTCCACCGCTGTCACGCCGCGCTGTTGTCGTGGGCCTCGCAATAGATGCATGACCCGCTTCACTGTGGTGTGCCGAGGGCCAGCGGACGCTGACTGGCAGCGAGCAGTTCGGTTGCGGCAGGGGAGCCTGCATGGATGCGGGCGACGCTGGCCTGCAAGGCTTGCAGCAAGTCTTCGGTATTGGCATCGGGCAGGTTGCGACTCAGGGCCTGACGCGCCTGATCGTTATCGCCCTTGAGCAGATGCGCCAAGGCCAGGTTCAGCACCAGGCTGGGTGTGGCATTGAGGCTGGCGCCTTGCAGAAGCGTGATGGCCTGCTGAGGCTGGTTGCTGCTCAGGTAGGTCATGGCCAGATTGTTCAGCGCTGGCTGGTTGGACGGGTCGATCTCCAGTACTTGTTGAAACAGCTTCTGAGCCTGCTCGGTCTGGCCAAGGCTGTTGCTGGCCACGCCCAGACCATTGAGGCCTTCGGTGCTGTCCGGCTGGGCCTTGAGCGCGCAATTGAAATCCTTCACCGAAGCCTGAAGCTGATTCAGTGCCAGACGCGCACGGCCCATGCCCAGGCAGGTAATCAGGCTTTCGGACGGGCTGAGATTGTCGGCACCGCCAAGGGCGTGTCGGGCACGGCCGTAGAGTTCCAGCGATTGCTGCGGCTTGCGCACCAACGCCGCAACACTGGCGTATTCCAGCAGTTCCCGGGGGCTGAGTTGCTGGCGTTGATCCATCTTGGCGTAGACCTCGGTGGCTGCTTCGATACGCCCGTTATCGCGCAGCACGCGGGCCAGCCTCAGCGCTTCTGCGCTTTCCTTTTTGCTCAGGGGCGCGTTGGTCTGTGGCTGGGCATTGTTACGGTCGATGCCGGGCAGGCTGGAGCAGCCGCTTGCGCCGATGATCAGCAGCGAAAGCAGGGCGAGACGTGAAAGGGACAGAGGTGAGGACACGGTATTCTCCAGAGAAAAGGCAGGCATCAGTTTTGCGCCAGAGCGCGGACCAGACGGATCATCGCCGGGGCGCCCATGACCGCGATGATCGGTGGCAGGATCAGGACCATCAGTGGCACGCTCATTTGCGCGGGCAGCTTTCCGGCTTTTTCTTCAAGGCCCAGCACCAGGGTCTTGCGACTTTCATCGGCGATGGTGCGCAGTGCCTGTGACAGGGGAGTGCCGTAGCGCTCGGCCTGGATCAGGGTTCCCACCATGCTTTCGATTTCCCGGACGCCCGTGCGCTCGGCGAGGTTGAGCAATGCCCGTGAGCGGTCACTGACGATTTGCAGTTCGGCGAAGGTGTAGCGCAATTCATCCGCCAGTTCGGGAGCCGACAGCGCCAGTTCCCTGGCCACCACTTGCATGATGCGGCCCAGCGGCAAGCCGGCTTCGGCGCAGATCACCATCAGGTCCAGGCCATCGGGCACCGAACGGGCCATGCGCCCGCCGCGCCGCGCCGCCCGCCATTTCAGCCAGGCTTCGGGCAGGGTGGTGCCGACGAACAGGGCGATCAGGCCCATGGCCAGACCCTTGAGGCCGAAGCGGCTCTGGGCATCCAGAACACCAAACAGAACGATGCCCAGAAACAGCAGGCCGTTGGCATATTTGGCGACCATCAACAGACCCAGGCTGGCCTGAGCACGAAAGCCCGCCATGCTCAGCAGACGATTGAGGTGCTGGCGATCCTGTGCCGTGCCGGCCAGATGTTCGCCGGCCGAAGCCAGTGGCAACAGCAGGCGCCGGGCATTGGCGGACAGGGCCAGTTGATCGGTGCGCAGGATGTTGGCCTGGACCTGTTGCTGGCGATTGTCCTCGCTGCGGCCCAGGCGCAGGTCCAGGCTTTTCTCCGAAAGACCCAGGTACCAGCCGAGCAGGCCCAGGCCGGTGCCGGTCAACATCACCCCCAGGGCGAGCAGAATGAGCGTTTCGTTGGTCATGACTGTTGTTCTCCGCAAAAGCGAGCGTTCATCCGACTCGGCTCACCATCAGGTGGTTGATGACCAGCCCCAGCGTGACGCTGGCAAGGGCGTAGAACAGCACCATGTTGCCGGTGGGGTCGTTGAGCAGAAAGCGGAAATCCTGTGGGGCATTGATGTACATGTAGCCCAGCATGGCGGGCACCAGCGATGACACGATCTTGGAGGAGGCCCGTGCTTCGGAGGTCTTGGACAGAATCTTCAGTTGCAGCTCGTGACGGTCGCGCAGGGTGGTCGAGAGCCGGTCCAGGGTTTCGCCCAGACGGCCACCGGCTTCCTGATTGATGATCAGGATCACCGCGAAGAATCGGTACTCGGCCAGTGGCACGCGCAGGGTCGAATCCTGCATGACCCGCCGCAACGGCACACCCAGACGCAGCCAGTGGTCGATGATCGCGAACTCCACGCTCAACGGCCCGCTCAGATGATCGGCAACCAGTGCGAAAGCGTTGCTGATCGGTACGCCTGCACGGCAGGTGCGGGTGATGGAGTCGATGGCTTCAGGCAGGGACTGGCGCAGCTGCTTGTGGTACTTGGCCAGTGCCTGGCGATAGAACAGCGTGAACAGGGCAATGGCGGTGAATACCGCAATCAGGCTGCCGAACAGCAAGGGCATGGGCGTGTCGCGACCAATCAGCACTCCGGCGAAAAAGCCGCCGAGGCTGAATGCAATGGCCCGCGCCTTGAGCGTCTTTCGCCAGCCCAGCAGGTTCAGGTTGATCCACAGATGAGTGATGTGAGTGCCAAGCACGGGCATGCTGCCCAGCGGTGCGCTCTGCATGTCACGCATGATGCTCTCGACCTGGGTGTTCGGTGCATTCACCTTCACCTTTTCGCGCAGCAGTTGCTCCAGGCGCGCCGCACTTTCGGCGGCTCGCTGACGTCGCTTGCTCAGGCTCAGCAGCCCATAGAACGCGAACATGACGCAGGCGAAAACCAGCAGGGTGAGCAAATCGAGGA
Source organism: Pseudomonas sp. FG43 (assembly GCF_057809175.1). Taxonomy (NCBI): domain Bacteria; kingdom Pseudomonadati; phylum Pseudomonadota; class Gammaproteobacteria; order Pseudomonadales; family Pseudomonadaceae; genus Pseudomonas; species Pseudomonas sp. FG43. The sequence continues at coordinate 307,962 of NZ_JBMDJL010000002.1, forward strand.
CAGCTTGCATGAGGTGTCCTCTCAAAGGTCGCCAAACAGGTGGGCATGCTGGTTGTAGAACTCGGGCCGTTGGCCGCTGCTCACGTAGTCGCCCAGAATCTTGCCTTGGCTGTCGGTGGAGCGGACCTTGAAGCCGAACAGCTCCTGAGTCTGGATGACGTCGTTTTCCATGCCGCAGACTTCAGTGATCGAGACAACACGTCGTCCGCCGTCACGCTGGCGTTCGACCTGAACCACCAGGTTCACGGCACTGGCGATCTGGCGTCGAATGGCTTCCATCGGCAGTTGCATGCTTGCCATCATCACCATGTTTTCCAGGCGCATGATGGCGTCGCGAGGGGTGTTGGCGTGGACGGTACAGAGCGAGCCGTCATGCCCGGTATTCATGGCCTGCAACATGTCGAAGGCTTCACCGCCGCGTACTTCACCGAGGATGATCCGGTCAGGCCGCATCCGCAGGGCGTTGCGCACCAGATCGCGCTGATCGACCTTGCCGGTGCCTTCGGCACTGACCGGCCGTGTTTCAAGACGCACCACATGGATCTGTTGCAGTTGCAGCTCTGCGGCATCTTCGATGGTCAGGATACGATCGTCTTCGCTGATCTTTTGCGACAACGCATTGAGCAGCGTGGTCTTGCCCGCACCCGTACCGCCGGACACCACGATATTGAGCTTGGCAATCATGGCGCGGTTGAGCACCTGGACCATTTCCATCGACATGGCGTTACGTGCCGCCAGGGATTCCAGCGTCAGGTTGCGGCGCATGAATTTACGGATGGAGATGGTGGTGCCGTCGATGGCCAGCGGGTAAGTAATAACGTTGACCCGGCTGCCGTCAGCCAGCCGTGCATCGACCATGGGGTTGGCTTCGTCGATGCGTCGTCCTACACCGGCCGCGATACGCTGGGCAGTGTTGAACACATGCTCTTCGTCAAGAAACGTGATGTTCGACAGTTCCAGCTTGCCGAAGCGCTCGACGAACACCTGACCTGCGCCATTGACCAGAATATCGTTGACCGTGTCGTCGGCCAGCAGCGGCTGGATCGGCCCGATACCCAGCATCTCGTCCAGCATTTCGCTGGCGATCTGCTCTTCTTCGGGGCGCGACAGTTGCAGGCGGTTGTCATCGCAGATGCGCCGTATCTGGCTTTCGATCTGCTGACGCAGCTTGTCGCGCCCCATGGCCGCCGCCTTGAGCGGGTCGATCTGGTCATAGAGAAAACCGCGAATCAGGCGCCGGTTAAGGTTGGCGCCGCTGTCGGCATTCTTGCTGGCAGGGTTTGCCTTGGTCGTGTTGACCTTCTGCATCTCGATGACCGACTCGCTGCTTTCCTGCACGGGCAAGGGTGTCGGCGCGGGGGCAGGGGTTCTGGGCTTGCGTATCAGCATGATCCGGCTCCTTGTGTCAGGCCGCGTTACGACGGGTCAGGGCGCCTTTGAGGCGGGCCAGCACCGACGTCGCTGCGAGGGCATTGCCCGGTTTGCGGCCACAGGCCAGGTCCGCCAGATTCAGCAGGACCTGACGAAAGGCCGGTGCAGCGTCCAGGCGCAGCGGGCCGCTCAAGAGGCTGTCGCTCAGTGCGTGTCCGGCGTAAGGCAGGATCAGGTCCACACGTCTGCCGACGAAGGCCTCGAACTGTTCGCGGGCGACTGTCTGATGAGTGCCGTGGTTCTGGTTGACCACCAGCAGCAGTTGCTGGCCCTCGCTTTCGTCACCGATCTCTTCAAGCAGGCGCTGGGTATTGCGGGCGCCTTGAATGGTGAATTCGCTGAGCAGGATGCGGGTTTCGACGTGGCGCAACACCTCCAGCGCACCTTGCGGGTGGCCGGATGGCAGGTCCCACACCACCTGATTGAACAGGCGGCACAGGTTGGCGCCCAGCTCAAGCAGGTGATCGGTATCGATAGGGGCGAAATGGTCGGCCGAAGGTTCCTGGGCCAACAGATGCAGGCGGTCATCCAGACGAGTCATGGCCCGTTGCAGAAAGCGGGCATCGATCTCGCTGCTGCTCAAGGCAGCGGCCAGCCCGCAATCGCCCTGAGCCCCCAGCAGCAGGGACAGGTCTGCGTTGTGCCGGTCGTAATCCACGGCGGCCACAGGAATATGCCGTTCGTGTGACAGCAACAGGCTCAGCCCGGCGCTGACCGTGCTGGTACCCAGCCCGCCGGAGCAAGCCGTCACGGCAATGCTGCGACCGGTGCGCACCTGGCTGGTCTGGGGTTGCTGATGGATATTGCGCGCACGCTCCAGGCTGCTGGCCAGCAAGTCCAGTGGTACGGGTTTGCACAGGTAATCCACCACGCCGCTGTGGGTCAGGGCGCGGTACAGGTCGACATTCTGCTGGCTGCCGAGGGCCAGAATCGCACAGCCCGGATCGCACAGGCTCGACAGTTCAGAAATGGCCTGCAAGGGAAATTGCTCGCCATCCAGGTCCACCAGCAGCAGGCTGGCCCGCTGTTCGGCACACCAGGCCTTGGCCGCTTCGATTCCGCCGCTCAGGACCAGCGCCTCGGGCTGGCCCAGGCGCTGCAACTGTTCGGCGAAGCTGCGCTGGTCAGCCGTACTGGCGGCGAACAGGACCGGTGCCAGAAAGGTTTTGTCGCCGCTGGGCAGTACAGTGTTGGTCTTGTCGTTCATGGCGGCGTCCTCAGTCGTCCTGGGAGAAGTCGATGTTCATCAGTTCGGTGGTCTTGCTTTCCTGATAACGCTGCACGGCATTGTTGGCCTGATTGCCATCGGCGCTGTCCAGAGTGCGCGGGCGGACCAGGTCGCGAGGGTCGCTGACCATCCGCGCAATGTTGGCCCGGTTGGCACAACCAAGAGTGCCGACTGCCTGATAAGGGGTCATGGTCCAGGCATCGGCGTTGGCGATTCGGCAGTCGGGGATTTGCGCGACCATGGCCTCGGAAATGACCTGCAGATCCCAGCCGCCGGATTGCTCGGCAGCCTTGAGCTGGACCGGTGCCAGAATGATGCGACTGGCATCCGCGCCGCGTTCGTTCAGTACCCGTGTCAGACGTTTGGCCATCTGCTCACCCGCAGGGGTGAAGGGTTGCAGGGTCAGGCTCTGGTTTTTCAGACGACCCTGATTACTCAGCATCGTGTTGAGGTTTTCCAGGGATTCGGCAGTCAGCCCCTTACCCTGATTGACGGTGTTGAGGGAAACGCTCAGGGCGCTGGGGTTCACCTGAGTGACCGGCATCGGCGTGTTGGCAAAGCGCTTGGCGCGCAGTTCGTTGTACTGCGCGGTACAGCCCGCCATGAGCAAAGGCAGGCAGGCCAGCAGCGCGAGGCGGAAAGTGACAGGCTTCATTTTCAAGGTCTCCATCAGTACAGGTACCCTGCGCTGGCCTGGCGCGGCATCTGCGCATCCATGCCTGGCAGGCCGCGGCCCGGGGTTTGCAGTTCACCTTCGGTGACGGGGTCTACGACATAAGCGGTCGCCAGAATCACCAGTTCGGTGTCCTCTTGTGTGCTGGTTTCACCCTCGAACAGGCGACCGAGCAACGGCACGCCCTTGAGGCCCGGCAGGCCGCTGACTTGCTGGGCAACGTTGCTGCGCAGCATGCCCGCCAGGGCGAAGCTCTGGCCGCTGGCCAGTTCCACCGTGGTGTCGGCGCGCCGAACCTTGAAGGCCGGAATGGTCGAGCCGCCATCGGGCAGGGTCACTGCGCCGTCATCGGACAGGTCGCTGACTTCCGGTGCGATATGCAGGCTGATGCGGTTGGGCGAGAGCAGGGTGGGTGTCATGCGCAGGATCACGCCGTAGGATTTGTAGGTGATGCTGACGTTGTTGTTGGTGATGACCACGATTGGCACTTCACCGCCCGCCGCAAAGCCTGCGGTTTCGCCGGACATGGCCGTCAGGTTGGGCTCGGCCAGGACCGAAGCCATGCCTTCCACCGACAGGGCGTTGATCAGCCCGGTCAGGTTGCCGTCGGTGAAGCCGATGGTGTTGGCCGTGCGGATCAACTGACCGGCCTGGGTCGCGCCAGCGATGGTGCCTGCCGATGAGGCCGCGTCGGCGGCGTTGAACAGGCTGGTCGAAGAACCGGTCGCCAGACGGAACTTGCCGCTGTTCATGACCGAGTCCCAGTTCAGGCCCAGAGTATGGCTGAGGTTGCGGGACACTTCGACGACCCGGACCCGGATATTGACCTGTGCCGACAACTCGACCTTGAGTTGGTTGATCACTCGCGGTGCAGCAGGGCCGCCGCCTCCGGGCGCACCGGCTGGAGCGCCGCCACCCGGTCCACCTGCGGCGCTGTCACTGGCGCCGACGGCTGCCTTGACGCTGGCCATGACCTGACGGGCTTCGAGGGGCGTACGAACATGTCCACGAACGATCAGGCCATCGCCTGCCGCCGGTACGAAACTGACCTGCGAGCCCACCACTTCGTTTTCGATCTGTTGGCGCAGGCCTTCCAGATCGAAGCCTGCGACCAGCCGCATGGCTGCGATCACATTGTCGTTGGCGTCCAGTGCATACAGGGTCGTGGCGCCTGACCGCTGGGCGAATACGAAGACACTGCTCGGCGACGGCATCTGGAAACTGGCCACTTCCGGGTCGGCCAACAGCACTTTTGCCGCGGCGCGAGGCAGTTGCAGCAGGCGTCCCTGGCGCACGGTCAGGTTGACTGTCTGGGTTTCACTGATCTGTTGCAACTGGGCACGTTGCTGGGCTGTGATAACCGGCGTGACCGGGGTTTTGGCAGGCATGTCGTAGTTGTCCACGGTCGCCTGTTCGGCCATGACAACTGACGGGCTGACCAGTGTGGCGCTCAAGCCGAGGCCGGCGAGCAGCAAGGAGAGTCCGTTCCGGCCCGAAGCCAGAGGTTGCGCTGTGCGTTTCATGCTGTTTTTTCCGTAAGGGCGTCTGTCGGCGCTACACCGGCCGGCAGACGCAACTGATCAGTGTTTCGCCAGGTCCAGAACTTCGGTGGCCTTGCCCCTGAAGAGCTGCACAGTGGTGGCCGGCCCGGATTTACCCGCGCTTTTCTGCGAGGGATAAATGCTGGTGGTCTTGTTCAGGGTGGTGACTTCACCGCTGGTCAGCAGCTCGTCTTCGGTCTGCTCGACCGATGAGCGGATGGCCAGTTGCAGGTTGCCGATCTCCTTGGCGACTGCCAGTTGCTCGGCCGCCGACGGCGCGACTTCCAGAGTCACGGTTTCAAAGCTCTGGCGGCTGCTGGTGTTCTTGGCGTTGGGCGTGGTTTCCAGATCCCGGCGTACATTCAGGTCGCTGCGGGTGCTGTTATTCATTGCCAGCACGCGGATATCGTGAAGGATGGTCTGGGCGGCCAGAAACGGCGCGGCATTGGCGGTGGCGTCTGGCGCCTGGGTTTCCTGTTCGCGCTTGAGGCTCAGGATCACATCCACGCGATCACCGGCGGCCACCAGGCCGAAGTTGCTCTCCACTGCGCTGGTCGGCACGGATACGGCGCGCATGCCGGGCTTGATGACCGAGGCCAGAAAGCCTGGTTCGCCGGGGCGCACGACCACGCTGCTGGTCAGTGGCTGGCCGGCTTCGACCGGTTGACGCACAGTGGCGCCCAGCAAGGAGTCCTGCTTGTCCTGGCCTTCGATGAAATACAGGGAGCGCGTCATTTGTGCGGTTGCCGGTTGCCAGTCCAGGCTGCCTGCATCGATGAAGTCGCCCGGTTGCAGGTTGCGTGAAGCGACCAGCACCTGGCGAGTGGCTTCCTTGGGGGCGGCAGGTTGAACCTGTGCCTTGACTTCAGGTGGCTTTGGCGGTGCCAGCAAAGCCCGTGCGAGCAGAGCGGAGCCACTGGCGAGGACAATGGCCCCAGTCAGCAGAATGAGCGAATTCTTTTTCATCGAGTACGGCTACTGTGGGTTCAGGTGTGGATGGGAAACAGCAAGGTGAACAGCGCACCTGCTGCGATGGCCAGGCCGTAGGGAATACCTGCGGGGCGTTGAGCGTCATAGATGATCGGTACCGCGATAGCGTCTTGCGGCATGCGCCGGATCAGCCACATCACGCCCCTTGCAAGAGCGGCTTCGAGCATTTCCAGCGTGGGCAGTACCAGCGCCAGGATGCCGCCAGCCAGCGAGGTGATGATCAGGAAGGTGATCAGGTCTTCGCTGCCGATCCACAGGCTCAGCACGGTCATCAGCTTGACGTCGCCGCCGCCGACCCGTTCGATCATGTAGAGGCCGTAACCGACCAGCAGGACCAGCGCCGCGCCTGCCGTAGACCAGCCCATGGCAGAAATGACCTGCCAGACGCCCAGACCTGCAAAAGGGCCGATATTCAGGGGCGCCAGTAGTGGCAGTACCAGCCATCCCGCCAGCAATGCCAGCACCAGTCGGTTATGGATCTTGCGATACAGCAGGTCCGTGACCACGACCCAGCACAAGGCGGGTAACAGCAGAACGACGACAAGGCTGGTCATGGACGGGAATCCTGCGGGGTAACGTCAGTTGCTGCCGGTGCTGTTGTTGGTGGACCTGATCTGGTCGGCGATGCCACCGAAACGTTCCTTGAGCGCGCCGATGAACTGGCCGTCGGAGCCGAAGATGTAGCCGATGGCTGCGGCCATGGAAGCCGCCAGAATGCCGTATTCAATGGCGGTCACGCCGCTTTCGTCGCGAAGGAATTTCTTGAAGGAGTTGAGCATGGCGCAAGCCTGTGTGAGATGTCGGAAAAGGGAATCCCGACCGCAGTGAACAGCGGTCGAGGACGGTTCAATAAGGTGAAACGATACTAAGATTTATTCTCATTAAGCGGCAAGGCGGGGATCATTAAGAAGCCTTAAGGAATCGCCCGGCTCAACTGCAATTCGACACGCAGGCCGGGCTGGTTGTCGCTCAGCCGCAGTGAGCCGCCATGCAGTTCGCTGATGGCCTTGACGAGTGTCAGGCCGAGCCCGTTGCCGGGAATGTCGCCGGAGGTATGCAGGCGATGGAAGCGTTCCACCACCTGTTCCGTTGCAGAAGCCGGAATGCCTTCGCCGTGATCCGCCACGCCAAGGGTGGCGAAGAGAGGGCGATGCCGGGCAAAGAGCGTGATCGTGGAGTTGCGCGGCGCATATTTCAGTGCGTTGTCCACCAGATTGGCCATGGCCTGGAACAGCAGGGCGCGGTCGCCCCAGATCCGGCAGTCGGGGTCTATGTCCAGCACCAGTGGCGAGTTGCGATCATCGGCCAGGGGCAGGTAATACTCGCGCAGGTCGTTAAGCAGATCCTGGGCCGGAAACTCCTCGAACAGATGGGCGCAACGCCCGGTTTCCACTTCCCCGACCCGCATCACTGCGCGAAACAGGCTCTGGATACGTTCGCTTTCATCAGCGGCCAACCACAGGGCTTCGCGCACATCGCCAGTGGCGATTTCGGCTGCGCTGACCAGACGATTCTGCAATCGCGTCAGCGGCGTGCGCAGTTCGTGGGCGATATGGCTGGTCACGCCCTTGACCTCGGCCATCAGCTTGTTGATCCGCTCCAGATTGCGATAGATCTCGGTGGCCAGCCGGTCCAGCTCGTCGCCGCTGCGGTCATGGGGTGGAAAGGCCTGATGATCGCCACTGGCAAAGCGTTTCAGCGCGTCATGAATACGTTCTATGCGGTACAGCTTGCGCAGGCTGTAACGCAGGCTGAAGATCAGGCTGCCCAATAGCACCAGAAACAGGCCGGCACCGGCCATCAGTGGAATGATCTGGGTGCGCTCCAGCATCGGTTGCAGGTCGTAGGCGCTGAAATAGCGGCCGCCGTCGCGCAGCTCGATCACCAGCCCCATGATCTGCAGCTCTTTGTTGCGAATGTTTCGCCAGTTATCCGGGCAGCGTGCCGCGATGCAGTCCATGACTTCGTGCATCGTCGCATCGCCGGTCAGGACCTTGCCCTGTGGGTCCAGCAGCAGCGAATGACGCTCGCTGCGCCGGTCATAGAGGTCCCGCTGCCTGAGCAGTTCGGCAACCTGATGGCTGCTGCGGCTCTGGGTCAGTTCATGCATGGTGCGCACGTCGGCGAGGATCATTTCCCGCACGTGGCTGCGCATGACGCTTTCAAGCACGCAACCACTGCCGATGACCGACAGCAAGGCCACCAGCAGACAGGCAAATGCCATGGTGGCGGCTTGTTGAAAATTGCTGGTTTCAAGGATGTGGCGCAGCTCGAAACGACTAGCCGAGTTCATAGCCGATTGCACGAATGGTCCTCAGCAGACTGCGTTCAAAACCCTTGTCGATCTTGGTACGCAGCTTGGAGATATGAACATCGATCAGGTTGGTCTGCGGGTCGAAGTGATAGCCCCATACCTTTTCCAGCAACATGGTGCGGGTGACCGTCTGGCCCGGGTGCTCGGCCAGCACTTGCAGCAGGCGGAACTCCTTGTCGGTCAGGTCGATATTGCGTCCGGCCCGACATGCACTGCGCTGGCCCAGGTCGATGCGTAAATCTTCTATGTAGATCACTTCTTCCATAGCAGTTTGATTGTGCCGGCGAGCCAGCACCTCCAGGCGCAACAGCAGTTCGGTGAAGTCGAAAGGTTTGCCCAGATAGTCGTCCGCACCGGCACGCAGACCTTCGACACGGTCACTGGTCTGGTCGTTTGCCGACAGGATCAGCACGGGAGGGCGGGAGCGGCCATGGAGCCTGTTGAGCAGTTCGATGCCATCCATCCTGGGCAGCATGCGGTCCAGTACCACAACGTCGAACGCTTCCTGGGTGAGGATTTCCAGCGCGCCCTCACCGTCATGGGTCAACTTGCAGTTATGGCCGAACGCATGGAGTTTGCTGCCAAGCCAGTGGCTGACCGATATGTCGTCTTCTACCACTAATACACGCATGGTGGTGCCGCTCCCTTCTTCTGGTGGCAGTCATCTTCAAACGGAAAGCCAGATTGTAACAATTAAGATTCATTAATGTTAGTAAATGCTAATCATTATCATTATTGTGCTATCAATACGGCATTGATGTATAGGGGGGAAAGTGAAAAGCAGGGGGACAAGCCGCAAGCGATAAGCTGCAAGCTGTAAGCGGCGAGATACAAATGGGGGTCAGGCTTTCTTTGTTGCTCTTGGCGGGCGTTTGCCTTTGCTTGCAGTGGTTCCGGCCGCTTTGCGCGTGCCGGTCTTGCGTTTTTTCTTCCAGGGCGCTGCGCCACCGGCCGGGCTGGCGGGGCCGCTGATGGTCAGGCGCAGGCCGACGCAACGGGTGACCTGCTTGCTCATCCAGGCCGCTTGCTTGGCAACGAACTCTTCAAGGCTCATTTCACCGCTTTGCACCATATCCAGCGCCTGCTCCCAGATGGCGGTGGTGCCGGGGTCGGCAATGGCTCGGGGCACGGCATCGATCAGGCTGAACGCTGCGGCGGTGGCAGACAGTGCCTTACCCTGTTTGATCAGATAACCCCGGTCGAGCAGCCCCTGAATGATGCCGGCGCGGGTGGCTTCGGTACCGATCCCGGTGGTGTCCTTGAGCTTCTGCTTGAGCAGCGGGTCTTCCACCAGCCTGGCGACATTCTTCATGGCCTTGATCAGGTCGCCTTCGGTGAAGGGCTTGGGCGGCTGGGTCCACAGGTCCTTGAGGATGACATCGCTCACCGGGCAGTCACAGCCCTGAAACAGCGCGGGCAGGTTTTGCGGGGCAGGGGCTTCGCGACCTTTGGCCGGAGCCAGTGCTTCGGGCATGGCGCGTTTCCAGCCCGGTTCGATGATCTGTTTGCCGACAGCCCGCAAGGCCTGCCCGGCGCAGTCGAAGTCGGCCTGGGTCCGGTCGTATTCGTGGTTGGGCAGGAACTGCGCCAGATAGCGCGCGCGGATCAGGGTGTAGACCGCTCGTGGCTTGCCTGTCAGGCGCTCGATGCCTCGGGCGGCAGCGGTGGGGATGATGCCGTGGTGGGCGCTGACCTTGGCGTCGTTCCAGGCCCGTGAGCGGCGTTGCGGGTCCAGATGCCTGAGCAGTTCGCTCAACGCCGGATCGGATTTACCCAGCGCGGCGATGATGCCCGACGCTTCGCCATGCTGGCTCATGGGCAGATAACCGCAATCGCTGCGCGGGTAGGTGATGACCTTGTGGGTTTCATACAGGGCCTGGGCGATATCCAGGGTTTCCTGAGCGCCAAGGCCGAGTTTTTTCGAGCAGATTTCCTGCAAGGTGCCCAGATCGAAAGGCAAGGGCGCAGCCTCGCGAATCCGTTCGGTGCGCAGTTTTACGACCCTGGCGCTGGCGGCATTGCGAATCGCCTCTGCGGCCTGTTGCGCCAGTGGCTGGTTCAGGCAGCGGTCCTGATCGTCACAGGCATCCGAAGGCGCTCGCCACTGGGCAATGAATGCCTGGCCGTCATGCAGCAGCCTGACATCGATGGCCCAGTAAGGCACGGGTACGAAGTCGGCGATGCTGCGGTCGCGATCCACCACCAGCCGCAGGGTTGGCGTTTGCACGCGACCCACCGGCAGCACGCCCTGATAACCGGACTGACGACCCAGCAGCGTGAACAGGCGGCTCATGTTCATGCCGATCAGCCAGTCGGCGCGGGAGCGGCCAAGTGCCGAATGATAAAGGCTGAAGGTATCGGCACCGGGCTTGAGGGACGCCAGCGCCTTGCGGATCGAAGCGTCATCCAGTGCCGACAGCCACAAGCGCTGGATCGGACCACGATAGCGGCAATGTTCTACCAGTTCGCGGGCAATCATCTCGCCTTCACGGTCAGCGTCGGTGGCGATGATCAGCTCTCGGGCTTCACCCAACAGGCGTTTTACGGCCTTGAACTGGCTGGCGGTGCGGGGTTTGACCAGCATCTTCCATTTTTCGGGAACTATCGGCAGGTCTTCCAGCACCCAGCGTTTATAACGGGCGTCGTAGGCATCCGGTGGCGCGGTTTCCAGCAGGTGACCGATGCACCAGGTCACGGTGGCGTTGGGGCCTGTCCAGCAACCGTCCCCACGTCGGGTCGCGCCGAGGACGGCGGCGATATCTTTGGCCTGTGAGGGTTTTTCGCAGAGAAACAGCCGCATAACCACCGCTTGCATTGACGGGTTTTGAATGCGGTAAGGATGAACACTGAAAGCGTTGTGAGCAAGGTTTATCTGTATGGATATACAGATAAACCTTGTAGGCTCTAGACGAAATGTATCTACGCATCGGTGATGCTGCGTTGAAAAACAGGTCGGTGCTATTCGTCCGCCCCGGAAGGGTCGTTAACGATAACCGAGGCGTAAGCGTTGATAATCGCTGCAACCAGGCCCGGGAATCGCGCATCAACTTCGGCAAAACGCGAGTGGTTTCTCATCTCCACCCCATGGCGCTCACTACGGATCAATCCTGCTTCACGTAACACTCTGAAATGGGTGGACAGAGATGATTTCGGGATGACCCGATCACCCAGTCTGGCTACAACCGAGCAGGCTTTGACACTACCCGAAGTCAGGATCCTGGCCAGAATCGCTGCCCGGTTCGGATCAGACAGCGCATGGAGGATGGCTTGGGGTTGAACGTCCTCAATCGCAGGATGAAATATGGGTCTCATGGTCGCTTCACTTCTTGCTTGACCTGTAATCCTATAGTTCCTAATATCGGAACTAAGGAACCAATTGCTCTCTGACTCAGGAAAAGCATCGGTTCCGGTCTCAGTCTCAATTAATTTAATGTCGAAATTTAGCATGAAAAGGTATGAATCATGAAGAAACTGGCAGGTAAAGTAGCCGTTGTGACGGGGGCCTCAAAGGGGATTGGTGCCGGTATAGCCAAGGCTTTAGCGCAGGACGGCGCAGCAGTAGTGGTCAATTACGCATCGAGTCGCGAAGGCGCAGATGCGGTTGTCGACGCCATCAAATCATCTGGCGGCCACGCTATCGCGTTGAAGGCTGATGTTTCCATAGCGGCAGAGGCTCAAGCATTGATCGAGGCCGCTATAACGAATTTCGGCCGGCTGGATATTCTGGTCAACAACTCGGGCGTCTTTGATGTTGCTCCGGTCGAACACGTAACCGAGGAGCAGTATCGTCGCCTCTTTGACATCAACGTGCTTGGGGTAGTACTTACCACTCAAGCTGCCATCAAGCATCTTGGGGAGGGTGCAAGCGTTATCAACATTTCGTCATCAATTACCAGCCTGCGTACGCCTGGTACCTCGATCTATACAGCGAGCAAGGCCGCTGTCAATGCAATATCTGGCGTGCTTGCCAAGGAGCTTGCGCCACGAAACGTGCGGGTTAACGTCGTCAGCCCAGGCTTCGTGGTGACCGAAGGTACTACAGCCGCTGGCATCGTTGGCTCTGAGATGGCTGCGGGCATCATATCTCAGACTCCACTCGGTCGTTCTGGTACACCAGAAGATATTGCTCGTGTTGTGGCATTTCTAGCGTCCGATGATGCGCGCTTTGTAACGGGCGAAGAAATTACGGCCAGTGGTGGCCTACGCTGAACGCCCGTAATACTGCATGAGTTTTCGTTTGAAGCCTGGTGTGGTATTTCACAGCGACCACAGAAGAATCAGCCATACCCTTCTTGTGAAATAACACGCCAAGACTTGCCCTGAGATGGCCTAAACCGCGATTTCCACCTGTTCGCCATTCAGCCGTACCTGCCAGACTTCAAGTTGTTGCTCCGGGTATTCCACGCACGTGCCGTTGTGCAGACGAAAGTGCTGCTTGTACAGCGGCGATGCGATGACCAGTTCCCCGCCAATCTGCCCTATGAGGCCGCGGCCGATGACGTTGGCACCGGATTTGGGGTCGCGATTCTCTATGGCGTAAAGCTTTTCGCCTTCGCTGGTTTCAGGCAGGTAGAACAGCGCGACCTGTGCGCCATCGAGCCAGGCGACTACGCCGGAGTTGGCCACCAGATCCCGGCGCGAGCACAGGGTCTGCCATTGAGTGTGCGTGGCGGATGTTTTTTCGGCATAGGCCACATTGGACTGGCTCATCAGACCACCTCCTTGAACGGGATAAGGGCGATTTCTTCAGGTTTTGCAGGGCGGCGTTGCTCACGTTCCTTGACGAAGTGGACATCCGGGTCGCTGCGCTTGTCGTTGACGAAGGTGCGGAAGCGCTTGAGCTTTTCCGGGTCCTTGAGGGCGTTGGCCCATTCGCATTCATAGCGGTCGACCACCAGTTGCATCTGCGCTTCCAGCTCTTCGGCCAGCCCCAGGCTGTCGTCGATGATCACGGCCTTGAGGTAATCCAGGCCGCCTTCCAGCGACTCGCGCCAGACCGAGGTGCGTTGCAGCTTGTCGGCGGTGCGGATGTAGAGCATCAGGAAGCGGTCGATGTAACGAATGAGGGTTTCGTCATCCAGATCGGTGGCGAACAGTTCTGCATGGCGCGGACGCATGCCGCCGTTGCCGCTGACATAGAGGTTCCAGCCGTTTTCGGTGGCGATGACCCCCACATCCTTGCTTTGTGCTTCCGCGCATTCACGGGTGCAGCCGGAAACGGCGAACTTGAGTTTGTGCGGCGAGCGCAGGCCCTTGTAGCGGTCTTCGATGCGCAAGGCCATGGCCACGCTGTCCTGCACGCCATAGCGGCACCAGGTACTGCCCACGCAGGATTTCACCGTCCGCGTCGACTTGCCGTAGGCATGGCCGGTCTCGAAGCCGGCTTCGATCAGCTCGCTCCAGATATCCGGCAATTCGTGCAACTGCGCGCCAAACAGGTCGATACGCTGGCCGCCGGTGATCTTGGTGTACAGGTCGTATTTCTTGGCCACGGCGCCGATGGCAATCAGGCCGTCCGGTGTTATCTCGCCACCGGGAATGCGTGGCACCACCGAGTAGGTGCCGTTTTTCTGCATGTTGGCCATGAAGGTGTCATTGGTGTCTTGCAGTGGCACCAGCGAAGGCTCGGTAATCTGCCGATTCCAGCAGGACGCGAGGATCGAGCCCACTGCCGGTTTGCAGATGTCGCAGCCATGGGCGCCCTTGCCGTGGCGGGTCAGCAGTTCCTCGAAGGTTTCGATGCCTTCGACGCGGACCATCGAATACAGCTCCTGACGGGTGTAGGCGAAGTGTTCGCACAGGCTCTTGTCGACGCTGACGCCACGGGCGATCAGCTCATGCTCGAACACCTGCTTGAGCAAGGCTGCGCAGCCACCACAACCGGTGCAGGCCTTGGTCTGAGTCTTGATGCCGGCCAGATCGGTACAGCCTGCATCGATGGCCGAGCAGATCGAGCCCTTGCTGACGTTATGGCAGGAACAGATGGTCGCCGTGGCGGGCAGGGCATCGGCCCCCAGGGTCGGCGCGCCTTCGCCACGGGGCAGGATCAGGCTGGACGGGTCGGCGGGCAGGGGAATGCCGTTCTGCGCGTATTGCAGCAGGGTGTCGTAATAACTGTTGTCGCCCACCAGCACCGCGCCCAGCACTTGCTTGCCATCGGCTGAAACCACCAGACGGCGATAGCTGGAAGTGGCTTCATCGATAAAGCGATAGCTGACCGCTCCCGCCAGTGCGCCATGGGCATCGCCAATCGAACCGACGTCCACGCCCAGCAGTTTGAGTTTGGTGGACATGTCGGCACCGAAGAAAGGATCGGCTTCCTTGTCGCAAAGCTGTGCTGCAACGCTACGGGCCATCTGATAGCCCGGTGCAACCAGACCGAAGACGCTGCCATTCCAGGCGGCGCACTCGCCAATTGCATAAATATCCGCATCGCTGGTGCGGCAGTGTTCATCGATGGCAATACCGCCACGAGGGCCGAGTTCCAGTTCACACTGGCGAGCCAGCGCATCCTGCGGGCGGATACCGGCAGAGAACACGATCAGATCGGTTTCCAGGAATTCGTCGTTGGCGAAGTTCATGCGATAGCGATACTGCTTGCCGTCGCTGATCGACTGCGTGGCGCGGGACAGATGCACGCCAACGCCCAGAGCCTCGATCCGGGCCTTGAGGGCCGCGCCGCCAAGATCGTCCAGTTGCACCGGCATCAGACGCGGGGCGAACTCCACCACATGGGCTTCAAGCCCCAGGGATTTCAGGGCGTTTGCCGCTTCCAGCCCCAACAGGCCGCCACCCACGACTACACCGCGACGCGCCTTGCTGGCGGCGTAACGAATGGTGTCCAGGTCTTCGAGGGTGCGGTAGACCAGACGTGAGTCGCCTTGCGCACCTTCGATTGGCGGCACGAACGGGAACGAGCCCGTGGCCATGATCAGCTTGTCATAAGTGAAGCAGCCTTCAGCGGTGATGATCTCGCGACGATCCCGGTCGATCTCCAGCACTGGAACACCCAGGTGCAGGGTCAGCCCGGCTTGCTGATAGAGGGCCGCATCGCTCATGGCCAGGGATTCGGCATCGCGGCCGGTGAAGTATTCGGAAAGATGCACGCGGTCGTAGGCACGCTGGCGTTCTTCGCCGAAGACATGAATGCGATAGCGATCAAGGGCGCCGCCTGCGATCAACTGCTCGACGCAATGATGACCGACCATGCCATTGCCGACGACGATAAGGGTCTGTACATCGCTGAAGGGTAAGACTGTGGTGTTCATAGCAAGTCCCGGCCGAGGCCAATCAGGTTTTTCAAAGCCAAAAAAAAGGCGCCCGGAACCTTTCGGTTCCAGGCGCCTTTGCCTGTTATTCATCAAGTGTTTTGGGTGTCATCGGGCGACGTTGCCGGATGCACCGCCCGACCACATTCATGGTGGGGTTATCGGAGACTATGCAGGGGGTGTGCCAGCTTGCCCGAAGGCCTGTTTTCAAGGGGTTATGACTGGATAGAGCTGCGCAGGCCCGCTTTGCATTGGTGCGTCATGGGGCGGCAATGCTGTAAATCTGTGCATGAATACCCGGTAGGAGCGAATTTATTCGCGAAGATTATTCCAGACATATAGAGATGAATTGGATGTACCGGCCTCTCGCGAATGAATTCGCTCCTACCCGGTTTTGTGTTGTATTACCCTGCGTTACCCCAGCCAGGTCAGTTGTAATGAACATCACCATCACTGAAGTCCAGCCTGCCGACATTCCCCGCGCCATCGACTTTGTCATGGCGGCCCGCGCCGAAATATTTCCCATGCTCGATGCCAGCGTCGTTCCGGCTGATCTGGCCGACTTTGAACAGGTTTATCTGGACGCGAAGGACGGCAAGTTCCTGATCGCCTGCTGCGAAGGCGAGATCATCGCGGCTATCGGTTATCTGCCCTACGATCATCGCTTTGCCCAACTGGACTACGCAGGCCGCAGAGCGGTGGAGATTGTGCGTCTGTTCGTCAGCCACGAATTCAGAGGTGCCGGGCTGGCAGGGCGGTTATACGAAGCGCTCAAGGTGCAGGCCGATGCCAGTGGCGTCGAAGTGTTGTATCTGCACACCCACCCGTTTCTGCCGGGGGCGATCCGCTTCTGGGAAAAGCAGGGTTTTGTGACGGTCGATATAGAGGACGATCCGGTCTGGCAGACAACGCATATGCATTGTCTGCGCTGACCGCTTTACTGGCTGGATGAGTTGTATTTAACTCGTCCATATTTCAATGGAATTGGCCAGATGCTTGATCTCAATGATGTCGCGCTCTTCGTTCAGGTCGTGCGTTACGGCAGCTTTGCCGAGGCCGCGAGGCGCATGGGGATTCCGTCCAATACGGTGAGCCGTCGCGTCCAGCAGCTTGAGGCGCAATTGGGTTCCAGGCTGTTGCAGCGCTCGACGCGCAAGCTCACCCTGACCGATGCCGGGAAGACCTTTCACGAACGCTGTGCCGGTGCTGTGGATGATCTGGCCGATGCCGGTCAGGCATTGATGATGGGCAGTCAGGAATCCAGCGGGCTTATGCGTGTGGCAGTGCCTGCCGACTTCTTCGATGTCTTTCAGATGGAATGGGTCGCCGAATTCATGGCGTTGTACCCCAAGATGCGGCTCGAATTCGTACTCAGTGATGACAAGGCTGACCTGATTGCCGATCAGATCGATGTTGCGTTTCGGGGTGGGCCGCTCAACGATCTGGGTTATGTCAGTCGGCAGATTCTAGGTACCAGCAGCAGTGGACTCGTGGCCAGCCCTGCTTATATCGCCGAGCATGGGCAACCCGAAACCTTGCAGGATGTGGCTGGGTTTGACTGCGTAGGCTTTTCCCATCCCAGCGGTTTTGCCACATGGCGCCTCGACGGGCCTGACGGTGTTGAAGAAGAGGTTCAGGTGACCTGCCGGTTCATCGGCAATACTGCGCAATCACTGCGCAAGGCCTCAATGGCCGGGCTTGGCATAACCTTGCTTCCCGCCACGCTGACCCACGCGGATCTGCAGGCCGGCCGGCTGGTATTGGTACTCCCGCAATACCGGCGCGCGGGGCTCAGCCTGAATGCACTTTACCCGAGCCGCAAACATCTTCCTGCTGCGGTGTCTGCGTTCATGGATCTGGTCAAGGATAAGGTATGTCAGACTTTCTGCTGTCAGGCCGGGTGAGGTTCTGTTCTTTGACAAAGTCCACAAATGCCCTGAGCGGGGAAGGCAGGTAGCGGCGACCGGGATAGTAGAGATAAGGCCCGGAAAACGTCTGTTGGCTGAGCTGGAGGAGTTGGCTTGAACACTGTACGAGCTTTCTACGAAAAGCAGGCGAGTGGGGGCAGCCACAGAACCCCACTCGCCGAGCTGCCTGGCTTTACCAGAGCGCAATCTCATAGGTGATGTAAATCCGGTTGCTGTCACGCCCCCGTGCGTAATCCGAGCGGTAGACATAGTTGCGCAGCTTCATGCCCAGCCCTTTGAAGGTCCCGCCTTGCAGCACATAGGCCAGTTCGGCATCGCGCTCCCACTCGTGCAGCCTTGCCGAGCCGGACTTGCCATTGTCGCCACTCAGATATTTGGTCGTAAACGACAGGCCCGGTATGCCAACCCGTGAAAAGTCATAGCCATAACCGAGCATCCAGGTCTTTTCATCTTCTTCGATGAATTTGCCGATCCCGACATTGGTGAATGAGTACACGGTTGCGCCGCTTATATAAGGCAGGCCCGCATCCCCGCTCAGTGTCTGGTAACCGCCGCTGAAGCTGTGCCCGGCCAGAGCGTAGGTCAGTTGCCCGCTGAGCATGTCGTTATCGATCTTGCCATCTCGCGCCGCGCCGGCATCCACGCTATGGAAATAGCGCAGATCGCTGGTCAGCACGCCTTTGCCAATGGGCAGGTCGTGCTGGATCGAGGCGAAGTTCTGGCGGTAGAAATCCTCAAGCTCGCCATGGAAATAGCTGAGGCGAATGTTCTTGCCGAGCTTGTAGTCACCGCCGATATAAGAGAAGTCCGAGCCTTTGCCGGTAAAGCCGTCGGGAATGATCGAGCGGCTGTCCGAAGAGTCGCGCAACTTGAATTGATCCAGATGGCCGCCGGTGAGGGTCAGGTTGTCGATGTCGTTGCTGGTGAACTGGGTGCCCTGATAAGTCTGTGGCAGCAGGCGAGCGTCGTTGTAAATCAGCACCGGGTTTTTGGGCAGCAACGAGCCGTATTTGACGGTGGTCTTGGCCAGACGCATTTTTGCGGCTGCGCCCAGGCTGGCAAACTCATCCGCCGCACGTCCGTCGCCATGCACCGGCAGCAATCCGGTGCCGCTACGGCCCTTGCCCGAGTCGAGCTTTACGCCCATCAGCCCGAGTGCATCGAGGCCAAAACCCAGAGTCCCCTGAGTAAAGCCGGACTGATAGTCGAGCAGGAAGCCTTGTGCCCACTCGGTACGCTCGCTTTTGGCTGTACTCGCCGCACGGGCGCTCAGGCCGTTCTCGTCCCGGAAGTTTTCATTGAAGTAGACGTTGCGCAGTTGCAGCTTCAGCTTGCTGTCTTCAATGAAACCCGCAGCGCCGACACTGGCGCAGGGCAGGGCTCCCAACACGGAAAAAATGGCTCCACGCTTGAAAAACATACTCATGCTCAATACTCGTTGTTGTTATTGGAGGTGCAGTGATCCGCAGGTCCTTTTCAGGACCCGTGAGTAGTCGTGTTACGGGGTGGGTGAGGTCAGACGAACAGCGTCAGGGCTCCGGTCAGCAGAGCCAGGGCCGTGACCACAAGGGAGGTCAGCACCGCCCATTTCAAGGTGGCTTTCTGGAACTCACCGATGTCGCGGTCGATCATGCCGACCAGCAAGAGGGTCGAGGCCACCAGCGGGCTCATCAGATGTACCGGCTGGCCCAGAATCGAAGCCCTGGCAATTTCCAGCGGGCTGATGCCATAGGCGGCTGCGGCATTGGCAAGGATCGGTACCACGCCGAAGTAATAAGCGTCGTTGGACAGCACAAAGGTCAGCGGCATGCTGGTCAGGGCGACGACCAGCGGGAACAGATGCCCCCATTGCGGTGGAATCCAGTCCACCAGGGTCTGCGCCAGGGCGTCGACCATCTTGGTGCCGGAGAAGATCCCGGCGAAAACCCCGGCGGCGAAGACCAGCAGCACCACGGTCATGGCATTGCCGGAGTGGGCCAGGATGCGTTCTTTCTGAATATCCAGTTGCGGATAGTTGATCATCAGCGCGACGACGAAACCGATCAGGAACAGCACGGCCGAGTGCATCAGGCCCGTTACCAGCGCAATCATCACGGCAATGACCAGCGCCAGATTGACGTAGGCCAGTTTGGGGCGTTTGTGCGGCGTATTGCCCAGTATTTCGTCGATGTAGCAATCACCGCCGCCGCTCTGCAACTGCACGTTGCCTATGCGTTTGCGCTCGGCGCGGCCCAGCAGAAAGGCCGTGAACACCACCCAGGCAGCACCGCCGATCATGGTGGGCAGCAACGGAATGAAATACTCGCCGGCATCCAGGCCCAGCGCGGCAATGGCTCGGGTTGCAGGGCCGCCCCATGGCGTCATGCCGCTCATGATGCTCAGGGAAAGCATCGATATGATGCCGAGGATCATCGGGTTCATGCCAATGCGCTTGTACAGCGGCAGCATGGCTGCGCAGGTAATCATGTAAGTGGTCGTGCCATCACCGTCGAGGGCGACAGTCAGTGACAAGAGCGCGGTGCCCACCGCGATCTTCATCGGGTCGCCATTGACCCGCTTGAGGATCTTGCGAATCAGCGGGTCGAACAGGCCCGAATCGATCATCAGGCCAAAGAACAGGATAGCGAACAACAGGAGGGCCGCGGAGGGTGCGACCATTTTCAGGCCGTCGAGCATCATTTTGCCGGTGGTGCCGCCAAAGCCGCCAATGATTGCGAAAACGATGGGTACCAGAGTCAGCGCGACAATCGGAGACAAGCGTTTGGACATGATCAGGTAGGTGAACACCACGACCATGGCCAGGCCAAGAAAGGCAAGCATATGGATATTCTCTTGTTGTTATTCATGGGCAAGCGAATGCCGCCGGGCCTGCAGGGCATCGCGTGAACGATGCCTTGCCTGCTCGAATGGATATCGATTGATTTGTGTATGTGTGTGTCAGGTGCGCTCGGCAGCCTGCGCAGTGCTGTCCCATTGCGGGGTGTCAGGCGTGGCGGCGATGGCTTTCCCGTCGAGGCGTTGCATGAGTGCCTGGCGGTCACATGCGTTTTCCGACAGGGAGATCACCACCGTCGCGACGGCGTTACTGGCCAGACTGGTCAGCGCCCGGGCTTCGGACATGAAGCGGTCGATACCGATCAGCAATGCCAGGCCTGCCAGCGGAATATCGTGGATGACGGTAAGGGTCGATGCCAGGGCGACAAAGCCGCTGCCGGTCACACCCGCCGCGCCCTTGGATGACAGCAGCATGATTGCCAGCATGGTCAGGGTCTGCGTCATGCTCAGTTCTATATTGCACGCCTGGGCAATGAAAATGGCGGCCAGGGAAAGATAGATCGCTGTGCCGTCCAGGTTGAAGGAGTAACCCGTTGGCAGTACCAGGCCGACGACGCCTTTCTTGCAGCCCAGGGCTTGAAGTTTCTCCAGCATGCGCGGCATGACAGGCTCGGTTGAGGATGTGCCAAGCACCACCAGAAACTCTTCGCGAAAGTAACGCAGCAGTTTCCAGAGGCTGAAGCCGTGAGCGCGGCAGATTCCGCCCAGTACTACAAACACGAAGAAGCCGCAGGCGATGTACAAAGTCATGATGAGCTTGGCCAGCGAGCCCAGAGACGTAATGCCGTACTGGCCCACGGTAAATGCCAGGGCACCAAAGGCACCGATCGGAGCGAAGCGCATCAGGTACGAGAAGATCTTGAAGACCATGTGCGATGCCGATTCCAGCACATTGAGCACCGGCTTGCCACGCTCGCCCAGCGACGACAGGGCGAACCCGGACAACACGGCGATAAACAGCACCGGCAATACTTCACCCTTGTTGAACGCGCCGATGAAGGTGTCCGGGATGATGTGCATGAAAAAGTCCACGACACCCAGTTTCGCGGCGGAGTCGGTGTACTGGCTCAGTCCGGCAGTGCTGAGTTTTGCCGGGTCAATGTTCATGCCGACGCCTGGCTTGATCACATAGACCGCGATCAGGCCGATGAGCAGGCTGACCACCGTCAGGGCGAGGAACAGCAGCATGGTCTTGCTCATCAGGCGCCCGAGAGAGCGCTTGTCGCTCATGCCGGCAATGCCGGTGACGATGGTGCAGAACACCACCGGCGCGATCATCATTTTGATCAGCTTGATGAACGCATCGCCCAGAGGTTTCAGGGCGATGGCTTGTTGAGCCCAGAAGTGACCGACCAGAACCCCGAGGATCACGGCGCAGATAATCTGAAAGTAGAGCGATTTAGCGATTTTCATGTTGCATCACCCATTATTGGAGTTGTTCTGATGCGGTACTCGATGTCAGGCAGAGCACGATGCAGCTGTAAAACGTCAGCCCGCCAGCAGTTGCGCGGCCGGGGCATAGACCTCGCCGGAGAACAGGCGACGTGCCGTGCGAACCACCGAAGCGCGGATGGTTTGCCCGTTTTCTCCGACATAGGCCAGTGCGACCTGGATCGAACCGCTTGGGTGCTCGATTCGTACTTCTTGCAGGCGCGTGGCCCCGGTATTACCCAGCAAGCGGGCAACAACGGTGTCTTCGCTGACGCAGGCGGTGGCCAGGCCGATAGAGCCGGTAATCGCCAGGGCCTTATGACAGTTATGCGGCATGAAGTAGCGAACCTTGAGGGTGCCACCGGCGTCGGGCAGCGAAACCAGTACGGGTTTGGGAATCACTTTGTCGCTCACATCTCCCAGCCCCATGGCCATTCCCGCGCGCAAGCGTAAAGCTTCGAGCCTGCGCAGGAAATCCTTGTCGGCATCCAGTTCGGCGGGCGTTTCATCGCCACGCTTGCCCAGCAGGGACGCTTCGATGATGACCATGGGCATGGCCATGTCGATACAGGTCACCGGCACGCCGTCGAAGATGTCAGTCTGTTGGCCGGTGGGGAACAGCTTGCCGGTCTTGCTGCCGGCCGCGTCCAGAAAAGTCAGTTGCACAGGCGCTGCCGTACCGGGTACACCGTCGATGCGGGTCTGGCCTTCGTAGCTGACCTGACCGCCGGGTGTGTAAACATCGGCGCAGACGAAGGTGCCGGTGTTGAGGTTGCGAATCCGCACCTGAGTGACGTCGCCGCTCGCCTCGACCAGACCCTGCTCCACCGCAAACGGCCCTACAGCGCAGAGCATGTTGCCGCAATTGGGCGCAGTATCGACGCGGCGCTGGGAAACCATGACCTGCACGAACAGGTAATCCACGTCGGCATCTTCATGAGTCGACGGGCTGACGATTGCCACTTTGCTGGTCTGCGGGCTGCCGCCACCGATGCCGTCGATTTCCAGCTCATGGCCAGAGCCCATGAGAGCCAGCAGCAGTTCGTCGCGCTCGGCGGTCGAAGAGGGTAAATCACTGGCGAGAAAGACCGGCCCTTTGGAAGTGCCGCCGCGCATCAGGACGCAGGGAATCGGTTGCATGATTTCGGACTCTTGTTGATCAATTGGGGTAATTGATGTGTTGAAAGCAAGAGTCCCATGGATTTTTAAGCGTATCCAATGCAAAGATCGTAGCTATTATTCCACTTTGGTAAATAATAACTCGCTGGTCTTGAAGGCCCATCGCAATCCACCAAAAGGAAAATAATGTGGAATATGAGCTGCAAGATATTCGATCGTTCGTGAAAATCGCTGAACTTGGCAGCTTCCATGAAGCCGCTGAAGTGCTGCATATTTCCCAGCCAGCGCTCACCCGGCGAATCAAGAAGCTGGAGCAGGGTCTGGGCACCTCATTGCTGGATCGCACCACTCGCCGGGTCAGCCTGACCAGTGTCGGCCGCGATTTTTTCCCCAAGGCGCGACGGCTTCTGGATGATTTCGAGGACTCGATTCTCAATATCAGGGAGCTGGCAGAGCGCCAGATTGGCCAGGTGACTCTTGCCTGTATTCCCACGGCCGCTTTCTACTTTCTGCCTTCCGTGATCCGCCTGTACAACGAGCGTTACCCCAAGATCCGCATCCGCCTGCTGGACCTCAGTGCCAACGAAGGGCTGGAAGCCGTGTTGCGAGGGGAGGCGGATTTCGGCATCAACATGATGAGCGGGCAACACCCGGATATCGAGTTCGTGCCGCTGGTCAAAGAGCCTTTCGTGCTCGCCTGTCGGCGCGATCATGAACTGGCAAAGCGGGAGTCGGTTTCCTGGATCGAACTCAGTGAATATCGCCTGATCGGTGTTGGCCGCCTGAGCGGTAACCGGATGATTCTCGACCATGCGCTGGCCGGGTTGAGCTGGCGGCCAAAGTGGTTCTATGAAGTGCAGCACCTGTCGACATCGCTGGGCATGGTCGAAGCGGGGCTGGGCATATCCGCCATGCCCAGCCTGGCGATGCCGGCTGAAGGGCATCCGACCCTGGTCAGCGTTCCGCTGGTAGATCCGGTGGTTGACCGGACCCTGGGCCTGGTTTCACGGCGTGGCGCATCACTGTCGCCTGCTGCCGAAAAATTCGTGGCAATGCTGCTGGAGCAATGGCCTCAGTAAGGATTCAGCCAAGGCGCGGTTTACCCGCGTAGGAGCGAATTCATTCGCGAAGCGGTGTTCGTGGTCAGCAAGGCCGCAGACGCAGTATTCGTGCACCATCGAACGGATCGGTCAGCCAGTGGGCCCTGACGCCGAAAGTGCTATGCAAACGCTCGGGTGTCAGCACATCCACAGGCTTGCCCAGCGCAACCATCTGGCCGTTTTCCATCACTGCCACACGGTCACAATCCAGCGCCTGATTGAGGTCGTGCAGGGCAATGATGGTGGTGACAGGCAAAGACCTGATCAGCCCCAGAATCGACAGTTGATGCTGGATATCCAGATGGTTGGTCGGCTCGTCCAGTAACAGGATCTGCGGCCGTTGCGCCAGTGCCCGGGCGATATGGGTGCGCTGGCGTTCGCCGCCGGACAGGGTATGCCAGGCGCGCTTGATCAGATGCAGCATCCCGACATCCTGCAAGGCCTGGCGAACGATGGCGTCGTCGCTGTCGCTCCAGGGTTCCAGGGCCGACAGCCAAGGCGTGCGGCCCAATTCGACGGCGTCCAGTACGGTGATTGCGTCGCTGGTTTCAGCCTGTTGTTCTACTACCGCCAACAGTTGGGCGATATCGCGGCGCTTCATGCTGGCCAGTGCCTGCCCATTGAGCTGAACCTGACCGCTGGACGGCGACTGAAGGCCCGACAGCAGCTTGAGCAGTGTCGACTTCCCCGAACCGTTGGGGCCGACAATGCCAAGGGTTTCACCCGGCGCAATGCTCAGATTCACGTCCTTGAGCAAGGCCTTGTCCTTGAGCGAATAGCCAAGCCCTGAGCAATGCAGTACCGGCGTGCCGAGGATGGGCGAAAAGGCATTCATCGTGTGGTTTTCCCCCGGATAAGAATCATCGCGAAAACGGGTGCGCCGATCAGTGCGGTGATGACGCCAATCGGCAAGACCTGGCCCTTGATCAGGGTGCGGGACAGGATGTCGGCGGCAATCAGAAACAGTGCGCCGCACAAGGCGCTGAGCGGCACCAGCCGGGCATGGCGGACTCCGGCGACCATGCGCACGGCATGGGGAATCACCAGCCCGACAAAACCGATGGAGCCGACAATGGATACCATCACTGCCGTGACCAGCGCTGCCGAAGCGATCAGCACGATTTGCACGCGCCGTACCGGGATGCCGAGGGACGCTGCCGAATCGCTGCCGAAGGTGAATGCATCCAGTGCGCGCCGATGCCAAAGGCAGACCAGCAAGCCGATCAGCACCACCGGCACCGCCAGCCATACCGAATGCCAGCGCACGCCACTGAGGTTACCCAACAGCCAGAACATGATGCCTCGTGCCTGCTCGGCGCTGGCGGATTTGGTGATGAGAAACGAGGTCAGGGCATTGAAAAGCTGCGACCCGGCGATCCCGGCCAGAATGATATGCCCGGCTGCGGTCGGGCCATGGGAAGAACGGGCGAGCAGGGCGACCAGCGAGAAGGCCGCCACCGCTCCGGCGAAGGCTCCCGCCGACATGGAAATGGCTCCGGCGCCCAGGCCCAGAATCGCCACCAGCACAGCGCCCGTCGAGGCGCCGGCGGAGATGCCCAGCAGATAGGGATCGGCCAGCGGATTACGCAGCAACGATTGCAGCACCACACCGGAAATCGCCAGCCCCGCGCCACAGGCCGCCGCCACGATGGAGCGGGTCAGCCGGTAGTTCCAGACAATCCCTTCATCGATGGGGTCGAGCACATAGCCGGCAGCCCACAGTTTGTTCGCCAGCACCTGGAAGACCACAGGCAGGCTGATGCTGGTTTCACCGATGGCAGCGCCCGCAACAATGGCCAGCAGTAGAACCGCTGTAACCCAGAGCGTGTGGCCGAGCGCGGTGACCAGTTTCATTGGCCGGCGTTGTAGCGATTGGCGGCTTCGGCCAGTTCTTCTATGCCAGTGAACAGCCGGATGCTGGCCTGCATGGCATCGGCATCGATGATCACGATACGGCCATGCTTGACCGCCTCCATGTTGCGGGTCACCGGGTCGGATTTAAGGAATTCGAGTTTCTTGCGGTAATCGTCGGCCGGAAAGCGACGGCGATCCATGCGCGCGATCACCAGAATGTCCGGATTGGCCTTGGCGATGGTTTCCCAGCCCACGGTCGGCCACTCTTCATCGGACTCGACGATATTGCGCATGCCCAGGTTATTGAGCATGAAGTCCGGAATGCCTTTGCGGCCTGCCACATAAGGGTCGATGTTGATATCTGCGCTGGAGAACCAGAACACTGCGGACACATCCCGCTCCTTGTTCTGTTTGACGTTGGCGACCGCATGGGCCAGACGACTGCGCAGTTCTGCAACCAGTTGCTGACCGCGATCCTGTACGTCGAATATCCGGGCCAGTTGTTCGATGCTCTTGTAGATGGTGTCGATGCGGAAGGGCTCCAGGCGCGTGCCGTCGGCACCTACCAGATTGTCCTTGCCTTCGCAGTCGGACGGCATGATGTAGGTCGGGATCTTCAAGTCATGAAACTGCTGGCGGGTACCCACCACGCCCTGAGCGCCCACCATCCATTCAAGCTGGACGGCCACCAGCTCCGGGCGCTTGCCGATGACGGCCTCGAAACTCGGGTCGTTGTCCGCCAGGCGCTCGACCTTGTCGTTCTGCGCCTTGAAGCGCGGCAGCACATCGTTGAACCACAGCGAAGTACCCACCAGCTTGTCGCCCAGCCCCAGTTCGTAGAGCATTTCGGTCCCGGACTGGCCGATGGTCACTGCCTTGCGCGGCGCATGCTCGAACGTCAGCTTCATGCCACAGTTTTCGACAGTGAGCGGGTATTGAGTGGGAGCGGCAAGGCTCAGGGTGGACAGGCTCAGACCGGCGATGAGTGTGGCAAGGCGAGGCAGTGACATGTAATGCGATCTCCGTTTCGTACGTGCAGGGCGCAATGTACAGACAGGAAACACATCCCCGGCACTGCACGGAAGGCAGGGCAAGGCAGCCATGAACCGGCGCGCGGATGTCCTTCCCGGACACCCCGCCGGTCAGTAAAGTTGCAGGTCGGTAGGTCTCCTGACTGGCACGTCATTGCTTTGCTCCAGCCTTCCCGGAAATCACCAGTGGCCATTATGGAGTTGGCTCGATGCCTACAGTTGCGGGGGCAGTTTCGTTTGAGCCGCGCAGGTGCGAGGCTCTCGAATTCCCTGTTAGTTCCTCTCGGAAACCGACGGGGCGCGATGGTAAACGATAAGCCTTTTAGTGGCTAATCCTTTGCGCGAAAGCGCTGGAGGCAGTTGATCAGGTGCAGGCGCATCGCCGCCCTGGCCGCATCGCGATCCTGATGGGCGATGGCCGAGTAGATCTGCTCCTGTTCGCGCTGCTGGATATCCGGGTCATCCATGAGTTGAAATGACGGCACATTGCCGAAACCGACCCGTGCGCGAGGCAGGATGCTGTTGCCCAGTTGAGTCATGACATCGGTAAAGAAGCTGTTGGCAGTACATTGCACGATACTGCGATGAAACTCGAAATCGGCCTGGGTCGTATCGGTTTCGTTCTGGTCGCAGCGATGCAGCTCGTCCAGCGCCTTGCGTATGGCTTCAAGCTGCTCCGGTGTACGCCGTTGGGCGGCGAGGGCGGCAGACTCGGGCTCAAGGCTCAGGCGCAGCTCTATGATGGCTGCTGCATCGGGAGGGCTGCCGGAGATGGTTTCCGGAATCTGGAAGTCCCGGGGGCGCGAAGCATCGACCACGAAGGTTCCGATGCCATGGCGGGTTTCCACCAGCCCTTCGGCCTGCAAGCGCGACATCGCCTCGCGAACCACTGTGCGGCTGACACCGGTTTCCCGGATGATGACCTGCTCGGTGGGCAGCTTTTCACCGCTCTTGATCTCGCCTTCGCGGATCTTGCGCGAGAACTCGGCGACCAGTTGCTGGGTCAGGCTGGAGCGGCGGCCTGTAGGAGGGGAAGGGTGTTCCATGGGCGGGCTGATCGGGTCCGGGTCGGGGGGCTGAGTATAACCGGAGTAATGGCGTGTTTTGTGTCGTGATCGCAGCCTATACTGCGCCATTCGATCAAATTGAGGCTGCAATGTCGGACAACGTCGTTTCCTCGCAGAAAAACCATCGCCGTCTGGCTGAAACACTGGTCGACCGCTTTGCCCAGCGCATGCGCGATGGCGTGCTGCAGCGTGGCGAGAAGCTGCCTTCCGAGATCAATATCATGGAGGCCGAAGGGGTCAGCCGCACGGTGGTGCGCGATGCGTTGTCGCGGATGCAGGCGGCAGGGCTTGTCGAGACGCGCCACGGGGTCGGCACCTTTGTGCTGGACATGCCGCCACCTGAAGGTTTTTCGGTTGGGCCGGCGACCATTGCGACCTTGTCCGATGTGCTCAATCTGCTGGAGTTTCGCATCAGCCTTGAAGTCGAAGCGGCCGGGCTGGCTGCGCAGCGCCGTAGTCCTGAAGCCCTGCTGGAACTCAAGCGGGCCTTCGATGCGCTGCTCGAAGGGCCGGAAAAGTCCGGGACCACGATCAATGCGGACTTCCAGTTTCACCTCAAGATCGCCAAGGCTTCGGGCAATGCCTACCTGATCGACATCATGAAACACCTGGGCACCAAGCTGATTCCGCGTACCCGCATGAATTCTGCCTACACCGGGCAAAGTGACCGCAGCGCTTACCTGGCCGGGATCAACGCCGAGCATCGACAGATCTACAACGCGATTGCCGAAGGCAATGTGGATGCGGCCCGTTCGGCCATGTACCTGCACCTCAACGGCAGCCGCATCCGATTGCGGCGTACTCATAGCGAGTAGGGTTTGTTCGCGAATGAATTCGCTCCTACACCGCGGTAGGAGCGAATTTATTCGCGAAAGGATCACATAAAGTTGTACTGAATCCCCACTCGCAACCTCAGCTGGCGTTTGTCATCCTCGGAATCGACCTTGATATCGCCGATCTCGAAGAACGGCACCCATTGTTTGCTCCAGCGATACTTGAACGCCGCATTCTGTTCGTAATCGCTGGTGCCGTTGTCGTAACGGATATAGTCGGCATCGAAATAGGTGAGCTGGTACTCGTAAGTCCATGGTCCCTTGGTCGAGTAGTTGATCCAGATGTCATAGCGGTTGATCGACTGGTTGTCCATCGAGTTGTCGGGCATGGATTCGTTGATCCTGTCCCGGTCCAGCTTGATCGAGTCATAGCGGTAACGGCCTGAAATGCTCAGCGCATCGTTCACCTTGTAACCGACCTTGATGCCCGTCTTGTAAGACGTGGACTTCTCGATGCTTTCCAGTGCCAGGGAAGGCGTCACGGTCCATCTGTCGTTGAGTTTGTGCTGATAGCTGATCGTCAGTTCATGGCCGTTGCCGACGGTATTGTCGAAGGCCACATCCTGACGGTCACCCGCGGTCTTGTACTTCAGCTCACCTTCAAACCCCCAGCCACTGTCCAGGCGTGTGCCGAACTTGACCCGGTCGGAGTGCATGCGGGTGCTTTCCGCGTATTGATGTCGATAGTTGATATAGCCGCTGTCGGCATAGCTCCAGGCAGATGGCAACAGGGCGGACAGGGAGAGCAGAGCGATTGATTTTTTCATTTTTTTATTCTTGTTTGATTGAAGTTCTGGGTGTGTTGGAGCAAATCGCAGGCAGCCGAATCCCGTAGCCGTCATGGCCTGGGGTCACGCTGTCAGCGGGGTTCGGTTTTTCAGGTCGTCAGGCGACAACCGCTCAGCCGGTGAGGCGCACGTCCATGTCACGGCTGGCCTGGATCAATAATCGGGAGTACTCGTGCTGCGCCTGATTGTTGACCAACTGGCTGCTGTCGAGGGTTTCCAGCACCTGGCCTTGCTGCATCACGGCAACCCGGTCGCAGAGGTGCGCCACGACGCCCAGGTCGTGCGTCACCATCAGGTAGGTGAGGCCTTGTTGCTGTCGCAGGTCGGCCAGCAGATTGAGGATTTCGGCCTGCACGGAAACGTCCAGCGCCGAGGTGGGTTCATCCAGCAGCAGGACGCGGGGTTCCAGAATCAATGCCCGGGCGATGGCGACACGCTGGCGCTGACCACCGGACAGTTGATGCGGATAGCGAAAGCGGAAGCTTTCATTGAGACCAACCCGTGACAGCACTTCGCAGACTCTTCGGTCGCGCTCGCCGATGCGATGGATGCTCAGGGGCTCCTTGAGCGCTGCATCGATGGTGTGGCGCGGGTGCAGCGAAGCATAGGGGTCCTGAAAGACCATCTGCACGGTCCGGTAATGACTGGCGTCCAGATGACGGCTTACCGCCCGGCCGGCCACGCTCAGGCTGCCGGTCCAGTGCTGGTATTGCCCGGCCAGGCAGCGCAGGACCGTAGTCTTGCCCGAACCCGACTCGCCAACCAGCCCGAACGACTGGCCCTCTGCGACTTGCAGGTTAACGTCACGCAGCACCTGATTCAGTCCTGGACCAGTACCAAAACTCAGGTTCAGTGAATCGACTCTGATCATTGCCATGGGATCATTCTCAGTGGGTGAGCCAAAGGGGATCGCGTTGCAGGACCGGCAGGCTGGCGCGCGGACGATCCAGGCTGGGCAGGGCGGCGAGCAGGCCCTGTGTGTACGGGTGGCGGGCGTGGTCCAGTTCGCTGGCCGCCAGGGATTCAACGACTCGCCCGGCGTACATCACCAGCACCCGGTCGCAGAAGTGCCGCACCAGATTCAGGTCATGGCTGATGAAGATCAGCCCCAGATCACGTTCGCTGACCAGTTCTTCCAGCACATTGAGCACCTGACGCCGTACCGAGACATCCAGTGCCGAGGTGGGTTCGTCGGCGATGATCACTTGCGGATCGGTGATCACCATCATGGCAATCATGATTCGCTGTCCCATGCCGCCGGAAACCTCGTGGGGGTAGAGATCGTAAACCCGTGCCGGGTCGCGGATATGCACCTTGGCCAGCATGTCCAGGGTGCGTTCGCGGGCTTCCCGTGCCGAAACCTTGTGATGAGCCAGATAGGCCTCGGCAATCTGTTCGCCGACCTTGATCACCGGGTTCAGCGAGTATTTAGGGTCTTGCATGATCATCGACATGCGCCGACCGCGAATGCCCTGGATCTGTTTCTCGCTGCAACTGAGCAGGTCGATATCGCCGAAGCGCAGGGTCTTGGCGGTGATGCGGGCGCTCGACGGGTGCAGACGCAACAGGCTGCGCCCCACCGTGGATTTTCCGGAGCCGGACTCGCCGACGATGGCCAGTTTTTCCCGACCCAGATTGAACGAAACATCGCGTACCGCCGCCGTTGTCTTGCCAGCATTGGTGAATTCGACGCGCAAGTCTTCTACCGCAAGCTTTATCTGTGACATGGCTTTTACCTTGTTTTTGTTATTCGCTGCGTGGGTCCAGAACATCGCGCAGGCCATCACCCAGCAGGTTGAACGCCAGGCTGACCAGCATGATCGTTGCGCCGGGTGCTGCCACCAGCCACCAGCTTTCCAGCATGTAGCGTCGGCCGCTGGAGATCATCGCGCCCCATTCCGGCAGTGGCGCCTGTGCGCCCAGACCGAGGAAGCCCAGTGCCGCGGCGGTGAGGATGATGCTGGCCATGTTCATGGTCAGGCGGATGATCACCGAGGACAGGCACATTGGGATGATGTGGCGACCAATGATGCGCAGTGCCGATGCGCCCTGCAGCTTGACCGCCACCACGAAGTCGGCGTTGCGCAGCGACAGGGTTTCAGCCCGCGCCAGGCGTGCAATGGGTGGCCATGCGGTCAGCGCAATGGCAATCACCGCATGTTCCAGGCCCGGGCCGAGAGCGGCGATGAACGCCAGTGCCAGAACCAGGCTGGGAAACGAGATGAAGATATCGGTGATACGCATGAACAGGCTGTCGACCCAGCCGCCAAAGTAGCCGGATACGGTGCCGATCAGCAGCCCGATCGGGCCGACGATCACGGTCACCAGCATCACGATGTACAGGGTGATGCGTGAGCCATACACCAGACGGCTGAACACGTCCCGGCCATATTCATCGGTACCGAACCAGTTCTGTGCGCCTGGCGTGCGCAGGGCGGCTGACAGGTCCTGGGCGAGTGGGTCGTGAGTGGCAATCCATGGCGCGAAGAGGGCGACCACCATCAACGTGCTGATCACGATCAG
This sequence comes from Pseudomonas sp. FG43, assembly GCF_057809175.1. Lineage (NCBI taxonomy): Bacteria > Pseudomonadati > Pseudomonadota > Gammaproteobacteria > Pseudomonadales > Pseudomonadaceae > Pseudomonas > Pseudomonas sp. FG43. The sequence goes on from NZ_JBMDJL010000002.1 coordinate 339,916, forward strand.
GCCCGCCAGCGTCATCGGGTTGCGCAGCAGAAAGCGCAACAGGCGTGAGCAACTGCCGGTGAAGGCCGCGAAGCTTGAGGCGGGTGCCTGGATCATGGGTTTGGCGCTGCTTGCAATGGACGTATTCATCAGCGGGTTCTCGGATCGAAGACTTTATAGAGGGCGTCGCTGATCTGGTTCAGGATCACGAAGATCAGACCGATCAGCAGCACGCAGGCCATCACCGCATTCATGTCGCCCAGCAACAGGCTGCTGGTCAGGTACTGGCCGAAGCCCGGCCAGGCAAAGACCGTTTCAATCAGCACCGCACCTTCAAGCAGGCCGCCGTAGGCCAGGGCGACGATGGTCAGCAACTGCACGCGAATGTTGCGGAAGGCATGGCCCCAGACGATTCGCCGCTGCGACAGACCCTTGACCCGCGCCGTGATGATGTACTCCTGCGACAGTTGTTCGAGCATGAAGCTGCGGGTCATGCGACTGATGTAAGCCACCGAGTTGAAACTCAGGATCACCGCTGGCAGCAGGATGTGGCGCAGCGCGCTGCGAAAGGCCTCCCAGTCGCCGGACAGGGCAGTGTCGATCAGCAGCAGCCCGGAGCGGGTTTCGATCAGGCCGTCATAGGCCAGGCCGATACGTCCGACACCGCCGGCCCAGCCCAGCCAGGCGTAGAACACCAGGAAAGCCATCATGCCCAGCCAGAAGATCGGCGTGGAGTAACCGAACAGCGTGATGACGCGGGCAATATGGTCGCCGGTGCGACCCTGGTGGGTCGCGGCATACACGCCCAGCGGCAGGCCGATCAGCACGCCGAACAGGATCGCCAGGGTCGCCAGTTCCAGGGTGGCCGGGAATACCCGGGCGATGTCTTCGATGACCGGATGGCCAGTGAGCAACGCCTTGCCCAGATCCCCATGCAGCAGGTCCTTGAGGTACAGGCCGAACTGGGTCCAGAGCGGCTTGTCCAGGCCCAGTTCCTGATAGGCCTGAGCGTAGGCGGCTGCATCGGCGTCAGGTCCGACGATGGCCAGCACCGGGTCCAGCGGCATGACCCGACCGATGAAGAAAGTGAGCAAAAGCAGTCCGAACAGGGTCGCCGCCACTGATCCGCCGCGCCGGGTGCCGTTGGCGACCCGACTGCTCAAAAGTGAAAATGATGCACTCGACATAATGATTCCTGCCTTCGTTGAACCCATGAGGTCAGCGTTGCTTGTAGACATCCCGCAGGCGCGTGGTGGCTGCGCTGTGGCCCAGGTATTGGCGGACATCGGCGTGGATCACCACTTCGTCGGTCATTTGCGAGACCGGCATGATGGGGCCTGCCTTCTGGTCGTAGAGGGTCTGGATGCGCTGGTACAGGCTGAGCTGTCTGGCGGCATCGCGTTCCTGCTCGGCCTGCTCGATCAACTGGTTGATCTCGGCGTTGTAGAACGAGGTGCGCCAGCCCTGAAAATTGCTCAGCTTGGCCTGCTCGCGGTTGTCCGGGTTGTAGATCAGTGCCCGCAGGCTGGAATGGGGATGGCGTTCGGCGCCGCCGCCACCGCGACCGACCAGAATGTCGAAGCGACGATCCCGCATGGCACCGTAGATCTGGTTGCCGGTACCGGTGATGATCGTGGCCTGAATGCCAGCCTGAGCAAGGGTGGATTGCAGGCTGGTGGCGATGTTGATGAACGGGGAGTCGGTGAGTGAGCGAATGGTGATCTTGAAACCATCGGGATGCCCGGCCTCGGCCAGCAAGCGTTTGGCTTGTGTGACGTTGAGCTTGTAGCCCGGATCGTCCAGTCGCGCCGCCAGCCCTAGTTGCAGCGGGCGCTGATTGATCAGGCCGTAGTGAGGCATCACCACGTTATTGATGCCCTGATAGTCGATCAGCGAACGAATGGCCTGGCGAACCCGTATGTCCTGAAACAACGGCTGCTCCATGCTCAGGGCCACGTAATAGAGCGTGCCGCGAGGGATGGTCTGTACGCTGACTTCTTCAGAGCGGGTCAGGGCCTTGATATCGGTGGCGGCCATGCCGCGTGCCACATCCAGATCGCCGCGTTCGACCATCAGGCGCAAGGCCTGGGACTCGGTCATGTTGCGCATGATCACCCGGCGCATCTTGGCCGGCCCGCGCCAGTACTGGTCGAAGCGGGTCATGAGGATCACGTCGTTGGCACGCCAGATATCCAGCTTGAAGGCACCGGAACCTGCAGTGTGCGTCGTGAGCCAGGCTGCGCCCTGATCGTCACCCTGGGCATTTTGCATGGCCATGACGCGGTCGATGACAAACGCACTGGGCGAGGTCGCCAGGGTATTGAGCACCAGCAACGGGTCGGTGGCCTTGGGCAGGTCGAGAACGAAAGTCGACGGCCCTTCGGCGCGCATCAGTTGGCTGACGTTCTGCGCCGTATAGCCATAGGCTTTCCAGGTGGAGGCGAGGGCTTTATTGAGAGTGACCACGCGCTGCAGAGACCAGGCGACATCCTGGGCGGTCAGCGGGTTGCCGGAGTGAAAGGTCACGCCAGGGCGCAGGTGAAAGGTGAGGCGCATGCGGTCCGGGCTGATTTCCCAGCGTTCGGCCAGAGCCGGAATCAACTGGTCCGGGCGTGCGGCGTCCTGTTCCAGCAGCATGTCGTAGACATTGGAGTTGACCTCCGACACCTCAAGGCCGGTTGCGCCTGCGGGGTCCAGGGACAGGAGATTGATCATGCTCATGCCGACCACCAGTTGATCGACAGGTGTTTCTCCGCGTGCGGTGGCAGGCGGGGTGTGCAGAAATGTCGCCGTGAGGGCGAGGCATAGCAGCCAGGGCAGGCGCTTGGGCCAGAGTTTCATGGGGGCGGTCCTTTTTTATATTTATAAAGACACTTTGACGAGGGGCGCTCTGATCGCCCCTCGTGGTACAGCCGGTTCAGTAACGTTGCAGGGTGTGAGTCTCGATATAACTGAAGTTGATGTCTTCGCCCAGTCCCGGCTTCTGGGAAAGATGCACGTAACCGTCGCTGTCCATGGGGTCGACCAGGGTATTGAGGTAGGCCGGTACGTCATCGTACTCAAGGAAAGGGTGCAGCAGGCCGCGCTCGTACCAGCGACAGTTGCTGATGGCGCCGACCACACTCAGGTTGGCTGCGCCGTTGCCGTGGACCTCGCAGTCCATGCCGAACGATTCGGCCAGATGCGCGACTTTCATGCATGGCCCGATACCGCCAACACCTGCCACACCGGCGCGCAGGATGTCGCAGGCCTTGTTGCTGACCCAGCTGGCGCGGCTGTGGTACTTGCCGGCAATGCTTTCAGGTCCGAGTACCGGAATGTCCAGATTCGCGGCGAGCCAGGCATAGGATTCGCTGGAGTCTTCCATCATTGGCTCTTCGAACCAGGCAAAGTCGAGCTTCTGTAATTCGCGGCCTATATAAAGAGCGTCGGTGCGGCTGTACCAGTGATAGCCGTCGAGCATCAGGGCGATATCCGGCCCTACGGCTTCGCGTACGGCGGCGCAGGCCTGGACGTCCATCTGGGGGTTGGGCGCGAAGGAAATCGGTGGCATCCAGGTGTGCAGTTTGATGCCCTTGTAGCCGCGCTGGACCAGCTTCTCGGCGAACTGGCCGTATTCATCCGGCGTGGACAGACCGCCCGGCAGGTCATCGCCGCACATGGTCGAACCATAAGCCAGCACCTTGTCTCGATAACCGCCCAGCAATTTGTACACGGGCATTTTCAGGGCGCGTCCGGCCAGATCCCACAAGGCCTGCTCAACCAGCGCCAGGGCACGATCGGTAAACTGGCTGGCACTGCCGCGTTGCCAGTGAGCCAGTTCCTGCCAGATCTTTTCCCGGTTCATGGGGTTCTGGCCGATCAGCACCTTCTTCACGAATGACTCGATGATATGCGGGCGGATCAACTCGGGCGCACCAAAGGAAAAGCCTTCGCTGCCATCGTCGCAGGCGATGCGCAGCATGCCCATTTTGACCGGTTTCTCTTCGTCGGGATGGGCGTGGCCGGCGCTGTCTACAGCGCGCCGCGAAGGGTAGGAAAAGACATCGACACTGACAGAGATGATTTTCATGGGGGCCTTCATTGGTCTTGTATTTATAAAGGAGATTATTCGTATGTCGTCATACAACGTTGGGGCGATTATTTGCAGATATCGAGAGAACGGTCAATAGTGGTGTGATGACTATTTCGATTATTCGTGATTTTTATGAGGAATTATTGAGGTCATCATACAGGAAGGGAGGTGGATTCCTTGTTGTCGTCATACTTCTATGGGTCGAGTAGGAGCGGATTCATCCGCGAGACGTCATTGAAGTCGATATATTTTCTTCGGATGTACGGGCCTCTCGCGAATGAATTCGCTCCTACAAAAAATCCTTTTAATTCATTGCGTTGTATTTTTTACAGAGGCACCGGGAGCAGACGCTCCCGGCTTTTGAGGCGGGAGTCAGGCGGCGGTGGGTGTGAGGCTGGCCTGCAGATTCAAGCTGCGCTGGAAGAGGTTTGCAACACTGGGCTGATGGCTGATGCCGATCACCAGTGTGTCGGGCAGTTCCTGTTTCAGGATATTGAGCAGATGGCAGGCGCTCTGGTCATCCAGTTGATTGGTCGCTTCGTCCAGATACAGCGTCTGCGGTGCATACAGCAGGGCACGGGCCAGGCCCAGGCGTTGCTGCTCGCCACCGGACAGTTCGCGAGTCCATTCGGTTTGCTGTTCCAGGCGATGTTCCAGCTTCGACAGGCCGACCTGATGCAGCACCTGAACAAGACGTGCATCGGACGGGCATTCTGTGGCCGGGTAGACCAGCAACTGACGCAACGGCATTTGCGGCAGGTAAGGCTGCTGCGGAATCAGCAGGCTCGATCCGCCCGGCAGTTCCCAGTTCCCCCGGTAGTAGGGCCACAGGCCTTGCAGGGTGCGCAGCAGAGTGGACTTGCCCAGACCGCTGCGGCCTTCGATGCGCAGCCATTCGCCTGTCGTGGCGCTGGCATTGATGTTATCCAGCAGGACGCTGCCATCGGGGCGATGGATTTGCAGGTCATCGATACGCAACGCCACGGTGCGCTCGATTTCGCGAACCTGACCACGGGTTGCCTCAATCGCCTGCTGAAACTGGCCAAGCCGTTCCACCGTGGCGCTCCAGGCGGCGAGGCGTGGATAGACGTCGATAAACCAGCTGAGCGAGCCTTGCACCGCCGTAAAGGCACTGCGGATCTGCATCAGACCACCAAGAGTGATGGTCTTGGCCAGAAAGGCGGGCAGGGCCGCGAAGACCGGGATGATGCGGCTGACCCGGTCATAACTCACGGTGAAGAACTGCAGCTTGCGCATCCGCTCCATGAGCTGCCACCAGTTGCCGGCGATGTGTTCGAAACGTTCGCCCAGTTGGCGTTTCTCGACGGCTTCACCGCCATACAGCGCGATCTGCTCGGCATGGTCACGCTTGCGCAGCAGGCTGGCGCGAAAGTCGGCTTCGTAACGCTGCTGCTGAAAGTTGAGCGGCTGCAACGGGCTCCCGAGAAAGTGAGTGAACGCGGTGCCCAGCACGGTGTAAAGCACGGCTGCCCACAGCAGATAACCATGGATCGTGATGTCATGGCCCAGCACCTGAAAGTTCAGGACCCCCGAGAGGTTCCATAGCACGCCTGCGAAGGCCAGCACCTGAGCCAGGTTGATGATGAACGACGCCAGCAGCTCGACGCTGCGATCCACCAGCAGGTCCACGTCCTCGGCAATCCGCTGGTCCGGGTTATCCGGCTCGCCGGTCAGCCCCAGCCGATAGTAGGCCTGGCCCTGCATCCAGGCGTCGATGGTGGTTTTTGTCATCGCCCGGCGCCAGCGCAGCACCAATGCCTTGCGCAGCCATTCCAGGTAGACAACGATCACCACGTAGCCCGCGATGTACAGGCAGTACTGGCCCATCAGCGAGTACAGCGCTTCGGTCTTGAACTCGCCCAGAGTGTCGTAGAACGTCTTGCTCCAGGCGTTGATCCAGACGTTGATCTGCACCACCAGCAAGCCCATGCCGATCACACTGAGCAGCAACACCCACGACAGCCATTGTCTGCGGTCCAGCCAGTAGGGGCTGGCCAGGGCATAGAAGGTTTTCAGGGTTTTCATTGACCGGCTACCGCCTCTTTCGGTGCAGGCAGCAGGCGGAACTGGACCAGGTTCTGCTGATCGAACAGCTCACCGGCCAGACGCTTGAGCGCCGGAACTGTCAGGGCGTCGAGCAATTGCTGTTGCTGGCTCAGGTAGCGCGGATCACCCCAGTAACGATCACTGAGAATCAGGCGGCGCATCTGGGTCTGCGGATCGTCGCGGCGCAGTTTTTCCTGATGGATCAGGTTCTTGCGGGCGGCAGCGATGTCTTTTTCGCTGATGGTTTTCGACAGCCCGGCAAGCGTGGCCTTGGCCATTTGCCAAAGCTCTTCGACACGGGCCGGATCGGTACTGAAATTCAGGCTGCTTTCAATGCGTTGGGTCTGTTGATTGAGCGTGCTGTCAAAGTTCAGTCGATAGACCCCCGAGGCTTCGCCCCGAAGCTGCTGTTTGAGGGCGGCGAGGGCTATGTCCCGCAAGGTCGCGACTCGTGCAGCGTCCACCGGTGTCCAGGTGCGCGGGTGATAGCTGAAGGCTTGCAGCACGGCACGAGGTTCGATGCCGATGGCCAGTTCCTGAGCGTGGTAGCCGCTGCGCTGCTGTTGCTGGCTGGTCTTCAGGGCCTTGCCGCGAGGAATGCCAGCCAGTTCCTGTTCCACCAGAGGCTGGAGAACGCTGGCGTCCACATCGGCCATCAGGTAGTAAGTCACCGGTGCCTGGCTCAGGCGTTTCCAGTCCTTATCCAGCTCTTCAGGCTGTACGTTCTGCAATTGGGCGATGGTTGGCGTCTGCCAGTTGTCCTGGCCGTATTGCAGCTTGCGCAGGGCCTTGTCCTGTAGCTCTCGGACATTGTCGGTATTGCGCGACAGACGCCCGATCAGCTCGTCTCGCGCCTCCTCGAAAGCTTCGCTGTCGATGCCCGCTGGCGACTGGCTCAGGCGATAGGCTTGCAGCATGGCCAGAAGGCGCTGTTGTGCGGGAATGTCCTTTTTGGCGTCTATTGTCGAGAGATCCAGTTGCAGGCGGTCGGCTTCCTGATCGAGGGATAGATTCACCCCTTGCTCGCTGCGCCAGCGGCGGATCTGCTCTTCGTTCCAGCCTTGTGGAGCGCTTTGGCCAGTCAATTGCGCCGCCATCTGGCTGCGCCAGGCTGGAATCTCGGCGGTCATGAACCCGGCGCTGGAGTCTGCTTTCATCAGCAGTCGGTCATTGTCGCCATTGCGTTTGAGCCAGACCAGACGGTCGCCGTTGCTCAACTGCCAGTATTCGACTTTCTGCTCGGCGAATGCCTTGCGTTTCACGACCTGCCCTTTGGCCGTGGCCGCAGGCAAGGCGGGCAGGGCGTCGGGTTCTGTCGAGACGGTGGCAGCTTCGGCTTGCGGGGCGTCCAGCGGGCTGCTCTGGACCTGTGCCACCAGGCTGTTTACAGCCTCGGCCGTGGGCAAGGTCAGCGGTTTCAGGCCGGGAGCCGAGAGTTGCAGAACCCGGTCCGGGCTGTCGGTCCAGCTTTTCAGGCGCTGGTTGAGGTCCTTGAGTTCGACGGTGTCGAGCGCTTTCAGGTACTGCGAAGCGATGTCGTGTTTGGTGGAGACGATGCGATTCTGATTCGTTGCATCGTTGAGGTCCGTGATCCATTGCTCGAAGGTGCGTGGTTCGTTTTTCGCCAGCATCTTTTGCGCGACGGCGCGTATTTCTTCTTTCTCGCGACGCAGATCGGTATCACGCAGGCCATAGCGCCGCACCCGCTCGATTTCCGTCAGCAGTTGTTTCAATGCCACCTGGTGAGCGTCACCTTCCACGCTCGCAGCAATGCCCAGAACGCTGGAGTAGTCGCCGATCAGGCTTTTCTGCACGGTCAGGCTGCGCACGCCGGTTTCCCGAGGCTGGATACGCAACTGGTCCAGCAAGGCCGACAGGGTAATGCGGTCGATCAGGCGTTCGCGCAGGCCGTCCTGGGTGGGCGCACGACTGTCGGGCTCATGCAGGCGAAACAGCAAGGCCACTTGATTGCTACCGCTCTGGCTGTCCTGCAGGCGGACGATTTTCAGTTGCTTGTCCAGTGGCAGTTCCCGGTAGCTTTTCTCGGGCAATGCCCCTGGCCTGGCCTTGCCGAACCAGTGTTCGATACGGTTGGGCAGGGTCGCGGGGTCGATATCGCCGACAATGGTCAGCACCATATTGTTGGGCACATACCAGCGTTGTCCGAAGCTCTTGAGTTCAGCCAGCGTGGCCGAGCGAATCGCAGCTTCGTTGCCGATGGTGCGATGCTCCGGGTAGCGTGAACCGATGCGTTGTGAGGCGGTACGCTGATCGTTCATGCGCTGGGCGACACCCAGGCCGCCGCGCCATTCTTCGATGACGACCGGACGCTCCTGCTCCAGATTTTCCGCGGTGTAATCATGGGCCAGGGTCAGGGTCGAGAGCGCCTGCAAGGTCTGCTCGGTCTGGGCCGTGCCGCCGGTAGGGCTGAGCATGTACAGGGTGCGGTCGTAGTTGGTCATGGCGTTGTAGTTACGCCCCTGAGCCCAGCCCCACTGGTTCATGAGGCTGCGAATGTTCTCGCCTTGTCCGGCATGGCTGTAGAAATTCAGGTGCTCGACCATGTGGGCGACACCCACCTGGTCATCCTCTTCATCCACGGAACCGGCCTTGACGGCCAGACGTGCATCGATTCGGCCGGGCTGGCTGACTTCACGTACCAGACGATATTCCAGGCCATTGCTCAGATGACCGCGTACGACTTGGGAGTCCCAGGCCTGTGTTTGCGGGCTGCCGGGAAACTGGGCGCAGGCGCTCAGCATCAGCAAGCCCGACAGGCTCATGATTATTTTTTTCATCAGATCAGGTATCTCGGTTAAAGCGTTTGATCAATCGGTTACGCAGAGGTCAGAAGCGGTAGCCGACTTCGAGCCAGTACTGGCGACCGGTTTCATAGGTGGTGCGGGCACTGTTGCTGACTATCGGATTGACCTTGTCGGCAACGTTGGTCACGTCCACGGCAACGAATGCGGCCTGATCCTTGCCGGTGGGCAGTTCCCAGTCCAGGCGCATGTCCCAGGTAGGGGCTGCCTTGACGGTGGCTGTTTCGTACACGGAGTAGTCTTTGCCATCAATGGTCACGTCATCGCCTGTACTGATGATCTGGTCGTAGCCACCGCGGTAGCGAAAGAAGTTGCTCCAGGTCAGGTTCAGTTGCGGTATCTCGGTGATGGTGGTCATGCGAGCTGTCCAGGGCCGGTTGAAGTCACTGGCAGGCAACTCGTTGTATTTCATCTGTTTGCCGTCATAGATCACATCTTCGTTGGTATACAACTCGGAGTTGATGGCATCGTCATAGTTGCCATAGGCATCACGAGTACGGGACCAGTCGAAGGCCATCTGCACGCTGGTCCGGGTGCCCTGGAACTTGAGTTCATGCAAAGGGGTGACGCTCAGTGTGATGTTGTCGCTTTCGCTCATGCCTTCGTTGGTGTAGGTGAAGTATTCGGTCGCATAGCCGTTCTCGGCCGCCAATCCCTGGACACGAGCCGATGAGCGATTGATCTTGTCTCTGCCCTTGCGGTTGACATATTTCAGACGAAAGTCGGTATCCAGCCAGCGCTGATCGATGCCCAGAGTCAGTTCGTCGTCATAAGGAACATCAAGGGAGGTGAACTTGCTGGTGCTGGCCTGCCGGGTTCCTACCCAGGCGCCGGTCTGGGTTTCGCGGGCATAACTGGTATTGAGCGTGCCGCGTCCGTCTGCCAGCCGATACTTGAACAGGTTGCGGCCGTAGTAACGGTTGGCACCAAAGACCAGCACGGTGCTGCGGTCGCCGAACAGGTCGTAGTCGCCGGAAAAGCGCGGAGCAATGGTCTTCTTCTCCATATAGTCGTCGCCCTCAAAGCGCACGCCTGGACGCAGGGTCAGCTTGCCGATTTCAATCTTGTCCTGGGCGAAGAAGGCATATTTGTTTTCCGTCAGTTCAATCTTGCCGGCTTCATAGGTGGTCATCCGTGTGGCGTATTGCCGGATGTTGCCATTGAGCATCCTGCCGATCGAGCAAAGCGAGTCGTTACCGGCGCACGTGGCGACATTGTCCCGGCGGAATGTGGTTGCGGAGGTCACGTCGTCAAGGCGTTCCCAGGTTGCGACCTGGTGTGACAACTCCATGCCTGTCGTGAAGTTGTGAGTGGTGCCTGCAATCTGGATCGGGAACCAGTCGGCCTTGGTGTTATAGGTGATGCCGCGCTGTGTCTGTTCGAGCGACCCGGACGAGCCCTCGGCGCTGCGGGCTGTGTTGCTGTTGGGGTTGCCCCAGTTCTTTACGGTCGAGAAGTACCAGTTGATGTATTCGTCTGACTCGGCATCCCGCGAACTGTTCAGGTTGGTAAGCGCCAGTTTATTGGTCCAGACGGCATTGTCACCTTGCCACTTGGCGTTGATCGCGCCCTGAAAGCCACCGCCTTCTGTGGTGAAGCCGGAGTTGATGCGGTTGGCCCGAAAGTAAAAATTTTCCTGCGGGGCATAGGTCAGCGAGGTATCGAGGGTCAGTCGCTCGCTGGCATTCCAGTAGGTCTTGAGCAGGTAGTTGTCGATACGGCGTGTCTGGTCTTTGGTATTGGGGCTGGTATCACTTCTGTAGCCGTTATCGTAGACATTCAGCGGAATGGTGGCCCGTTTCTGGGAAAAGTTGAGAATGGCCCCGAAGTTCTCTGTCAGATGACCTTCCAGTGTGCCCCGCACAGTGGTTTTCTCGAACTGAGGCTGGTATTGCTCGTCCGTGGAGGTCTGGAAGCCTTCCTGGTCCTCGCCACTGATGTGGTATTTGGTCCATTCCGAGCGTGTCATGGACGCTGAAATCTTGCCATGCATTTCCTGGGTGGGTTTACGGGTAATGGCGTCTACCACACCACCATTGAAGCCCCCGTATTCAGCGGGGACGTTACTGTCGTAAACGCGAACTTCTTCGAGCAGGTCGGCATCCAGCGCAATGCCGTGTGAACGGCTGGGTGCCGAGTCGAACTGGCGAATGGAGTTGTAGTCGTGCTCGCCCGGATCCAGGTCGTTATTGATCGAGATGCCATCGATCATGAAGTTGTTCTGGTAGAACTTGGCGCCGTTGATGCTGATATCCGCCGGGTCGATTTCGCCGGGAGAATTGGAGCTTTGCTGAGCATTGTTGAATTGCACGTTTGGGTGCATGCGCAGCAGGGTGGTGATGTCGCCATTGGCACCGGGGAAGGCTTCGATGGCCTTGCGACCGATCACGGTCTGTCCCTGGAAACTGTTTTCTACCGGCTCACCCAGCACCACCGTGCTCTGCAACTCCATCGGCGCATCGAAGCCGCTGGTCCGGGTCAGGTGAAACACCAGGCTGCCATCTTCATAGCCCCAGCCGATGCCAGTGCCATGCAGCAGTTTCGCGAGGGCCTGTTCGCTGCTCATCTGGCCTTGTACGGCTTGTGAGTAACGGTTGCCCAGCAAGGCCGGGTCGACGCTGACTTGCAGGCCGCTCTGCTGGCCGAAGCTGATCAGCGCGGCCGAGAGTTCTTGTACCGAGATATCAAAACTATGGCGGGTTTGCAGGATTTGCTCACGCTCGCTCAGCGGTTCGCTGGCCATTACGTTCTGGCTGCTGATCATCCAGCACAGGCTCAAGGCGCTGAGTTGTGTGGCGTGATTCAGGTGTTTGCGAATCGCTGTGCCCAGGCTTCGCGATGGCTGAGTGTTCGGTGTCATCCCACGTCCCCGTACGGGCTTAAAACCCGCATTTTTGAATGAGAATTGATCTCAATGTTGTGTGCGAGTCAAAGGACGGGGCAGCGCGGGAAATTTTCAGAAAATAATTGAAAAAACTTCATGAAGGGCGGGCAGAGGCCATTCTCAGGTCGTTTTCAGTCGAAATTGAACAGGCGCTGGATCAGTTTCGGGGTACTGCCAGTCCAGCGTTTGAAGGATCGGCGGAAGTTGGCGGGGTCATTGAAGTTCAGGTATTCGGCGACGGCTTCATTGCTCAGACCCTTGATCTGATACAGGTGCAGGGCCACGTGTTTGCGGGCCAGATCGTGCTGGGCCTGGAAACTGGTGCCGTGTTTCTGCAGTTTGCGCTTGAGGGTCGCCGGGCTCATGGCGAAAGCCTGGGCGACCTGATCCAGGTTCGGTGCTTCACGCACGTTATCGCGCAGATAACGGTAGATCCGGTCCAGCAGGCTGGCGTACATGCCCAGCGTTTCCAGTTGTGCGCTGGCTTCCTGCTGAGCGACTTGCCCGGCAATCGGAGACGCGCCCGGCCATGGACGGGTCAGGCATTCTCTGGGAAGGCGCATCATGTCCAGTGGTCGCCCGAACGAGGTGTTTTCCCCCAGATGAACCCAGTACTGCTCGACATAGCGTGGCTCGTCATGACAGAAACTGCATTCCCAGGGCAGACGCTCACCGCCCAGCAGATGACTCATCGCGATCAGCGCGGTCATGCCGGCTTCCAGCACAAACCGCTGCTGCTCGCCTGCGCCGCAACTGTCCAGCCAGTAGAGATAGGCATAGTGCTCGTCCAGTTCCAGGCGCGGCGTCAGCAGCGGGCTGAGCAGCGCCTGCTGCTGGATCAGGATTTCCAGAGCCTGATGCAGATTTCGGGCATGGCGCAAGGCATGACTGGCTGCACCGTAATGGCCGGGAAACAGGCGCTGGCCAAACAGGAAGCTGGTGTCATCGGCGCCCATCTGCCGTTGGGCATTGCCGATCAGGGCGAAGAATTGTTGCGGGCTCAGGCGTGTCTTGCCTGCAATGATGTCCTCGTAGAACAGACCGGTGCCTTTGAGCAGGCGGTGGCTGTCGATAGCGCGCGACAACGCCAGGTCAATCAGCGTTGCCGGCTGGTAATGGCCGGGAATGAATCGGCTGTCGGTTTCGTACCAGTCGCTCTTGATGGTCATGGCAGGCCTCAGGCTATTCGCGGCAGAGGTTGCCGGGCGCGGGCCAGTGACAGGTTCAGGCGCTTGAGCAGGTTTTCGGGTGTTTCGTCCATGGCCATTACGGCGGCAGTGCTGGCTGACAGATGAAGCCGCTCACCCTGTTGCCGGGTCTTGTGGGCCAGCCCGGCAACGGCTTGCTGCAACTCCAGGGCAAACAGTTTTGCCTGGCTTTCGCCGGTATTGGGCAGCAGCACGACAAACCGGTCACCCGCCAGACGACAGAGCAGATCCTGGCGACGCAGGTTCAGCACCAGCAGATGGCTGAGGGCCGACAGCACTTCATCGCCTTCGCCATGACCGAACGACTGATTGATGGCGCTGAAATTGTCGATATCCACCACCACCAGTGACAGGGGGTGCTGCTGGCGCTGGCTCTGTTCCAGGCTGAGCACCAACTGGCGCTTGAGGTAATCGGCGCTTCCCAGCGGGGTGAGCTTGTCGAACAGCCGATGCTCGCGAAAGCCGCGCTCACGCTTTTCCATCTGTGCGCTGATTGCCAGTTGTTCCCGGTGCCAGTGATAGATACCGATGGTCAACAGAATCAAACCCACTGGCATCGGGCCGGACTCCAGCCAATGGTCCCAGCCGATTTCCTTGGGCAGGCGGATGAACTCGTCCAGCGCATCGATCCACCAGGAAAAGAATACGCAGCTCAGGCCCACGGACAGGTAATTGGTTACCCGACCGGCCGGGCGGCTCTTGAACACCAGAAACAGCCAGGTCAAGGCCAGCAGCGCCGAGCCGCCTTCGCCGATGATATCCAGCCATTTCCACTCGCTGACGTATTTGATATCGCCAAAAGCCAGGAATGCGAGCAGCCCCATATTGGCCGCGACCATCAGCAGGGCGAGTTTCCCGCGGTGGGGTTTGAGGATGCTGAACATGGCCTGACGGGCTCCTGGAGCGCTGAATGTCGGCCAGCAGAACAGATGACTGTGACAGTTGGGTGACGGCGCAAAGGGTCGAATCAGCTCATGGTGTGTGCCTGTTTTTCGCGAATGAATTCGCTCCTGCCGGGGCTTTAGGAGCGAATTCATTCGCGAAGCTCCAAAGACTCCCCACAACCCAAAGTCAAATCAGCTCATTTCACCCCTGAAACCCTCAATTTCAGGGGTTTTCGGCGTTATCTGTCACAGAACCGTCACGCCTGGACTCTAGCTTGCGCCTCCAGTTGCCGGGTCATTTGCCTGGCCCATCGTGAAGCCTGGAGAGGACAGACATGTACAAGCGCCGCAGCAGGGCACAACTGGTCGGCTACGCACTCAGCGCACTGGCCCTGGCGATTGCCAACGAGCGGCTTCAGGCTGCCGAAGTCAATGCCACCGAGCATGTCGAGGTGGTGGGGCAGGCGGCAAGTATCGATCAGGCCCTCAAGGAACAGCGCTCCTCGGACAGCATCAAGAGCGTGGTGCATGCCGATGGCGTGGCCCAATTGCCGGACCAGAACGTTGCCGAAGCGGTGCAGCGTCTGCCGGGCATCAGCGTTGAGCGTGATCAGGGTGAGGGCCGTTTCGTGACGGTGCGGGGCCTTGCCCCTGACCTGAACAGCGTGACCATCAATGGCACACTCGTACCGGCACCGGAAAGTGACCGTCGCGCAGTGGCGCTGGATGTCTTGCCCTCGGAGCTGGTGCAATCGCTGTCTGTCATCAAGACCCTGACGCCGGACATGGACGCCAACTCCCTGGGCGGCACGGTGGATGTCGAGAGCCTTTCGGCGTTCGATCACAAGGGGTTGTTCTATACCGGTAGCAGTGAAGCCAGTTATGACAAGAACAGCGGCCAGACCAGCCCGAAGTTTTCCGGCGCGGCCAGCAATCGCTTTAGCCTGGGTGATGGCATCGACAACTTCGGTGTCGCGGCGGCTCTCAGCTGGCAGAAGCGCGACTTCGGTTCTGACAACGTCGAAACGGGCGGTGCCTGGGATGGCCGGAGCCTGCAAGAGTTCGAGCAGCGCAACTACGACATCAGTCGCGAGCGTGCTGGCGGTGGCCTGAACTTCGATTACAAGCCGGATGATGTCAGCAGTTTCTACCTGCGAACCTTGTACAGCCGCTTCAAGGACGATGAGGTCCGTACCACCAATGGTTTCGAGTTCGCCGATGCGCAAAGCGCCGGTACGCTGGGCGATGCCGAAGGCACCCGCAAGCTCAAGGCCCGTACCGAAACCCAGGAGATCAAATCCTTTGTGTTCGGCGGTGAGCGCATGTACGACCTGTGGACTGTCAGCGGTCAGGCCGGTTATAGCGAGTCCAGCGAAGACAGCCCTGGCCATATCGCAGGCGCCACTTTCGTGGGCAACAATGACTTCGCCAACACCGGTTTCTACGACACTGAAACGCCGCGCCCCATTGTCGGCTCCGCTTTTTACGATGCCTCGAACTTCACTCTCGACAAGGTGGACTGGGAAAAGCAGAACACCAGGGACAAGGAAAAGAACCTGCGTCTGGACCTGGCCCGGGATTACGACTTAAAGGGGTATGCCTCGCAATTCAAGTTCGGTGGCAAGGTCAGCCGGCGTGACAAGACCAACGATCTGGAGGTCTGGAAATACGAGGACTTCGATACGCTGGGTTTCACTTCCAGTGATTTGAATCTGACGCAATTCCAGAAAGGCACAATCGATTACCGGCTGGGTAATTTCGGTAACGGCATCAGTCCCGGCGCCATCAAAGGGTTGCTGGGTGGCCTGAATGCTGCGGACTTCTACGATGAGTCGGAGTCGCGGGCCAATGACTTCACGATCAGTGAAGACATCAACGCCGGTTACTTCATGAACACCATCGATATCGATAAATGGCGCTTCATTGCCGGCCTTCGCTACGAAGGCACCGAGATGGAAGCCAAGGGAACCGGCGTACGCGACGGGGTGTTCGAGTCGAGCCAGACCCGACGCGATTACCACCACTGGCTGCCGGGCCTGCATGCACGCTATCAGATCGACAAGAACACCCAGTTGCGCGCCGCCTGGACCAAAAGCGTTGTGCGTCCGACCTTCGGGCAACTGGCCCCGGGTTTTGTGATCGATGATGACGAAGCCACTTTCGGCAATCCGGACCTCAAGCCACTGGAGTCCAGCAACCTGGACCTGGGCATTGAACGCTTCATGGGGCGCGCCGGCACGGTTTCGGCCTTCGTGTTCTACAAGGATATCCAGAATTTCGTTTACAACACCGATCTGGCGGGTACGGGGCAGTGGGCGAGTTTTTCCGAGGCCAACACTTACGCCAATGGCGACAAGGCCAAGCTGTATGGTCTTGAGCTGGCGTACTCGCAGAAACTCGACTGGTTGCCTGCGCCCTGGAATGGCCTGCTGCTGGGCGCCAACGCTACTTTCAGCCGCTCGGACGCCAGCATCAAGGGCTTCGACCAGAGCACGGGCACCAACCGCAAGCGCGATATCGATCTGCCGAGCCAGTCCGATACGGTCGGCAACCTGATTCTTGGCTGGGAAAACGACAAGCTCAGCCTGCGTCTGTCGGCCAACTACAAGTCGGCCTATCTGTATGAGCTGGCGGCCATTGGCGACAAGGACCATGACCTGTACGTCGACGGCCAGACCTTCATCGATTTCAGCGCTCGCTACTCGCTGACCAAGAACCTGAAAGTCAGTTTCGAGGCGCAAAACCTCACCGATCAGCCGTACTTCGTCTATGCCGGCCATCGCTCTCTCAACAGCCAATACGAAGAGTACGGCCCGACCTACAAGATCGGCCTGACATTCACCCATTTCTGATCGATACCGGCAGCCCTTCACCCGTGTTGCCGGATAACCTTGTGCAAGGATTCAAGTGTTCATGAAGATTTTGTTGCCACGTAAAGCGGGTTGCCTGTCGCTGTTGATCGGCCTGATGGCCGGGGCCGTACAGGCTGCGCCCACTCCCGAGATGAGCCTTGGGCGCTGGGCCGAAAGCGAGCCGTTCAAGGCCCAGTCCGTGGGTTTTCTGCCTGGCAGTGACGGGGCGAAACGCCTGGCCGCCAGTGTCAAATCCGGCCTGTTGCTGCTCGATGACAAAGGGCGCCAACTGGCCCGGCTGCCGGGTTCCTATCAGGCGCTGGATAGCCGTCAGAGTGGTGAGACGGCATTGGTGGCGACGCTGGACAACCTGCGTCAGCAACCGATGCTGAGCCGCATCGATCCGGCAAAGAACCAATGGTCAAAGCCTGTTTACCTGCCAGCACGGGATTATTCGGTCACCGGCTTGTGCCTGTATCGCGATGACGCCAGCAACCTGTTCCTGTTTCTGGTCGGCGACGAGGGCAAGGGTGAGCAATGGCTGGTCGGCAGCGGGGAGCACCTCGGCGAGCAGCCTCGCCTGGTGCGCAACCTGCCGCTGCCGCCCAATGCGGAGTTCTGTCAGGTGGACGACGCGGCACATCGCTTGTTCGTCAATGAGCAGAACATCGGCTGGTGGGCTTACCCGGCGCATCCCGAAGCCGATGTAGCCCGCACGCCGGTTGCCTTGCGTGAGCCGTTTGGCGCAATCAAGCAGGCGGCGGGGGCCATGGCGGTCGTCCCTGGTGGTTTGCTGGCGCTCGATCCCAAGGGCAAGGCCTTGCACCTCTATCAGCAGCAGGGCGATGGCGAGAGCTGGTCATCGGTAGCCGAACTGTCGCTGATGAACCTGAAAAAGCCTGAAGGCCTGTCGATTCATGAAAGCCAGAGTGGCCTGCAATTGCTGCTCAACGATAACGACGGCGACCGCTTGTTTGAAGGTGAGCTGAGCTGGAAGCCGAAACCGGTCGCTCTGGCTGCGCCGCTGCCCGGCGTGGCGGCTGTCGCTCAGAGTCAGCCGGTAGCGCGTCAGGGCGATGCTGCGGACGACCCTGCGATCTGGATTCATCCGAAAAATCCGGCCCAAAGTCGCGTACTGGGCACCAACAAGAAGCAGGGGCTGCTGGTTTATGACCTGAAGGGCAAGCAGCTTCAGGAACTGGCCGTCGGACGTCTGAACAACGTCGATGTACGGCCCGGCTTCATGCTGGGCAAGCAGAAGGTCGATCTGGCGGTTGCCAGCAATCGTGATCGCAACAGCCTGAGCCTGTTCAGCATCGACCGTAACAGTGGCGCGCTTCGCGAGGCGGGCGAAATTCCCACGCCGCTGGCGCAGATCTATGGCATCTGCCTGTTCCAGCCGGCCAGTGGCGAGCTCTATGCCTTCGCCAACGGCAAGGATGGCAGCTTCCTCCAATACCGGATCAGCGCGCCTGACGGCAAGGCCAGGGGTGAACTGGTGCGCAGTTTCAAGGTGGACAGCCAGCCGGAAGGCTGCGTGGCCGACGATCAGCGCCAGCGGCTGTTTCTTGGCGAGGAGGACGTTGGTGTCTGGGCGGTGGATGCCCGTGCCGATCAGCCCGCAACACTGTCCAGCGTGATCAAGGTCGGCGATGTGGTACATGCCGATGTCGAGGGGCTGGCGTTGTATCAGAGCGAGCAGCACGACTATCTGGTGATCTCCAGCCAGGGCAATGACAGCTATGTGGTGGTGGATGCCGAACCGCCTTATGCGCTGCGCGGCGCATTTCGTGTGGGCCTCAATGCCAGGCTCGGGATCGATGGGACTTCTGAAACCGATGGCCTGGAAGTGACCTCGGCCAACCTCGGCGGCCCATGGAGCAAAGGCATGCTGGTGGTTCAGGACGGACGAAAGCGCATGCCCGAGCAGGCGCAGAACTTCAAATTCATCCCTTGGGCCGATGTGGTTAAAACCCTGGCTCTGCCGTAAGTCGTTTGTCATCAAGCGGTGATAAACAATCGATTCATACAGGCACTGACCTTGACCGGAAGGTGCCATACATCAGGAATTCCACGATGCACGCCACGCTAGAACACATGACCCTCTGGGGGTTGATCAGCAATGCCAGCGTACTGGTCCAGGCTGTGATGCTGACCCTGCTGATGGCCTCGCTGACCAGTTGGTATCTGATCATCCAGCGCAGCCTTGCCTTGCGTCACGACGAACATTCCATGGATGCTTTCCAGCAGCGCTTTCGTCGCGAACCGGAACTGTCGCCGCTGTACAGCGAGGCCACTGAAGCCCGTGATCGAGCCAACGGCATTCAGCAGATATTCCAGGCGGGTTATGCCGAGTATCAGCAGCTCAGGCATCGTC
The DNA here is from genome assembly GCF_057809175.1 of Pseudomonas sp. FG43. Classification (NCBI taxonomy): domain Bacteria; kingdom Pseudomonadati; phylum Pseudomonadota; class Gammaproteobacteria; order Pseudomonadales; family Pseudomonadaceae; genus Pseudomonas; species Pseudomonas sp. FG43. The sequence continues at coordinate 359,064 of NZ_JBMDJL010000002.1, forward strand.
CGGACATTGAACCCGATGCCGTGTTGTCCGGCGTCGAGCGTTCGCTTCAAGTGGCAATCAGCGAGCAGGAACTGCAACTGGAAAAGGGTCTTCAGTTTCTCGCCACGGTGGGCTCGGTCAGTCCGTACATCGGTCTGTTCGGCACTGTCTGGGGCATCATGAATGCCTTCATTGGTTTGTCTCAGGTGCAGCAAGCCACGCTGTCCACAGTCGCGCCCGGTATTGCCGAAGCCTTGATTGCGACCGCCATCGGCCTGTTTGCTGCCATTCCTGCCGTGATTGCCTACAACCGCTTTGCCGCACGCGGCCAGACCCTTGCGGCTCGCTACTACAGCTTTGGCAACGAAATGCAGGTGCGTTTGAATCGAACCCTGCAAGGCCTGACACGTACTATGGCCGCTGTGGCCTGAGGGACTTTCCATGCTGGTCAAACCTCAACGCAAACATGGTCCGAAAGCCGAAATGAACGTCGTACCCTATATCGACGTCATGCTGGTGCTGCTGGTTATTTTCATGGTGACTGCGCCGATGCTGACCCAGGGCGTGAAGATCGAACTGCCGAAAGTTGCCAGTGAGGCGCAGCCCACCGACACCAAGCAGCGCATCGTGACCTTGTCGGTCAAGGCTGAAGGCGGTTACTACTGGAACCTCGGGGAAAACGTCGACACCCATTCGCAGACCGATACCGCTGCCAGTCTGGAAGACATGCAAGACCGCATTGCCCGACTGGTGGCCGAACGTGCAGATACCCAGGTATTCATCCGCGCAGACGACAAGGCCGATTATGGGCGGGTGGTTGCCGCCATGGCCGCTTTGCAGCACAGCGGCGTGACTCATCTGGGATTGGTGACAGAGGCCCCGCAATGACCACAATGACACTGGAATTCGAGTCGTCTGGCTCCAGCGTCATGGACTGGAGCAGGTTACGTAACAACGGGCTGGCTGCTGCCATCGCCTTTGCTCTGCATGGCGCGCTGCTGGGTGGGTTGATGTTCGGCTGGAGCATTCAGGAAAAAACGCCCGAACCCGCCCGAACGATCACCACCCAGTTGTTTATCCTGCCGCCCGAACCGGCACCTGCCATGATTGCCCCTGCGTCGGTCATTGAGCCTGCGGTTGAGCCAGTGCCCGTGCCTGCCAGGCCCATCGAACCCGCCAGGCCACAGATCGATACACAACGTCAGGCCCGCCAACTCGAACAGGCCGCCTTGGCACGCAAGCGTGTCGAAGAGCAAAAGCGCGAGCAACGGCAACATGCCCAGGAGGCCGAGCAGCAGCGTCAGCAGGAACAACAGCGCGTGGCGCAGCAGCAGGCCGAGCAACAACGCCAGGCCGAACAGGCCAGACAAACCGCTGAACGCGCCCGCCAGGCCCAGCAACAAACAGCCGCCGCCGACAGCAGCCAATACCAGCCTCTGAGCAAAGAAGCCCCCGACTATCCCCAGCGCGCGCTGGACAAAGGCATCGAAGGCGACTGCACCGTTATCTACGACGTTTCCCCTCAGGGCCGCGTCGTCAACCCACAGGTTCAAGGTACCTGTCATCCGCTGTTTATCAGGCCATCAATGACCGCAGCGGAAACCTTCCGGTATCAGCCGCGGATTGTGGAGGGAAGGGCGGTGACGGTTTCGGGGGTGAAGAATACGTTTCATTACCGGATCAGTCAGTAAAGCAGTGTTCCGTTTCAAAACTACCGCGAGATCACCAGCACCCAAGGTCCCCAACCCTCGACCTTCGCCCCATGGGGCTGCGCCATTGCACGCAATGCGGCCTCGGGGTTGCTGGTGTCGTACACGCCGGTAATGCGTTTCTCGGCCAGTTGCGAGTCTTTCAGCCAGAGGGTGCCGGGCAGGTAGCGGCGCAGTTCGTCCACTATATCGGCCATGCGGGCGTTGTCGGCGACTAGCTGGCCGTTACGCCAGGTGGCGATGCGGTTGGCAGGCAGTGTTTGCAGTTTTGCCTGGCCGGTGCTGCGGTTGAAGTCCAGTAGCTGGCCTGCGCTCAGGCCTGGATTCAGGATTCGGTTTGAACCGCGCTCAATGACCTTTACCGAGCCATGCTGTACGCCAACTTCAATATTCTTCGCTTCCAGATCGACATTGAAGGCTGTGCCGGTGACGGTCACGTCGAGGTCTTGTGCGCTTACATTGAAGGGCTTGCTGCGATCAGGCTTGACCTCGAAAAAGGCTTGCCCGCACAGCAGGCGAATATCGCGGCGGGTTGCCGTGAATTCAAAGGCAATGGCGCTGTTGCTGTCGAGCACGGCGCGGCTGCCGTCCGGCAACTGGATTTCGCGTCGCTCGCTGGCGGTCTGGAAGTCCGCCTGCAAGGCAGTATTCAGACTGGGAGCCACGGCAGCCACGAGGCAGGCAGCAAGCGCTCCGCCTACGGCCCAACTCAAGGTGCGTCGGCGTCTTGGGCGGGCGACGAAAGGTGCGGGTGGTGCAGGGGCTGTCGCTACAGGTGGAACCGGAGGCCATTTATGGGCTGTTGCCGGAGTAAGCTGGCCGGTCAGGCTCCAGACACGTTCGGCCTTGAGCAAGGCTTCGGCATTTTCCGGTGCGGCCTGCAGCCAGTCCTGAAGCTCAGCCTGCAAGCGAGCATCGTCGGGCCCCTGCCGGACACGCATCAGCCAATCCAGGGCAATATCCAGACGAGCTTGGCGAGGTTCGGCTTGCGGCATGTCCGGCAAGACTCCAGCTGTAGAAAAGGCGTGAGAGGGTCGCACACTATGGCTCCCTTCTGCAAAAGACGTTTGGCTCGTGTTTTTTTTCAGATTTTCCTGAAAATTCTTTGAACGGGGCTCAGCCATTGCCTCGCTCCAGCCAGGCTGCGCAATGACTCAAGGCATCATGTACCAACTGGTGAGTCAGCCCGACCGAGATACCCAGAGCTGCTGCGATCTGTTGCAGGGTGTAGCCACCGAGACGATGCATCTCGAAAGCCATGCGGGTTCGCTCCGGTAATTGTGCCAGGGCATCGGAGACTTGTTGCAGCTCATCATGGCTGACCGCTTCCTGCTCGGGGGACGCAGTAGCGGCTGGTAGCTCCGCCAGCAGGGTGTCGCCGTCGGGCTGGCGTTTTTCGGTCGCAATACTGCGTGTCAGGTCCAGGGCCAGGTTTCGTACGATTCGATACAGATAGCCGACCGGATGGTCGATGGTGGTGTCTTGATTGGGGCGACCATTGAAACGCAGCCAGGCTTCCTGGACCACATCTTCGGCGCGAGCACGGCAGCCTACGATGGGCGCGGCATAGTCCACCAGGGCAGAGCGATGCGCCATATAAAGGTCGAGTTTGCTGGCGGACGAATCCACGGAGGTTAGTGCTCGTATCGCGTGGGGAGGTGCGACATGTCCTGCCCGAAAGTGGGCATGCTACCTGTTTTCGATAATCATTATCAAATGCGATTTATGTCTTTCTGCCACTGCATTGTCAGGGGCGCAGCCTTGCACTGCGCCCCTGATTCCGGACTTCAGAAGATATAGTCGGTGGTCAGGAAGCTGGACTCCCGGTTACGGATGATGTCGCTGATCAGTGTCTTGTTGCTGTCCTGGAACTTGGTCGCTACCAGCGTACGGATCGAGAACACGCGCAAGGCATCGTGAACCGACAGGGTGCCCTCGGCGGAATTCTTGCGGCCATTGAACGGGTACTGGTCCGGGCCTCGCTGGCATTGGGCGTTGATATTGATCCGGCCCACCTGATTGGCAAAGGCATCCACCAGTCGTCCGACCTGGGTTGAGTCATTGCCGAATATGCTCAGTTGCTGGCCGAAGTCGGAGTCGAGCACATAGTCGATCACGGTTTGCAGATCCCGATAAGCGACTACCGGCACGACCGGGCCGAACTGTTCTTCGTGGTAGACGCGCATGTCCGGTGTCACGGGGTACAGCAGGGCAGGGTAGAAGAAGGTTTCGCTGACGTCTGCGCCGCCTTCATTGACGACTCGGGCACCCTTTGCAGTGGCGTCGACAACCAGGCCTTGCAGGTAGTCAGTCTTGCCTGGCTCCGGCAGTGGCGTAAGGGACACGCCAGGCTCCCAAGGCATGCCGGGCTTCAACTGTGCCAGCTTCTGCTGGAACTTCTCCAGAAAACCATCCACCACATCCTCATGAACGAAGAGGATCTTCAGGGCTGTGCAACGTTGACCATTGAAAGACAGCGAACCGGTCACCGCTTCGTTGACGGCGTTATCCAGATCCACATCGGGCAGCACGATGCCGGGATTTTTTGCATCCAGCCCCAGCGCGGCACGAAGGCGGTGAGGGCGGGGATGCAGCTTTTTCAGGTCGCTGGCGGCCTTGTTGGTGCCGATAAAGGCAAAGATGTCGATCTTGCCGGTGGCCATCAAGGCACTGACCGTTTCCCTGCCGCGCCCGTAGATCACATTGATGACCCCGGCCGGAAAGCTGTCCCGAAAGGCTTCAAGCAGCGGACGAATCAGCAGCACGCCGAACTTTGCGGGCTTGAAGACCACGGTATTGCCCATGATCAGGGCCGGAATGAGGGTGGTGAAGGTTTCGTTGAGCGGATAATTGTAAGGCCCCATGCACAGCGTCACGCCAAGCGGTACACGACGGATCTGGCCAAGGGTGTCCTGTTCCAGCTCGAAACGACTGGAGCGGCGGTCCAGTTCTTTCAGGGCATTGATGGTGTCGACGATGTAATCGCAGGTACGGTCGAACTCCTTTTCCGAGTCCTTGAGGTTCTTGCCGATCTCCCACATCAGCAGATTCACCACGGCCTGGCGTTGTTCACGCATGCGTTTGAGGAACGACTCTACATGCTGAATGCGCTCCACCACACGCATTGTCGGCCAGCGACCCTGGCCACGATCATAAGCCTGAACCGCAGCATCGAGTGCCGTCATGGCCGTTTCTGCATCCAGCAGCGGCGTACTGCCCAGAATCACCGACTCAAGCCCCGTTGCACTTCTCAGACAAACCGGACTGCGCACCGGAGCCAGAGGCCCTTGCCATGATTGCAGTACACCATTGACCAGATATTCCCGCTGCTCGATGGCCGGGCCTGTACGGTACTGCTCCGGAATGTCGTCAGCGGTGGGGAACAACGTTTCAAGACGGTTAGCCTGGGTCATCTCGTTCTCCTTTCTGTGATAAGCGTTGCGGGGGCAAGCGAACACACTACGCCACAGCAAACCCACGACGAAACCCTGCGCCTGCAAATGACTGTTTATGCTCAATATTTTTTCAAGGGGATGCTTGACTTACCTATTTTAATCAGTAAGATAGCGCTCATTCCGCGATAGCTCAGTTGGTAGAGCAAGTGACTGTTAATCACTGGGTCCCTGGTTCGAGTCCAGGTCGTGGAGCCAGAATTTTGTGATGTAAATCAAGGTCTTGCGTCGTTTCTGCTGAAAGCGCATACCAATGACAGCTGATACGTCATTGGGCTTTCAGAAGTGAAAACGTCCAAGACCTTTTTTTATATCTGAAAACAAGGTCGCACTCCCTATTCTGACGATCCGGCGCCGTCTCTAATCAATCGATTCAGAGGCGTGCATCATGAGAATCGTATCCATCTTCAGGTGCTTTTACGCAGTCAGCCCCCTCACAAAGGCAAGTCCTGTAGGGTATTGGCGTTTGCTTTCTGATTCGCTTTTCAGCCATCGCTTCAAATGATGCCTCGGCCTTTTCTGTATTTTTTGGGGTGTGGTCACCGTTCCGTCCGAGGATCACCCCGGTTGCGTGTTGTTGCAGCTCTTCCAGTAATGCATGCACACGACCCGCATGGCTTCACGTGCCATAAGCACTGAGAAACCTTCATCAACTCTAGCTGACACCCTGGGATTGAAATATCTAAAAACACATTTTCTTCAGAAGTGTTGTACGACGTCTAATGAGTTGTGTTCGACTGCTATGGATCTAACAAAAACAATAATGGAGACATCCTCTATGGCAAGCATTCCTTCCGTTGAAGGTCAGGCATCCGGGCGCGCACAAAATCGATTTACACGAATGCTGAAACTGCTGGGGCCGGGCATCATTGCCGTACTGTCCTGGCTAGGTGCAGGTGATCTGATTACGTCGTCTGTCGCAGGAGCGAATTACGGTTACGCGATGATGTGGGTGTTGGCGGTTTCTCTGCTGTTGAGATACCTGATCGTAAACATCATTGCTCGCTTCCAGTTGTGCAACAACCAAGGTATGACAATCCTTCAGGGTTATGCGCAACTGAATCCCTTTTTTGCCTGGTTCATGCTTGTTTATGCCTTGCTGATGGGGCATTTGATGAATGCCTACATGATCAAAGGGGCAGGTGAGTCGCTGGCGATGCTGTTCAAGATCGACCACCCATTGCTCTGTTCGGTAGCGGTGGTGCTGGCTGTATGGATGCTGGTCGGTCGCAACATCTATTCAATGATCGAAGGCGTGATGAAGTTGTTGTTGGCTGTCATGACCCTGGCCTTTATCGCCTTGGCTGTCATGTCCGGCCCGGATGTTGTGGGTATTGTCAAAGGCACCATTGGTTTCAGTATCCCGCCGGATGAAGGTGTGCATGGCGCGCTGTTGGTTGCGGTATCGGTGATCGGCGCGGTTGCAGGTTCCATTGCAAACTTCGTGCATCCCTATGTCATGCGCCAGAAGGGCTGGGTAGGGCCTCAGCACAAGCGTGTTCAGCGTAACGATTTATTGTTTGCCGTGTGCGTCGGGATCGTCATTAACCTGGCCATCTGGATTGTCGGAGCGGAAATTCTGCGGCCAAACGGTATCGAGGTGAAGACCCTGGGTGACTTGGGCAAGGCGCTGGAAATGTTCTTTGGCCCCGCTGGTTGGTATGTGTTCTTTATTGGCGTATTCGCGACTCTGTTCGCCAGTATTTCAGGAAAAACCACTGCATTCCCGATGTTGATTACCGATGCGTTCCAGCATGTCAGCCCTGCTCGTCGCGAGAGGTACGGTAAAGAGTTTCACCATGACCCCATGCATAAGTGGTTCATGCTGTTCATTCTGGTAACGCCATTGATCTGGTCGCTGCCTGGCATGCCGGATTTCGTGACCTTGACCATTGGGGTCAGTGCGCTGAACATCATTGGTTTGCCGGTCATTTCGCTGGGCCTGTTGATCATGTCCAACCAGAAGTCGCTGCTGGACAAGAAATATCGCAATAACCTGTTTGAAAATATCGCATTGTTCTTCGCAACATGCCTGGCGCTCTGGGTCGCTTTCCAGCTGGGTGTCGACCTGTTTACCTGATACTGAGTCGCCGAGGAGGCTTATTGCCTCTTCGGCTCTCGGCTGCTTTGATCTTGGCCAAGGTGGCACGCATGCTGTCCATATTGCACCTTCGTTATGCGCTTGCTTCAGCAGCCGATACCATTCGTGTAACGTACCCGTGATAGTAGTGCATGAATATCAATTTCAGGGAGTTGTAATGCACTTTTCAAGCGGACGCATGACTGTATTGTTGTGCCTCACATTATGTTGTGTGGCTGCGTAACCAAAAATCTTAGTCATGAGAACCGACAGCGAGTTAAAACCGTCTGGCTTACCCCGGTAGAGTTTTCGCCGCAATATTTTCAATTCAACAGTATGTCTCAAGCTTGGGAGGCGGGTATGAGCGCAGGGGCCAATGCAGCCTCTGGTACTTCTCTTTATCCGACTGTCCTGTCCAGCACGAGTCTGTCGTCCGCACAAGCCGGGATCACCCCAAGAGAAGCCATACTGCTCAATATGCAGCGTAACGGTATTGATGTTGGGGCCATGCTGCGTGATCGCTTCAAGGCAAGAATTGCGCAGGAGAAGCTCTTTGTCGTTGTTGCAGATGAAGCGAGTGCAGATGCAACAATCGAGTTGAGAGGCGGCCAATGGGGAGTGTCTTTGGTCAACTTCAGCAAAGAGCTTTATCCGACGATGGGCGTCGTCGCTGTCATGAGGCGTGGCGATGAGCAGATATGGCGTAACTTTGAAACCATCACCGCAATGAGCGCCGGTAATGACAAGGCATTTACTCCAGAAAGGTATGCTGCTGACCCCGAGGCACTGCGTTCGGCGTTCAATCGTGCTATCGATCTGCTCACTGACAAGCTAATGGCGGATCTGAAGCAGTGATCCGGTTCGGGTGATGATACAGGGGATGCATTTTCTTGCTGTCGCCAGCTCTGCATCCCCATGAAATGTATGCGTGTCCCCGTGCCTGCACTGTTGCTGGCTATTGGTCGTGAACTATGGATGACGGCCCTTAGGCCCCTACAACCCGGTTGCGCCCATTCTTCTTGGCGTTGTAACTGGCCATGTCGGCAAGGCTCAGCAGTTCTTCGGCGCTCAGGTCTTTCGTCCAGGTGGCAAAACCGAAACTGGCGGTGACGCGGCCAGCGACATCGATTTCATGATTAGCTAAGGCCTGGCACAGCATATTGGCCAGTTTTCCGGTGTCTGCATGTGAGGTGAGCGGGCAAAGGATTGCCAATTCTTCTCCGCCGATTCGGCAAAAAATATCGCTGGAGCGCAGGCGCTGGCGAATCAGTGTGCAGACTTGTTGCAATACGGTATCGCCCACTCCATGGCCGAATCGGTCATTGATTGATTTGAAGTGGTCCAGGTCAAATGTGATCAGCGAGAAAGGGGTGGCGTAGCGTTTACCGGTGTCCACCAGTTGTTCCAGCGAACTTATGAAATGGCGGCGGTTATAGATGCCGGTCAATTCGTCGGTGACGGCTTGGGTCTGAAGTTTTTCTTCTCGGTCCTTGAGTTCGGTAATGTCACTGAACGAGCCGTACCAGATGAATGTCTGGTCCGGCTGGCGCTCGGCATGGGCATCTCCGCGTAGCCAGCGCACGCCTTTAACGGGTAGCACTACGCGGAAATCACACATCCAGCCATCGCCTGTTTCCACTGATGCCACAGAAACTGCCCTGATCAATGGCAAGTCATCGGGATGCAGGCGCTTGAAGAGTGGATTATCGGCGAAGTCAACGCCGATGACTGCATCGGCACTCAACTCGAAGATGTCTTCAATGCTGGGGCTGCAAAATGAAAAGTAACCGTCACCAGGCGCTCGCAAATGAAACTGATACAGCATATTCGGGATGTGTTGAGTCAACTGCGTAAGCAGTGCCTTGCTTTTCTGGACGCTGTTGAGTAATTCGATTCGCTCGCTGACGTCAATGATTACGCTGATGTGTTCGACTTCACCGCTATTTGCGTCGCTGAATCGCGCGTGGCGCAGTTCGCCGGTGAACTGGCTGCCGTCTTTGCGCCGATAAGTCCATTCGGTTGGTTTGCTGACTCCGTTGTCGTCGTTGGAGAGCTTGCGAATGAGCTGTTTGTCGGTCAGTGCAAGAAGGGCGGGGTCGGTTAGCAATTGTCGGCGTGCATCGATTTCTTCCTTTACATAAAGCATCTGAACATTGTTGCGGCCAAGCATCTCCTCGCGGTTGAAGCCGAACATGGCCTGGGCACCATCGCTGAAAAGCTTTGTCTCTCCTTGCGCGTTAGTCGTGACGACGGCAACCTGGGTGGCGGCATTGATCAGGTTGGTGATGCGTGCATTCAAGAAGCTGATCTGGTTTTTCTGTGCAATTAGTTCGTCGAACTGCGCCTGCGACTGCTTTTGGCGCAGGCATGTGGAGACGCACAGGCTGCCCAGAAAAAGTGTTTGAATGATCAGGGCGAGTTCGATGTAACTATTGGCCGGGTACTGGTCGGGAAGCCAGATCAAGGCCAAAGTAATGCCCAGACTCAGCAACAGACAAAACGCCAGCCCAAGAAAAAAAGCTTTGCTTTTAGGGCGCTGGACCGGGGTACTCATAAACACCTGCAAGATGACCTGGAAGGCTGTCAGAGCACATGCCCTGCTGGAATCGCGGGAAAATATCTTTAAAGCTTAAGGAAAGCCAGTGGGTTAATCGTTTCAGTGTGTGTGTTTACGGCAGATATCTACAGAGTCTTTCGATTTACGGACTTTTTGAAGAAAGTCGGTCTCTTCTGAAAGATTGTTGTGGTCTATCTATGCACCTGCACCAACCCCTCAACCAGTTCAATCAACAACCTCACCGGCTCGCTCAAGCTCTCCCTGGCCCGATGCACCAGCCCCACATCCCGATGAAACGTATGTACGCCTAAATCCAGCGCCCGCACTTCAGCGGGCCATTGCCGGTGGTCGGCTGTCTGGGGAACCAATGCCACGCCTACGCCATTGGCGACCAGTTTGATGATGGCTTCCAGTTCATCCAGCTCGCAGGCTTCGCGCAAGGTGAAGTGCATCTGGCGCAGGAAGCGGTCGACCTGTCGGCCGCCGAACGAGGTGCGGTCGTAGCGGATCAGGGGCTGGGTGGACAGCAGTTCGGCCCAGTCATCGCCGGGCAGGTGGCTTGGGACGATCAGGCGATAGGGTTCGCTGGCCAGAGCGGTCCAGCGCAGGTCGCTTTGCAGTGCGAAGGGTGGGCGGATGATGGCCGCCATGTCGATTTCGCCGGCATCCACCAGGTTAACCAGTTGCATGGATACACCCGGTATGACGCGGGTGCGACATTGAGGCCATTGGCGGTGGAAGGCTGCCAGTGCATCGGGGAGCAGTGAGCGCTGGACCGAGGCAATTGCGCCGATATTGACCAGTATGCTCTCGGGTTGTCCGCTGGCTGTCGAGCCAAGGTTGTTGTAGAGGCGGATCAGTTCCTGGGCTTGCAGGAGGGTCTGATGTCCCATTCGATTTAGCTGTGCCGAGCGGCCCTTGCGGTCGAATAGCTGATAGCCAAGTTCGGTTTCGAGACGTTGCATCTGTGCGCTGACGGCAGCCTGTGTCAGGCCGATCCGGTTCCCGGCGGCGGCGAAAGTGCCTTCCTGTGCGACCGCCACAAGGGTCTTCAGCTCACGAATCATTGATAAATCTCTTTTGTCAGTCTGAGAAATATATATTGATTTTATTGTTGAGTCGCGGCTTCTATGATTTCTCCAGTACTTGAACAGCCGCAAGCAAGCCCTTGCGGTTGATAAAAACCAAAAGCCTGGAGTTTCCGATGAGCCTTTCTCCCTTTCACCTTGCGATCCCCGTCTACGACCTTGCGGCTGCGCGTTCCTTCTATGGCCAGGTTTTTGGTCTGGAAGAAGGGCGCTCCAGTGATCACTGGGTCGATTTCAATTTCTATGGTCACCAACTGGTGATTCACGAAGCGCCGAAGAACGCAGTGCAGGAAAGTGCGCATAGCAATCCGGTGGACGGGCATGACGTACCTGTTCCGCACTTTGGCATCGTGTTGCAGTGGGAGCAGTGGGAGGCGCTTGCCGAGCGTTTGAGGTCGTTCGAGACTCGTTTCGTGATCGAGCCTTACATCCGCTTCAAGGGGCAGGTGGGTGAGCAGGCGACGATGTTTCTGCTTGACCCTTGTGGCAACGCACTGGAGTTCAAGGCGTTCAAGGATATGGGGCAGTTGTTCGCGAAGTAGGCGTCAGGAGGGAAGGTAGGGGAGGCGGTAAAGCGGTATTTCCCGGCTACAGAAAAAAGCCCCATCAAACCAGGTTTGATGGGGCTTTGGCATTACAGCGCCATATCAGTCGCTGCGTTGCTTTCGCGTGGCTTGGCAGGTGTTGCTGCCGGAGCCGGTGCTGCAGCGCCAACAGCTGGAGGTGCTGGCAGTTGCAGGATTTCGCTGGTGTAAGCCCATTCCTTGGCAACCTGATCAGGATGATCGTTCAGCTTGGTGCCGTAGCTTGGGATGATCTGGTGCAGCTTTTCCTGCCAGGCAGGGGTTGCAACCTTGTCCTTGAAGATCTTCTCCAGAACGCCCAGCATGATCGGAGCTGCGGTCGATGCACCTGGCGATGCGCCCAGCAGGCCGGCAATGCTGTTGTCCTTGGAGCTGACAATCTCGGTACCCAGTTTCAGGACGCCGCCTTTCTCTTCATCACGCTTGATGATCTGAACGCGCTGACCTGCCTGCCACAGACGCCAGTCTTCTTTCTTGGCGTTAGGGAAGTACTCTTTCAGGGCTGCGAAGCGATCATCATCGGACTGCATGAGCTGGCCGGCAAGGTACTCAACCAGTGGGTATTCCTTGATGCCTACCCGGGTCATTGGCCAGACGTTGTGCAGGGTGGTGCTGGTCAGCAGGTCCAGATAAGAGCCTTCTTTCAGGAACTTCGTGGAGAAGGTCGCGAATGGGCCAAACAGGATAACGCGCTTGCCATCCAGTACGCGGGTGTCCAGGTGAGGAACCGACATTGGAGGCGCACCAACCGAAGCCTGACCATAGGCCTTGGCCATGTGCAGATCGGCGATCTGTGGGTTTTCGGTCACGAGGAACGAACCACCAACAGGGAATGCGCCGTATTCCTTGGCTTCAGGAATGCCGGACTTCTGCAGCAGGTGCAGTGCACCACCGCCAGCACCGATGAACACGAACTTGGCGTCGGTTTCGGTTTCCTTGCCGTCTTTCAGGTTCTTGTAGGACACGCGCCACGAGCCATCAGCATTACGCTTGATGTCTTCAACTTCGCTCGACAGTTGCAGATTGAAGTTAGGCTGGTTCTTCAGGTGGCCCACGAACTGGCGAGTGATTTCGCCGAAGTTCACGTCAGTACCGATCGGAGTCCAGGTAGCCGCGATCTTCTGGTTCGGGTCACGCCCTTCCATCATCAGCGGAACCCACTTCTTGATCTGCTCCTGATCTTCGGAGTACTGCATGGCGCTGAAGAGAGGGTTGACCTTCAGTGCTTCATAGCGTCTTTTCAGGAACGAAATGTTCTTGTCGCCCCACAGGAAGCTCATGTGCGGGGTGTAGTTGATGAACGAACGCGGGTTTTTCAACACACCGTTCTTGACCTGCCACGCCCAGAACTGGCGGGAGATCTGGAAGGATTCGTTGATTTCGATGGCCTTGGAGACGTCGATCTTGCCATCTTTTTCTGGCGTGTAGTTCAGCTCGGCCAGGGCAGAGTGACCAGTACCGGCGTTGTTCCAGCCGTTCGAGCTTTCCTGTGCGACGCCATCAAGACGTTCAACCATTTCGATCGACCAGCCTGGCTCCAGCTCATTGAGCCAGATACCCAGGGTCGAACTCATGATTCCCCCCCCGATGAGCAAAACGTCTACTTTTTTTGCTTCAGCCGCATGCAAGGGCATGAGACCCATCGACATAGCCAGGCCCAGCAGAGCCGTGTTCATTTTCTTCAACATACTGTGATCCATATGATAAACGCCATCCGCTCTCTACTTCTGTTTATGGGAGCCATGGCGTGTCGCATGCTATGCCGCATGCGACAAACTCTCACACCCACAAGGACTAGAGATGGACATACAAGGCCAATACAATAACGCTTTAGACCTCACTTTTATGTCCTCCTGCGCTGACTTCTTATCATCATTGGCTTCAGCGGCTTGAGTGACACATAGTTCTGTTGGTACGGCTCTCGTGCAGAAAAGACATCTGCCTGCACTCGCAAGCCATACCCATCAGCTTCCTCACGGAGTTGCGACGCCTGGTCGGTACGCATAGACACGTCTGGGGTGTCTTTGTCCGTCATCAAGGCTGCCGCGACATGCTACGGTGACCTGCGTGTCATAAGCTCATCATCGTCAGATCTGGCGAGCGCGCGCATGCTGCCATGTTCTGTCAGGCTCTCCAAGTCGGCGATGACTCGGCATTTTCGCATAATGTGAACCTTTGGTGCGAGTTGCCATCACGTTCTAGAGCCTTGTCCTGCCTGTCCTGTCGAGCCTGATGTAATCCAGAAAGCGCTTTTTGGGAGCCGTTAACCTGAAAATGAGAGCGTTTTCCTGCCATTGATAGCAAGCTAAATATTACAGGATGTATCCAGGATTAAGGCCTGATCAGCGAGATTGACCCGTCACACAACGACGTTTTCCCTCTTTTCGGGCATCTGAAAGCACCTGACTATCTTGTTTTCGGCCTGTCTGGCCCGAAGTTTAGGGGCGTGATCCTCTGGCATGAATGGCTTATTGATGAGTCGAGTTCATGAGTGCATTCGGCTGAACCTTATAGTCATGAAGCGGCTTGATCGTTAAGTTCACTACCGGGATAGAAATCAACCACCTGAATGCATGGCTCGGGTTTCGCGGGAGAGTGCTGTAATGCATATCAATGCCATGAATGCATTGGAAATTCGTTTCATCGAAGACACGGACCCGTTTTTCGAGAGTCGTGTGAAGCTGCACATTGCCCAGCTTCAGAGCGCGCCAGGATGCCTTGGGTATGCGCTTGGCCGAAGCGCCAATGAGGATTGTCTGTGGATTCTGAGCGGTTACTGGGCAAGTGCTTGCGACATGACGGAGCATTTCAGCGGCGCAGCCATGTCGGCGTTGATCAATTCCCTGATCGAGTGTGGCGCGAACCTGACGTTTGTCAGCTTCGCCACTCCTCAGGCTGAACATTGAAGCGGGTTATCTAGGTTCTGAGAGCGTCAGCCCGTTGGGCGGCAGCGGCAGGGCCGTCTTGTAAAGCACCTGCTTGAGGGCAAAGCTGGAGCGGATATTCGCGACCCCCGGAATCTTCGACAGGTGATCCAGAATGAAACGCTCCAGGTCCTGAATGTTGGCCACCAGAATGCGCAGCAGATAATCGGCATCACCGGTCATCAGGTAACACTCCATCACTTCCGGGCGATCTGCCACGGCCTGTTCAAATAGCCGCAAGGCGCCTTCGACCTGTTTTTCCAGGCTCACATGGATGAATACATTGAGATGCAGGCCCAATACCTGAGGGTCCAGCAGCGTCACTTGCCCCTTGATCAGGCCCGCTTCCTCCATGGCCTTGACCCGATTGAAGCAGGGCGTAGGTGAGAGATTTACCGAACGACCCAGGTCCGCATTGGTGATGCCAGCATCCTGCTGCAGGGTGTTCAAAATGCTGATATCGGTCCGATCCAGTTTTTTCAAAAGAATAAACCTCTGTGAAAACGTGATTTTGCAGAGATTACATCTTTGATCCGTTCGATTGATAGCAAAGAAGGGAGAAACTTTCTCCCGATACGCCAGTTAAAATTTTTCCCTCGAAACGCGCTTCCACGAGGGGAGAAACATGCCGGACGCAAGCAAGCACAACACCATGGTGACTGACTCGACTCATGCGCAGAGTCTGGTGTCTTCTTCCAAGGCCAAGGGCGTGCTTTTACTGGTCATGGCAATCCTTATCTGGGGTGCCAACTGGCCGGTCATGAAAACCGGCCTTGAGCACATTACCCCTGTCTGGTTTTCAACCTTGCGCTTTGCTACCGGTGCAGCCTGCCTGTTCGCATTACAGATGGTGACCGGCAAGCTGCGGCTGCCCACCCGGCAGGATCTGCCGTTGATCCTGAGTGTCGGTCTGCTGCAAATGCTGACTTTTACCGTGCTGGGCGCGATTGCCATGACTCAGGTGCCTGCCGGGCGCTCTGCCGTCCTGGCCTACACCACGCCGTTGTGGGTGACGCCGATTGCCGTCATGTTCCTGCGTGAAAAACTGTCCACTCGGCAACTGATCGGCACGCTGTTGGGCGGCGTCGGTGTCTGTGTGCTGTTCAACCCCCTGACTCTGGACTGGGGCAACGGAGCACTGGTGAAAGCCAACCTGATGCTGCTGGCTGCTTCATTCTGCTGGGCAATGTGCATCCTGCATCTGCGTTACTCCAAAAGCACCACCAGTGCCTACCAACTGGCACCCTGGCAGATGCTGGTCGCCACCGTTCCCTTGATCGCCCTGGCTTACTTCACCGAAGGGCCTTTCACGGGGGATGGCTCCAGAACCTTGTGGGAGATCCTGATCTTCATGGGGCCTCTGGCAACGGCGTTCTGCTTTTGCGCGGTCAATGCCGCCAGCATGTGGCTTTCAAGCACCAGCATGTCGACGGCGATGCTCGGGGTTCCGGTTGTGGGGTTGTTGATGTCGGTGGTCTTCATGGGCGAACAACTGACGATGACGTTGATTGTCGGGATCATGGCAATTATCGGCGGCATCCTGATCGTGACGGTCAAGCGCTCCAGCGCTGCCTGATGTTGCGCATTGATGAGGTTGGCTCATGGCGGTTAGCTGATTCAGGTGACTAATCACTGACTCTTCAGGCTGATAGATTGGATATGTCGTATCGCCCCAAAGGGATACGGCAAAATCGACGCAGCCGCCTCCAGAGTGGGCATGAGTCAGGCAACTCTGTGATTGACGACCTTCATGCCCCGCCGGCGCGCTCATCCATGTAGATGGAGGACTGTAATTGAAGACGCTTGCAGCAACAGCACTTTCCCTTTCCCTTCTGGCAACTGAAGCTCACAGCGAGACGAGCCCGGTCGTGACCGTCACTCAGAACGGCTCCCAACCTTCGGCCAAGGGGCCGGCTGACTATTTCACAGGTCAGGTGCGCGTGGATGCTCCTTTCAAGGGGACCGGCGATGCACGAGTCGGTGGCGCGACAGTCACTTTCGAGCCGGGCGCACGTACCGCCTGGCATACCCATCCATTGGGCCAGACCCTGATCGTCACTGCGGGGACGGGCCTGGTTCAGCAGCAGGGGCAATCGATCAAGACCATCCGCCCCGGCGATACGGTATGGATTCCGCCCAATGTCAGGCATTGGCATGGTGCGACTGCGAAAACCGGCATGACTCACATCGCCATTGCCGAGTCTCTGGATGGCAAGGTCGTTGAGTGGATGCAGCAGGTCAGCGAACAGGAATACGCTCAGGCGGCTGCCCTGGATAAATGATAGTGAGCGTTTTGACGAACCCCGCAGAATTGCCACGGTGACTCTGCGGGGTTCTGGTTCGAGCCGGTTTCAGCTCTTGCGTGACTCGAAGACTTCCTTGAGCACCGGCACGGCGGACATCGCTTTCGGCCAGCCCGCATAGAAGGCCAGGTGCGTCACCACTTCCGAGGCCTGGGCCTGGGTCAGGCCGTTATCCATGGCGCGATTCAGGTGAAACGTCAGTTGCGCCGACTGATTCTGGGTGATGAGCGCCGCGACGGTGATCAGGCTGCGATCCCTTGGGCTGAGCTCGGTATTTCGCCATAGATCGCCGAACAGAACGTCATTGGTGTAGTGGGCGAGATCCGGTGCCACAGAGCCGACGGCATTTTCGACACTCTCCCGGCGCTTTTTCTCGCTTTCCTCATTCAGCGTCAGACGCTCCTTCGACGGCGGCTCGACTGTAAGGCCTCTTTCGGCAAAGACCTTTTTCGCTACGGCTGCTGCTGACATTGCATTGGGCCAGCCGCTATAAAATGCGAGATGGGTAATCAGGGCGCTGATTTCGCCGGGTTTCAGGCCATTGTCCAGACCCAGATTGATATGGCCGGTCATCTGCGCCGTTTGCCCGCCAGCCAGCAGAGAGGCCAGGGTGATCAGGCTGCGGTCACGGGGTTCAAGGTCTTTGCGTTTCCAGACTTCGGCAAACAGCAAGTCTGTCGTGTAGCTATATAGCTGTGGCGCGACTGCCAGAACATCCGGCGAAGGCTTGGGGTCCGGCTTGGGTGTGCCTTGACTGGCTTCTGCCATTGAACACGCGAGAAAGGTCGCAGCGGCTAAGTGCTTCATGGTGTGGGCTTCCCTGATTTCAACTTGAGTGAAGTTGCTCTGGCGTATCGACGTCGCGCACGGTGCCGGGATCATCCGTTGCCATGAGGTCGCATGCCGAGGCATTGGCTGCCAGCAATGTCTTTGCGCCCTGATCGCCTTTGAGCAAAAGAAGTTCTGGCCAGAATTGGCGGCCAATGATGACCGGGTGCCCGCGCTGTCCGGTATATACCGGCTGGGCGATACGCTGTGGATCGGCCAGTTGCACAAGGCTGCGCAACGTCGCGGTCTGCAGCCATGGCATGTCGGCGAGCAGGACGGCGACAGCGATGGCAGGCGAGGGCATCAGCGCCTCGATACCGCTGGCCAGGCTGTGGCCCATGCCGAGGTCGGCCTGTTCGCTGTGCACGATGCCGACATCGGGCACAATCCCCAGTGCCTGCGCATCGTCATCGCTGCGCAGTACCACCCAGACTTCATTGAAGGACTGTCTGGCCGTGTCGATACTGGCTTGCAGCATGCTGCGCCCATCGGGCAGAAGTGCCCGGCGCTTGTCGTCAGCAAAGCGCTTGCTGCGCCCGGCTGCCAGTATGAGGCCGATTACGTGAGGTGCAGACTCATTCATCCGGAGTCCTTGAGGGCAGGAACAGAGTTGAACAGGCATCATAGAAGATGGTCAGGGATTCATTAAGCTCGCAAGACGGGATGGAGTCATGAGCTGTTTTCATGAATGAATGGATAGCAAACAGGCAGGAACGAATTCATTCGCGAAAGGGCCAGAAGGTAGAAAGTAATGACCAAATTGAAATATAGTCACTCGTTGTCAATCAGCGTCACGCAGGCCAAGCCGGGAAAATGACTGAAAACATGAATGCATCCCCCTCACGCGGTCCTTCGGATCATAGCGTTCGCGACCAGATCGTCGAAGCCGCCACCCAGCACTTCGGACACTATGGTTACGAGAAGACCACCGTGTCCGATCTGGCCAAGGCCATCGGCTTTTCCAAGGCCTATATCTACAAGTTCTTCGACTCCAAGCAGGCGATTGGCGAGGTTATTTGCGCGAACCGGCTGGCCGCCATCATGGAGATCATCGATGCGGCTGTTGTGGATGCGCCGACCGCTTCCGAAAAGCTGCGGCGCATGTTCAAGGCCTTGCTAGAGGCGGGCAGCAATCTGTTCTTCCACGACCGCAAGCTCTATGACATTGCCGCCGTTTCGGCCAGGGACAAGTGGCCCTCGGCGCGCGAGCATGAAGCGCGCCTGCGACAACTGATCGAGCAGATTGTCCGGGAAGGCCGGGAGGCCGGCGAATTCGAGCGCAAGACGCCGCTGGACGAGGTGACCAATGCCATTTATCTGGTGATGCGCCCCTACATCAGCCCCGTGCTGTTGCAGTACAGCCTCGATCTGGCAGATGAAACGACGGCGCATCTGTCGGCATTGATCTTGCGCAGCATGGCGCCTTAGATAGAGTTGTGACTATTGACTTAATTGGTCACTAGAATGAGAATCTGGCTCTGGATAATCAATCTGAGCTCGTACACTCATGTCTCGTCGCCGACCTGCTGTCATTGCCCTTTGTTTATTGCCACTCGTCCTGACAGCGTGTGGCGACTCTTCCGTCGTTAATGATCCACGCACTCAGGCGCCTCTGGTAAGAGCCGCTACCGTTCAGGATTCATCGGATATTTCACGCTCCTTCACCGGTACAGTCGCGGCGCGCATTCAGAGTGATCTGGGTTTTCGCGTCTCGGGCAAGGTGCTTGAGCGTCTTGTCGATACCGGCCAGAGCGTCAGGCAAGGTCAGCCGTTGATGCGTATCGACCCGGTGGACCTGGGCCTGCAGGCCAAGGCACAGCAAGAGGCTGTCATCGCCGCACAGGCACTGGCCAGGCAGGCTGTCGATGACGAAGCACGTTATCGGAATCTGGTCGCTACCGGCGCGGTTTCGGCCTCTACCTACGCTCAGATAAAAGCAGCAGCGGATTCAGCGAAGGCGCAACTCAGTGCGGCGCAAGCCCAGGCCAATGTGGCCAGGAACGCCACAAGCTATGCCGTTCTGCTGGCCGATGCCGATGGTGTCGTGGTGGAAACCCTGGCCGAGCCCGGTCAGGTCGTCAGTGCCGGACAACCCGTGGTAAGGCTGGCGCGGGCAGGGTTGCGTGAAGCCATTGTTCATCTGCCCGAGACTCTGCGCCCGGCCGTGGGCTCCGTGGCACAGGCCACCCTGTATGGCAGCAGCCTTGGGGCAGTGCCTGCAAAACTGCGCTTGCTCTCCAACGCGGCCGATCCCGTGACTCGGACTTTCGAGGCGAGGTATGTGCTAGAGGGCGCGATGGCCAGCGCACCCTTGGGAGCGACTGTCAGCCTCCAGATCGCTTATGGCACAACGTCCATTCAAGCACTACAAATACCAATGGGCGCGCTTTACGATCCGGGCACTGGTCCGGGCGTGTGGAGCATTTCCGGCAAGCCTTTAAAAGTGAGTTGGCAGCCTGTTCAGGTGCTTGCCCTGCACGACGATGTGGTGCGAGTAACCGGCAATCTCAAGGCCGGCGAGCAAGTGGTGGCATTGGGAGCCCATCTGCTGCATGACGGCGATCAGGTCCGGCTGAACGAAACGCTTGGTGCCAAAGTCGCCGGGAGCCAGCCATGAGCGAAGGGCGTTTCAATCTGTCGGCGCTTGCCGTTCGCGAGCGCTCCATCACGCTGTTCCTGATCTTTCTGATTTCTGCTGCCGGCATTCTGGCTTTCTTTGGCCTTGGGCGTGCGGAAGACCCGCCGTTCACGGTCAAGCAGATGACGGTGATCACCGCATGGCCTGGCGCTACAGCCCAGGAGATGCAGGATCAGGTCGCCGAGCCGCTGGAAAAACGCTTGCAGGAACTGCGCTGGTACGACCGCACGGAAACCTACACGCGCCCGGGCATGGCTTTCACCATGCTGTCGCTTCTCGATAGCACGCCGCCTTCGCAAGTGCAGGAAGAGTTCTATCAGGCACGCAAGAAACTCAGTGACGAAACCAGGCTCTTGCCGGCGGGTGTCATTGGGCCGATGGTCAACGACGAGTTTGCCGATGTGACCTTTGCGCTTTTTGCCTTGAAGGCCAAAGGCGAACCGCAACGGCTGCTGGTGCGCGATGCCGAGTCATTGCGCCAGCGCCTCTTGCATGTGCCTGGGGTCAAGAAGGTCAACATCATTGGTGAGCAGGCCGAACGCATTTTTGTGTCCTTCTCCCATGATCGCCTCGCAACGCTGGGGATTTCTCCTCAGGAGATATTCGCGGCCCTGAACAGCCAGAACGTGCTGACACCTGCCGGTTCGATCGAAACCGACGGGCCGCAGGTTTTTCTCCGTCTGGACGGCGCTTTCGACAAGCTGAAAAAGATTCGTGACACACCGGTTTCGGTACAGGGCCGCACCCTGAAACTGTCGGATGTGGCGACGGTCGAGCGCGGCTATGAAGACCCGGCCACCTTTCAGGTGCGCAACAACGGTGAACCCGCCCTGTTGCTGGGTATCGTGATGCGCGAAGGCTGGAATGGCCTGGATCTGGGCAAGGCCCTCGACGCCGAGACTGCGAAAATCAACGACGGCATGCCGCTGGGCATGACGCTGACCAAGGTGACCGACCAGTCGGTGAACATCAGCTCATCGGTCGATGAGTTCATGGTCAAGTTCTTCATCGCGCTGCTGGTGGTAATGCTGGTCTGCTTCCTCAGCATGGGCTGGCGCGTGGGTGTCGTGGTGGCGGCGGCTGTGCCATTGACGCTGGCAGTGGTGTTCGTGGTGATGGCGGCCACCGGCAAGAACTTCGACCGCATTACCCTGGGCTCGCTGATCCTGGCGTTGGGGCTGCTGGTGGACGATGCCATCATCGCAATCGAAATGATGGTGGTGAAAATGGAGGAGGGCTACAGCCGTATGGCCGCATCGGCCTATGCCTGGAGCCACACGGCAGCGCCTATGCTCTCCGGCACGCTGGTGACCGCTATCGGCTTCATGCCCAATGGCTTCGCCCATTCGACGGCAGGCGAGTACACCAGCAACATGTTCTGGATCGTGGGCATCGCATTGATTGCTTCCTGGGTGGTGGCCGTGGCGTTCACGCCTTATCTGGGCGTGAAACTGCTGCCGGACCTCAAACAGGTCGAGGGTGGTCATGAAGCCATCTACAACACTCCCAACTACAACCGTTTCCGCCGGTTCCTGAGAAGCGTCATTGCGCGCAAATGGCTGGTTGCCGGTACGGTGATCGGAGCCTTTGTAGTGGCGATTCTCGGCATGGGGCTGGTCAAGAAGCAGTTCTTCCCGACCTCGGACCGTCCGGAGGTGCTGGTCGAAGTGCAGATGCCGTACGGAACCTCCATCGAGCAGACCAGCGCAACTGCTGCCAAGGTCGAAGCCTGGCTGCAAAAGCAGAAGGAGGCCAGGATTGTCACGTCTTACATCGGTCAGGGTGCGCCACGTTTCTACCTGGCGATGGCGCCTGAACTGCCTGATCCGTCCTTCGCCAAGATTGTGGTGCTGACGGACAGTCAGGAGGCGCGTGAAGCCCTCAAGTTCCGTCTTCGCGAGGCGGCTGCCGATGGGCTGGCACCCGAGGCACAGGTCCGGGTCACGCAACTCGTGTTTGGCCCGTATTCGCCGTTCCCCGTGGCTTATCGCGTGACGGGGCCTGATCCCTTGAAGTTGCGTGAAATCGCTGGCCAGGTTCAGAAGGTCTTGCAGGCGAGCCCGATGATGAGGACCGTCAATACCGACTGGGGGCCGTTGGTGCCTGTGCTGCATTTTTCACTGGATCAGGATCGCTTGCAGGCGGTCGGCCTGACGTCGAATGCCGTCGCGCAACAATTGCAGTTTCTGCTCACTGGAGTCCCGATTACAGCGGTCCGGGAAGATATCCGTTCGGTGCAAGTGGTGGGCCGTGCAGCGGGCGACATACGCCTCGATCCCGCGAAGATTGCCGGTTTCACTCTGGTGGGTTCGGCCGGGCAGCGTATCCCGCTATCCCAGGTAGGCGATGTCGACGTGCGGATGGAAGACCCTATCCTGCGACGCCGTGATCGTACGCCAACCATCACCGTACGCGGTGACATCGCCGAGGGTTTGCAGCCGCCCGATGTTTCCAGTGTTGTCCTGAAACAACTGCAACCGGTGATCGACACACTTCCTGATGGCTACCGGATCGTGGAGGCAGGATCAAGCGAAGAGTCGGCCAAGGCCAGCAAGGCAATGCTGCCGTTGTTCCCGATCATGATTGCTCTGACGTTGCTGATCATCATCCTCCAGGTGCGCTCGATCTCGGCCATGGTCATGGTGTTCCTCACCGCACCGCTGGGGTTGATCGGCGTGGTGCCGACCCTGCTGCTGTTCCAGCAACCGTTCGGCATCAATGCCCTGGTCGGCCTGATCGCGCTGTCGGGCATCCTGATGCGCAATACCCTGATCCTGATCGGCCAGATCCACGACAACAAGGCCCAGGGGCTGGAGCCTTTCCGTGCAGTGGTGGAAGCCACCGTACAGCGTGCCCGTCCCGTATTGCTGACGGCATTGGCGGCAATCTTGGCCTTTATCCCGCTGACCCATTCGGTGTTCTGGGGAACGCTGGCCTACACCCTGATCGGCGGCACCTTTGGCGGCACCATCATGACCCTGGTGTTCCTGCCGGCCATGTACGCCATCTGGTTCAGGATCCGTCCTGATACCGGATCCACCGAAAAGGCAGCATGACCCGTGTCATGGCTGCCAACAGTGTAATGAAGAGGTTTTGAATGACTGATTTCACGGCTCAAAAACGAATCGTAGTGACGGGTGTCGGGATTGTCGGGCCACTGGGATGTGGTGTGGAGGAGGTCTGGAAAAGACTGCTGGCAGGACAGTCCGGCATTCGCAACCTGGCGCAGGACATCACCGAGGGCACAGGCGTTGCGGTAGGCGGGCAGGTGCCGTCGCTGGAGGAGGATGCCATTGCCGGTTATGACCCTGACCGTCTCATTTCGGCCAAGGACCGCAAGAAGATGGACCGTTTCATCGAGTTTGCACTCGTTGCTGCCCATGAGGCTCTTGAGCAAGCGAACTGGCATCCAGTCGATGAGGCCGGGCAGCAGAGGACTGCGACCATCATTGCATCGGGTGTGGGTGGTTTCGGTGCCATCGCCGAGGCCGTAAGGACTACCGATGCGCGTGGCCCTCGCAGATTGTCGCCATTCACGGCGCCGTCCTTCCTGGCCAACATGGCGGCCGGGCATGTTTCCATCAGGCACGGCTTCAAAGGCCCGCTCGGCGCACCAGTGACCGCTTGCGCAGCAGGCGTGCAAGCCATTGGCGACGCGGCTAGGCTGATCAGGAGCGGTGAGGCCGATATCGCTGTTTGCGGTGGGACAGAGGCTGCGATTGATCGAGTGACCCTGGGCTGCTTTGCGGCGGCTCGGGCGCTGTCTACAGGGTTTGCCGAGCAGCCGCAGGAAGCCTCGCGCCCCTTTGATCGTGAGCGTGACGGTTTTGTCATGTCCGAAGGGGCCGGGCTGCTGGTCATCGAGTCTCTTGAACACGCTTTGGCGCGTGGTGCCACACCTCTGGCGGAACTGGTGGGCTACGGCACCAGCGCCGATGCCTATCACCTGACGGCTGGCCCCGAAGATGGCGGGGGAGCCCGGCGCGCCATGCAACAGGCCTTGCAGCAGGCTGGTTTGAGCCCTGACGACGTTCAGCACATCAATGCTCACGCCACTTCGACTCAAGTGGGCGACAAGGGCGAACTGACAGCCATTCGTTCGGTATTCGGTGCGGGGTCTGGCGTGGCGATCACGTCGACCAAGTCCGCTACCGGGCATCTGCTGGGCGCGGCGGGCGGCATTGAAGCCATCTTCACGGTATTGGCATTACGCGATCAGATCGTGCCGCCCACGTTGAATCTGACTCACCCGGATGAGGCCGCAGACGGGCTTGAGCTTGTCGGCCTGAACGCCCGAAAACTGCCGCTGACCCATGCGCTGTCGAACGGGTTCGGCTTTGGTGGTGTGAATGCCAGCGTTGTCTTTCGTCGTTGGGAGCCTTCCTTGTGAAAGTCGGGGCTCTCCACAGAAAGGCTTCGTATTCAGTAGACTGTGCCTTTGCACTGCCTGTACTGAAGGAGGTTTCGTGGATAACCCTATTCGCCCAGTCGAGCTGGAAAAGGCCTACCGGCTGATAAATCACGGCCCTGCCGTACTGGTTTCTGCCAGCCATGCCGGGACGGATAACGTGATGTCGGCTTCATGGGCCTGTGCCCTGGACTTTTCTCCGCCCAAGGTCACGGTGGTCATCGACAAGATGACCAGAACCCGTGGGCTTGTCGAGAAGAGTGGCTATTTCGCTCTGCAGGTGCCGACGGTTGAGCAGGTACAACTGACCTATGACGTCGGGACACAAAGCCTTGGCTATATGCCCGACAAGCTGGAAAAGTCAGGTGTCGAGCTGTTTCGTATTGAAGGGTACGAGACTCCGCTGGTGGCGGGCTGTTCGGCCTGGCTGATCTGCAAGCTCGTTCCTGAGCCCCATAACCAGCAGACCTATGATTTGTTCATCGGCGAGGTTGTGGGAGCCTGGGCCGATGAGCGGGCGTTCAAGGATGGCCATTGGGCTTTCGAGACGGCCGATCCTCGTTGGCGCAGCCTGCACTACATCGCTGGCGGGACTTTCTACGCTATCGGTGATCTGGTTCGGGTTGAAAGCGAAGAGGAATAAAAGGGTGTAAAAAACGGGGGGAGCGCAAGGCTCCCCCGATCGATCAACGGCGATCCAGCCATACGGTCTTCGCATTGCAGAACTCTCGCACGCCGAAGTGTGAAAGCTCACGACCAAAGCCGCTTTTCTTCACGCCGCCGAAGGCAACACGCGGGTCGGAGGCGCAATAACCATTGATGAACACACCGCCTGTTTCCAGCTCGTCAGCCAGTTGTTCGGCAAGTTCGACATTGCGGGTGTAAATGGTCGAAGTCAGGCCGAATTCGCTATCGTTGGCCAGTTCCAGTGCATGTCTGGCATCGCGGGCGGTGATGATCGAAGCCACCGGGCCGAACAGTTCTTCCTTGAAGGATGTCATCTGGTCGGTGACATCACTCAACACCGTGGGCTCATAGAAGTTGCCAGCGTCTTCGGCCTTTTTACCGCCCAGCAACAAGGTCGCGCCTTCGGCCAGAGTGGCCTGCACCTGAAGATCCAGTTCGTCACGCAGATCGAAACGGGCCATGGGGCCGATATAGGTTTCTGTGCTCGATGGATCGCCAACTGCCAGCAGGCGAGTGGCTTCGACGAACTTGCGGGTGAAGGCTTCAACGATGCCCTGTTCGACGATCAAACGCTTGGCTGCCGCACAGACCTGACCGGTGTTCTGATAGCGGCCGATAACGGCGGCTTTCACGGCTTCGTCCAGGTCGGCATCGTTGAGCACGATAAAGGGATCGGAGCCGCCCAGTTCCAGTACGCATTTCTTCAGGGCCGCACCTGCCTGAGCGCCAATCGCAGCCCCGGCCCGTACGCTGCCGGTCAGTGTCACGGCGGCAATGCGCGGGTCGGCAATGGCGCGGGATACACCTTCCTGAGCCACGTTGATCACTTCAAACACGCCTTGCGGGAAACCGGCTTGCTGGAGTGCGTCGCGTATCAGATAGGCGCAGCCCATCACGTTGGGCGCATGTTTGAGCACGTAAGTGTTGCCGGCGAGCAAGACCGGAACGGCACCGCGCAGTACCTGCCAGACCGGGAAGTTCCAGGGCATGACCGCCAGGATCGGGCCAAGCGGGCGGTATTCGATACGCGCCTTGTTGTTCTCGACCAGTGTCGGTTCCGGTGCAAGCATCGCCGGGCCATGGCTGGCGTACCACTCGCAGAGCTGCGCGCATTTCTCGATTTCGCCACGGGCTTGAGCAATGGGCTTGCCCATTTCCCGGGTGATCATCTGTGCCATTGCGGTCGCGTTGTCGCGTAATGCCCTGGCCAGCGCAACCAGCAGTTGAGCGCGTTCATCGACCGTCTTGCGTCGCCATAGTGCATAACCGTCGGCCGCACGGGAAAGAGCGGCATCCAGTGTCGAGTCGGACTCAAACGCATAGTGGCCGATCTGTTCGCCGTTGGCCGGGTTGATCGAGATTGCATGGGTGTGGCTGGAAATCTGTGTCATGACGCCATCCTCTTGTGGGTGGGAATGGGGCCAGAGTATCGTCGTGCTATGCTTTGCGAAACTGAATAATAATGATTATATCGTTCACGTTTGGAGAATGAATTGGATCTCGTCCAGCTTGAAATATTCAAGGCCGTCGCCGAGCAGGGCAGCATCAGCGCCGCCGCGCAGCACATCCATCGGGTGCCCTCGAACCTGACCACACGAATCAAGCAGCTGGAACTCGACCTGGGCGTCGAGCTGTTCATTCGTGAAAAGCACCGCTTGCGCCTGTCACCGGCTGGCTGGAATTTTCTGGACTACGCCCGGCGCATCCTTGCGCTGGTGGAAGAAGCGCGAATGGCCATTTCCGGCGAAGAACCCCAAGGCCCGTTTTCTCTTGGCTCGCTGGAGAGTACGGCAGCGGTACGTATTCCGGCGCTGTTGGCGGCCTATAACCAGCAATACGCCAAGGTCGAACTGGACCTGTCCACGGGGCCGTCCGGCACCATGATCGATGGCGTATTGTCTGGCCGTCTGGTGGCGGCGTTTGTTGATGGGCCGGTGCTGCATCCGGCGCTGGAAGGCGTGCCGGTCTTTGAAGAAGAGATGGTGATCATTGCGCCGCTCAACCATCAGCCCGTGACGCGGGGGCTGGATGTGAATGGCGAAAGCATCTACGCCTTTCGCGCCAACTGCTCATACCGTCATCACTTCGAGAGCTGGTTCACCGACGACGCCGCAGTGCCGGGCAAGATCTACGAAATGGAGTCCTATCACGGCATGTTGGCGTGCGTCAGTGCGGGCGCGGGCCTGGCGCTGATGCCGCGCAGCATGCTCGAAAGCATGCCAGGCTGCACCACCGTCAGCATCTGGCCACTGTCCGAGAAGTTCCGTTTTCTGCAGACCTGGCTGGTGTGGCGCAGGGGCACTGTTTCCCAGAGTCTGACGCGGTTTGTCGAGTTGCTGGAGGCGCGGGGCGGGCCTGCTCGTAACGAGCAGCTTCAATGATGTGCCGAATGAGGTTCGGAAGATGTCATGTATGAGTATTTTTCTTTTGCCCCAGGAGAGCCACGTTGGCTTGCAATAACATTCCTCTCGTTCTTTTGCCCGGCCTGCTGAACGATGAGCGACTTTGGGCTCATCAGACGGCTGCTTTCGAGTCTTCACGCAAGGTTTTCGTTGCGGATCTTTCTCAGGATGACAGCATCGCGCAAATGGCCCGGCGCACGCTGGAACAGGCTCCGCCATTTTTTGCCCTGGCGGCCTTGTCCATGGGCGGATATGTGGCGATGGAAATCATGCGTCAGGCTCCCGAGCGGGTGGTGGCACTGGCCTTGTTCGACACCATGGTCCGGCCAGACAGCGAGGATCGAGCCAGAGTCAGGCGTGGCCTGCTGGAGCTGGCGCAACTGGGCAAGTTCATGGGTGTAACACCTCACTTGCTGCCGCGTATCATTCATACCCGTTGCATAGGCACTGCCGCTGCACAACAGGTCATGGATATGGCGCAGGCCATTGGCAGGGAAGGTTTCATCCGTCAGCAGCAAGCGATCATCGAGCGTCAGGACTACAGTTCTCTTCTGGAGACGATCAGCGTGCCGACCCTGATTGTCGTCGGCGAGAATGACGAAATAACACCTCTGGCAGAATCGGAGTTCACCCATCGGAGCATTGCCGGTTCGCGTCTGGTCGTCCTTCCCGAATGCGGGCATCTGCCGCCTCTGGAATATCCGCAGCGTACAACCGAGCTATTGCAGGAATGGCTTCTGTAGGAGCAATCGGGCGGCGCTCTGCTCATCCGCGAAGACATCCTTCTTCGCGAATGAATTCGCTCCTACCGATTTTTCGTCCACTTTTTTGTGAGAGGAACACCATGCTTATCGATCATCTGGACCACCTGGTCCTCACGACTTGCGACGCGGCAGCCTGTCAGGATTTCTACACCCGTGTCATGGGCATGAGCCTGGAAACCTTTGGCAATGGCCGTATTGCCTTTCGCTTCGGCAATCAGAAGATCAACCTGCATGTGCGAGGCCACGAATTCGAGCCCAAGGCGCATCTGCCGGTACCCGGTGCGCTGGATCTTTGCTTCATCGGTGCCAGGCCTCTGGATGAAGTGATCGTTCATCTCCAGCAACAGAACTGGCCGATAGTGGAAGGCCCGGTGCAAAGGACCGGAGCCACGGGGCCGATCCGTTCGGTGTATGTCCGGGACCCTGACCTGAACCTGATCGAGATATCCGAGTATTTGTAAGGGGCTTGATTGGCAGGCCAATGACCTTGCGCTATTTTGTCCTCCGAACCTCTCTCCAGGTATCTGCCGATGTCATGCCCGCAAGTTTGTGCCGGAGCCACGTTGCAATGCAGTTTCGGCGCTGCGCCTACCGTATTGAACGTATTGCCGACCAATCGCGTGCTGACCAGCAGCATGCCGGCGGCGACCATCATGGATCACATCCCGTTGGTCAACATTCCCACCTTCGGAATGTGCATGAGCACAGCCAACCCCATGGTGATCGCGGCCACGGCGGCAGCATTGGGGGTGCTTACGCCAATGCCTTGCATTCCCGCAACGGCCTCGCCATGGATTCCGGGCGGTGCGCCAACGGTGTTATTGGGCGGTATGCCGGCAATCGACTCCAACAGCATGCTGATGTGCAACTGGGCCGGGGTGATCAAGATTGTGATGCCGGGTCAGGTGCAGATGTTGATTCCCTGATCTACGAAAGCTGATTGTTTTCAAGGGCGACTAGATAAGTGTATTGCCGTGGTGGTCTAGGCAGTCATCCCGCTCCACTGGGAGCGGGGGCGCGAGCTGCTTCCGACTCTGCGCACCTTACAGGTTCGGTGCCGGACTAGCCTTGGATCTTTTCAAATTTTTCGAGCTGTACCTTCAGGTAGTCGTGCTGTTTGCGGGTGAAGCCCAGGTTGTGGTCCAGCTTGCGATCTTTTATTTCGGTGATCTGAGCTTTGGTCGTGATGTTGCCAATCTGCGCGAAACCTTCGCGATGCAATGCGACGACCGATGAGTTGCCCTGTACACCAGCCTCCTGATGGGGCTTTAGCGTATCGCCGAGATTGGAAACCAGTTCGGTTAAAAACGTCAGCTTGATTATTATGGAGCCGTCATCGGTGGCGTTCTCATTGCCGAATGCCATGACCTTGAGCAAGGAGGAAGACATCCAGTAGCGATAGAGATCGGTGTTGAGGAAGTCGAAGACTGGCTTGAAGGGGTCGGTCTTACCACTGATTGCGCTCCATTCGCCTGCCGACATCTTGCGGTAGTAAACATTCGGCACGCAGGTACCGGATACTTTGAGCATTCTGTCGAAGCTGTTGGCGTCGAACATCGTGGTACTGAGCCACAGATCCTTGAGATCTTCCCGGGTCTTGGCCAGCATACGCCGCTGGCTGTCTGCATTACGCCATTGGTTGTAAAGGCTCTTGGTAATGCCAGGGTTGTGGGGTATATGACCCTGATTATGAGTTTCGGTCATCGTCGCGTTCCACTTGCCTGTCTTGTTGCTTACGCGCATTGGATACTTTCCTTGAATTAGTTTTGGGTAGCATCGGTCAGGACTGCGCAGGCGACACATTATTCATCCACCACCAGCGCAGGTGTGAAACCGGTTTGCCCTTGGCATCCAGCGGGCGGCCGTCATCGGCGAATTGTTGTTCCTGATCCAGCAACTGGCCATTCAGGTAGCGGGCCTTGAAGGATGCCTGGCCGTTGGTGTGGAAACGCTGATACAGCCCGTCGCGCACACCGTCCTTGTAGTGCTCCAATTCCGCCAGTTGCCCGTCAGGATAATGAATGCTGGCCTCGCCATGCAGCAGGCCCATTTTATAGGTGGCCCGACGTTGCAACAGTCCTTCGGGCGAATAGAAATTCGCGATGCCATGCAGCTTGTCGTTCACGTAAGGCAATTGCGCGGAAACCCGGCCGTTGGGGTGGTAGGTGAGGCTCATGCCCTGCAACTCGCCCTGGCTGTAATTCAGGTTGGCCAGCGGTCGGTTGTCTTTTTCGATTCGCAACGGCCCATCCAGTTGGCCATCATTCAAGCGTCCGGCCAGTTGTGCATCACCGCTTTGTACATCCACTGTTTCAGTCTTGGCCATGGCTCAGGATCTCAATTGACTTGTACCAGGCCGCCCTTGATGGTCAGCATGCCGCCGCCATCCACGGTCTGTGACGCTGCGGCCTTGTTGGTCAGGCTGATGCCTGCGTCGTTGGTCATGGTCGTGCCTGCTTTGTTTTCCAGCGATGTGCCTGCCTGATTGGTCAGGGCCGTTCCCGCCTTTTGGGTGATCGAAGTGCTGGCCTGCACGGCCAGATCGGCACCGCTCTTGATCGTGAAGCTGCCGCCGCTTTCCAGGGTGATGGTGCCGCTGACCTTGAGGGTCAGGTTGCCGTCCACGGTCAGGCTGTAATTGCCTGTGACCTTGTCGGTGTAGTTGCCGCCGGTGCTATGGGTCTGGTCGCCGCCGACCTTGACGGTGCGAGTGTCCTTCACATCCAGCGTATCGCTACCGGTCTGGATGGTGACGCTGCGTTTGCCCTTTTCCAGCGTGACGGTTTCATCGCCTTCCTTGACGGTGCGGGTACGTGCGTTCTGTACGGTCAGGGTTTCATCGTGGCCGACGGTGACTGTGGTGTCGTTGAGCACATTGGTCTTGAAGTCCTTCTGGGCTTGCAGAAAGACTTCCTCAGCGTCTTTCTTGTCCTCGAAACGCAACTCGTTGAAACCGCCGCCGCCCTTGGAGGAATTGGTCTTGATCCCCGATTGCGTCTGGTTGGCGGGCAGGGCATAGGGCAGGGCGTTGTCGCCGTTGTACACGCAACCGCTGACCAATGGCCGGTCGGGGTCGCCGTCGATAAAGGTGACGATCACTTCCTGGCCGATGCGCGGCACGAACTGCATGCCGAACCCCTTGCCGGTCCAGGGCAGTACCACACGCACCCAGCAGGAGCTGGTTTCGTCGCTCTTGCCGTCGCGGTCCCACGGGAACTGGATCTTGATCCGGCCATATTCGTCGGTCCAGATTTCCTCGCCGGACTTGCCGACCACGGTGGCCGTCTGGGTGTGCATGCGCGGTTTGGATGTCATCCGCGCCGGGCGATAAGTGGTGGCCTTGGGGATAGCCTCGAAGCGGTTGCGATAGCCTTCATGGCTAGCTTCATGAGTGACTGCTGTCACCACCCAGTCGATATTCAGGGTCGCATCGTCATGGCCGCTCAGAGTGAAAAAGTGCCCCGGCACCAGCCAGCGACAGTCGCTTTCACCGACAAAGCGTTTCTCCTGACTGCGCAGCCCGTCGACCCGCTGTTTGGTCAATGCATCGCCCCGTGCCTTGGCGATATAACCGCCCGGATGCTCATACATCGACAACGGCCCGGCCTTGGCTTCCGCCTTGCTGTAAAGCGAAGTGGTGGGTGTGGTGAACTCATAATCCGAGGCTGAATACACCCCGGAAACCGCCTGTAACACCAGTTGCCCGGAACGAATCCCGTGCAGTTCCCGATTGCCCATTCCCTGACCCAGATACTTCACCGCCGGCCCGTTGGGAATCGCTGGAAACGCATCGTTGTTATCCGCCAGCACCAGCGTGTGCTTGCCTTCCTCATGGGTGAAAAACCAGAAAATCCCTTCCTCTTCCAGCAGGCGCGACACAAACGCAAAGTCGGTTTCGCCGTACTGCACGCAATACTCACGCGGCGTGTAACTGCCGGTCAGCGACAGCTTGTGATCGCTGAATCCGTGGTCAGTGAAGATCGACGTCACGATGTCCGACGTGGAGAGGTTCTGAAACACCCGGTTATTGCTCGCCAGCGTCAGCCACCACAACCATGGCCGCAACAACACCTGATAACGATCCGCCGTTGCGTCAACCGGAAGCTGCCGGATCTCCGCCACCAGCGCATCCATTGGGCGCAGCATCGCATCGTTATGCAGCGTGGTCGTGACGTGAGTGGCGATAGCGGAAGTCAGCGTCAGCGCAGTGTCGGCCTGGCCATGCAGGAAATACTGCCCCAGCGCATTGAGGGATTCCTCGCCGCTGATGACGTCTGGATACAGCTCGGTGAGGGCTGAGCCGGTCAGGGAGAGGGTGGTTGTGGTGTCGGTGGCGCGGGGCATCAGGTGGTCCGTTTTTAGTATATTCGTTGATTTCGTGTTTTATTTTATTATGTTTAGTTCGGGGTAGTTTACGGGGGGGAGTAGTTTTAGATCAAATGTGCGTATTCTTTCCTTGACCAGTTCTTCAAAGCCAATAAGGATTGCCTCTTTGTTAGCTGAGGGTGTAAATTTTTTTTGGGAGACACAAGACCAAAACCATTTGACCAGTAAGGATGCTTCTTTTTTACTTACTGTTGAGTCTTTTGAGCCTGTGGTGACGGGTATTATTTCTTTCCAAGTGGTGTGTTCTATGTGCTCTTTGGTTTCGTTGTATGAGTCTGTATGCGCCATTGGCCATTTGCCTGCTACTTTTGCCTTTTCTTCATCAAGTACCGGGTTTTCAACTAATGTAGGGTCCCATAGTATGTTTGACCATGTGTATTTTTTATTTTTTCCATATGTGGCTTGGGATTCTATTAGGTCCAGTAAGACTAAGCCCATTAAAAATGATAAAGGATTTCTGGCTGTTTCAGCGATGAACATTGCACCTGTGGCTAGCGATATTGCACCGCCATCAATTGTTGCGGCTTTGCCAGATAATAAATTTCTCATTTCTTGAGAAACTGCTTTTCCTCCATCGTTAGGTAGTGTGCTTATGCTAATGGCTATTGATTGATAAGAGGTCTCTGTAAAAGCATTGTGTGCTCTTATGTTGTCTTCACCTGGAGAAAATAAATATTTGTTTCTTCCTTTTTCATTGGTTTTTCTTAATTCGTCTACGCTTTCTCTTTTGTTTATGGGGATTTTTGTATTTTCTTTAAAGATTCTTTCTGCTTCGCTACCTGCTGCGTCTGCATTTGATTTTATGAGAGCGTTAAGATCGGTTTCTGAGCCCCAGTCTTCGATGTAATTGTTGACTTTTCTTCTTCTTATTATTCTGTTTCCGATTTTGTACCAGCTATTATAGTCTTTGAGAGGGTTTCGTGCGCAATATATCCAGTGCTCTGGGGTGCTCGCTTTAAATGGGTCTGTAGGTGTTCCTGTCCCGTTAGGCGCTGTTCCTACTTGGCTGGATAAAATTCTCCAGGCTTTTTCTCTAAGCTCCTTTCCTGAAATTATAATTGGGTCTGCAGGCGGGTTTATAGAGAAAAAAGTTGGAAGAAATACTACAGATCCTGCCATGTTTTTGCCTCATTTGTGTGTGGGTTTTTAATCTGATTTGTGTGGTTTTTTTAGGTTTTTGGGGTGTTGAAACTCACTCCAACACCCACTCCGCCAACTTCCCCGTCACCTGTTTCATCAACACATTCTCAATATCCCGTGCCCCAGCCCCGCTGCATTTTGCGAGCACGGCCTTGACAATCCCGTTATCAAAATCAAACTGTTTACCCGTGGCGGCCTTGTACCGGCCACGCAGTTTCTCCAGCTTGGCCAGCACGATCCCTTCCAGTGTCGCTTCATCCAGCGGGTGATAAGGCACCACTGTCATGCGCGCAAGAAAGGCGGGGCGAAAGGCTTGTAGCAGGACTTTGTGCAGGCGTTCGTTGAACGGGTCGCTGTCGAGTTCGGCGGTGGGGGTGTCGAGGATCAGTTCGGCGCCAACGTTGCTGGTGGCGAGCATGACGGTGTTCTTGAAGTCCACCACCAGGCCGGTGCCGTCTTCCATGACGCCTTTGTCGAACACGTTATAGAAAGCTTCCAGCACATCCGGGTGGGCTTTTTCGATTTCGTCCAGCAGCACCACTGAATAGGGTTTGCGGCGTACGGCTTCGGTCAGCACGCCGCCGGTTCCGTAGCCGACATAGCCAGGTGGTGCGCCTTTGAGCTGGCTGACGGTGTGGGCTTCCTGGTACTCGGAAAGGTTGATGCTGATCAGGTTGCGTTCGCCGCCGTACAAGGCATCGGCCAGGGCGTAGGCGGTTTCGGTCTTGCCGACGCCGGTAGGGCCGGGGAGCAGGAAGACGCCCACTGGTTTCTGTGGGTCGGTCAGGCCGGCGCGGTAGGCTTGCAGGCGTTGGGCGATGGTGTCGAGTGCGGCTTTCTGGCCCATGACCCGCTGGCCCATGCGCTGCCCCAGGGTCCGCACGGCATGGGCTTCGTCGGCGAGCATCTTGCCCACCGGGATGCCGGTCCAGCCTGCAATCACGGCGGCGACGGTCTTGGAGTCGACCTGTTCGGGCACCAATGGATCGTCCTGGCGAATGGCATCCAGCCCGGCTCCCAGACGCACCAGTTCGGAAGCCAGGTAATCGATGCGGCTGTCGGTGTCCGGGTCGCGTTTTTCGAGGTCGGTATTGGCGTCCACGCGCTCGCTCAGGGCCAGCAGTTCGCGACGGGTTTCCAGCAGTTCGCGCACGGCCTCGCGCTCTTCGCCCCAACGCACTTCCAGTTCACGGATGGCTTGCAGGTTGCTGCCGGATTCGCTTTCCAGCGTGGTGATGCGCTCCCGATGATCAAGACCGGTGGCCTGCTCGCGACGCAGGCGTTCGACTTCCTCCTTCAGGCTTTGCTGGCGATGGCGCAGGCTTTCCAGCGGCGGAGGGACGTCGTGCTGGCCGAGGGCGACGCGGGCGCAGGCGGTGTCGAGGATGCTGATGGCCTTGTCTGGCAGTTGACGCCCGGAGATGTAGCGGTGTGAGAGTTTCACCGCATCGTGAATCGCTGCATCCAGCACTTGCACGCCATGGTGCTGCTCCAGTTTGGTCGCTACGCCACGCAGCATTTCCACGGCTGTAGCTTCGTCCGGCTCTTCCACTTGTACCAACTGGAAACGCCGGGCCAGCGCCGGGTCTTTCTCGAAATACTTCTTGTATTCCATCCAGGTGGTGGCAGCCAGGGTGCGCAGTTCGCCGCGGGCCAGAGCGGGTTTGAGCAGGTTGGCGGCGTCGCTGCCGCCTTCCGCGCCACCGGCTCCGATCAGGGTGTGGGCTTCGTCGATAAACAGGATGATCGGTTTTTCTGCGCTGCGTACCGCATCGATCACACCTTTGAGACGTTGCTCGAATTCGCCCTTGACCCCGGCACCGGCTTGCAGCAGGCCAAGGTCGAGCACGCGCAGGCTGACATCCTGCAAGGACGGCGGCACGTCACCGGCAGCAATGCGCAACGCCAGGCCTTCGACCACGGCGGTTTTACCCACGCCCGGCGCACCCACCAGAATCGGGTTGTTCTGGCGACGGCGCAGCAGGATGTCGATGCACTGACGGATTTCCCCGTCGCGGCCGACGATGGGGTCGATACGCCCGGCGTGGGCATCGGCGGTCAGGTCCTGGGTGTATTGGTCGAGAGTCGAGTCTTCGACGGTCTTGGCCGGCGGAGCCTTGCCCGGTTGGCCAGGTACGGCGATGGCGATATGTTCGCGAGAGGGTTGCGCCCATTCCTGCAAGTTGTTGCGCAGCACATCCCGGGGAATGCGCAGCAACGAGGATGCGCTGTTGAGCAGCAGGCTGCGACGTTCATCCCTGTCCAGCAGGGCCAGCAGCAACAGCCCTGAACGAATGCTTTGCTGGCCCATGACGCTGGCCTGCACCACGGTGTCTTCCAGCAGGCCGATGGTTTGCGCGGACAGTGCCGGAGTGCGGGTACTGCCGGATTTGAACAGTTCCAGCGCCTTGTTGATTTCTGCGGTCAGCGCATCGCGCTCCAGGCCGAAACGCGGCAGCAGGCAGGCCAGGTCGCCGCCCTCGATATCCAGCAGTTCCAGCAGCAGGTGCTCGATTTCAACGTAGTGATGACCCCGTTGCAGGCAGCGCTGCGCGGCGCGTTCCAGAGCGCGGCGGCTGTCGGCGTTGAGGCGTGCTATCAGGCTGCCGAGTTCCATATTCAGGACATCTCCGGTTGGCGCAGCCGTGTATCGATGCGCTGCAGGTCTTGATTGGGTTTTTTGCGCAAGCCACCGTTCCAGTTGAGAGTCGGTGGATTCTCTAGATTCATGACCATGGGTTCGGCACCCGATACCAGCAAGGTCAATGAGCAGTCCAGATCGGGGCCGAAATACAGCGCCGCCATGCTCGCCAGCTGCTGATGGGCTTCGCCTTCGGGCAGCAGGCGTCTGGCCTGCGCGTTCTGCAAGGGGCCTATGGTCAGGCGAATGCCTGCATGTTCGTCCCATACACGGGTTCCGGCGATGGCGGTGCTGCCCAGTTTCAGGTTGCGGCCACCGGGTTTCAGCAGGCTGCGACTGGCTGGCGGAATGCTGCGCCATGCGCCTTCATACGCGCTGATCTGTACCGGCAGGCCGAAATGCTGACGCACGATGGCAGCAAAACCGGCCAGCGAGCGACGGCCGCCTGAGTACAAGGCGCTACGCGCCATGATCGCGGCATCAGGCAGTGCCTGGCGTTCCTGCAATGATTTTGGCAGCAGGCCGGTCAGAGCGCGTAACTGCGCCTGCACAGGGCTGGCTGAAGGCACGGTGAACCCAAGCGCCACGCGATGCTTGCGCAGCACCCGATAGAGCAGGCTGAGCAGGCGATGCTGGAACAGGTCGAGAAACTCGGCAGGCGCATGATCCTTGGCGCGGGCGCGTTGTTGCAGCCATTCCTGAAAGGCGTACGGCAAAGGACCGTCGGGGCCGCCCAACCCAAAGATCGGCGTCGTCAGTACCGGTTGCTGGCCGGGTTCCTGGGTCAGGTTTTCGACTTCGCTGGAGGCAAACAAGGGCGTCAGCGGGCCGCGCAGGCGGATGGCTTCGGCCTGGGGTGAGGTGCAGGTGCCCAATGGCGAAGCCTGCGGGTGCTCGCGCTCCAGAATCAGCAAGGCCTGCAACAGCTCGAAAGCCTGTGGCTCCTTGCGCAAGACCTCGCTTAGAGGGACAGGGGCATGCCGGCCTGGGGTTGCCATGTCTTGACCTCCTTGTCCGAGTTGACCAGCACCGTACGTACGAAGCGGTTGGCGGTGGCGTAAAGCGAGAAGAATTGCGCCAGCACTGCCGAGAACAGCACGGCGCTATTACCGACGAAGTGTTCCGGGTCCAGTTGCAGGCTGACTTCCAGCCCATTGCGCCAGCCGCGCCAGGCATCTTCGCCCACCTGGGCGATGACCCGTTCGCAGGTCATTTTTTGCAAACCTTCGATCTGCCGACGAGCACTGGCCTCGTCGCGCAGGTTGTGCAGGCTGAGGATTTCCTTGAGGGCTTCCAGCGCCCTGGGGCCTTCCACCAGTGACAGGTGGTTGAGGTTCAGTTGCGAAATCAGACGCCAGCGTGAGTCACCACCCAGATGCGGAGAGCTTTGCGAACTGGGCGGGTTGATCAGGCTGGCCTTGGCCACCGGGCCGGGCCGCTCGAAGCTCAAAGGGGTTCCAGCGCTCAGGCTCTGGGCCAGATGACGGTTGGTGCAAAGCAGCTCCGCCGTCAGGCTGTAGTTCGGTGCGTCGAGCAGCGGGTCGAAGCGGGTGTCGACCAAGCTGAGCATCAGGTCGCTGCCCAGACGGTTGGGCGTCAGCCCGGTGATGCGTCGGGCATGCCAGTACAGGTTGCTGTCGCCCAGGCTGTGCTGGCTGCCGTAATAGGCCGGCACCGGGCGTACGCCTTGGGGCGATGCGGCGCGCATGCCACGGATGCTGTGGATCTCGACGCTGTTCTCGCGATGGCTGTCGGCAATCAGCCGGTATTCGCTTTGCGTGCCGTCCGGACGCAATGGTTCGGAGGTGCGCGGAAACAGGTTGATCACTGGTGTGCAGCCCATTGCGATATCGCTGGCTTGCAGATGCAGGCGAGCCTGAGGAGCGCGGTCGAAGACGATATACAGATAAAGCGTGCGGCCTTCGACATGAGCCGTGTTCAGGGGAATATCGAAGAAGTGGAATTTTTCCGGGAAGGCAAAATATTCGGCGAGCAAACGCATGCCTGGGTGGACGCCGTCTTCCTCTGGCAACAGGGCTTCGTCATTGGCGAAACCGACAATGTGCGGCAGGTCGCCATGGGCGACTGGCTGACTGCCCGGTGCGCCGCTCAAGACCTTGACGGCATGGGCGCCCAGCAAGTCGTACAGCGCGGCATTCACCACCGGTGATGCGTCCAGATGCAGGCGCAGGTGCTCAATGCTCAGTTGCGCCCAGTCTGTTGTTTCTCCCAGGCATTCCAGACTCAGGCGCAGGGCCGAACGGGCCTGGATCACACCGGTCAGGGCCTGTGTTTCTTCAGCATTGAGCAGCACGGCTTCGCTGATCTGAATGGGCCACAAAGTCACTTCGGCGCTGGTACGAAAGTGGATGCTTTCACCCTTGGTCGTGGTGACAAACAAGGGCGTATCCCGTGGCAATGCATAGCCCGCTGCGAGGTTGCCTTTGCTCGGGTCCGGCTCGAACCGGACGATGCTGCACGAGGGCAGGGGCCTGATGGCCAGCGGATAAAGCTGTTCCAGCAGGGCGTTGCTGAATTCGTCGTAGTCGTCATCCAGGCGTCGTTGCAGGCGTGCGGCCAGAAGGGCGAAGCCTTCGAGCAGGCGCTCCACATGCGGGTCCTGGCTTTCACCGGGAGACAGTTCCAGGCGTCGGGCGACTTTGGGGTAGCGGTTGGCGAATACGCTGCCGGCATGTCGCAGCCAGGTCAGTTCGCGTTGGTAATAATCAAGCAGTTGCGGATCAATCGAGTCGCTCATGGCTGACCTCCAGCCCGGCTTCCGAGGTCTGAACCGCAAAGGCCACAGGCCATTCCTGACGGTCATGGCGCAGGGTGCCGCTCAGGCGGATATCCAGTTGCCGGGGATGCCCTGGCATGGTTTGCACATCCACACCGGTCAGGTGCAGTCGCGGCTCGAAATGAGTGATTGCAGCGCGGATTTCCCGGGTCATGCGGCGTCGATCATCGCTATTGCTGGCTTGCAAGGCACTCCAGTCGGCAATGCCATAGTCGAGCAGGGTTGGTGGCGTTGTCATGTTGCCTGAAGCGCGGCGGGTATTGAGCAGGCGCAACAGTTCGGTCCGGACCGAGTCGGCCAGAGCCTGTCGGTCGAAAAACCTGGTGTGTTGCGTCTGCTCCTCGCTGAAAGCCAGGCGCTCGAATAACGGCGGACGAATGCCTGTGCCTGGCATGGCGAGTTACCTTTCTTAGCTGGCTTTCTTGTTGGCGGCCAGGTCCCAACTGGTGCCAGCCACGCCTTCTTTGGTGCCATCGTCTTTCTGGGCTGTCAGTTCCCATTTGATCTTGGTGAAGTTCAGCGAGATGGTTTCCACCGGTTTGCCACCGGCACCGCCGCTGACGCTGACGTTGGACAGCACAACGTTGTCCAGGGTGTAGACAATGAACGGCATGATCTGGCCGCTGCCTTCGGAGGCGTTGCGGCCAATGGTGATCTTGGCGGTAGCGATGGGCTTGCCCGCGCAGCAGTAGCTGTTGAGGTTGGGGGTGGAGCTGTCGACGAACTTGGTCAGGGTGAACTCACCGACATGGGGTTTACCCGAAGTACGCTCCGAGTTGCTGACGTCGTTGGTCACTTGCATGGCAACGTTATGGCTGTAGGACATGATTTCGATCTTGTCCGTGAAGCCTTCCAGCATGCTGTCGCCTTTAATATCGTCACCCAGATCCAGAATGATCGCATCCATCGGGTGTAACTCCTGCAAATTGGCAAAAAGAAAGTGGGGGAGAAGCCCTGCGAGCCAGGCCCGCAGGGCTCAGGGTCAGGCTGCTACCGGCGGCGGCAGACTGGCAACCAGACGGATCGAGGCGGTCAGTTCTTCCAGCTGGAAGTGCGGACGCAGGAACACCGTGGCGCGGTAGGCACCTGGCTTGCCGGCGACCTCGGTGATGTCCACGCGCGCTTCACGCAGCGGGTACTGGGCCTTGATTTCCTGCGGCGCGTTGTCGTTGATCAGTACGTAATCCGCGATCCAGTTGTTGAGGTAGGTCTGGACGTTGTCGCGGGTCATGAAGCTGCCGACCTTGTCGCGCATGATCACTTTCAGGTAGTGAGCGAAGCGCGAAGCGGCGAGCACGTACGGCAACATGGCGGAAATCCGCGCGTTGGCGTTGGCTTCGTTGGTGTTGTAGAGCTTGGGCTTGTTGGTCGTCTGCCCGCCAAAGAACACGGCAACATCGCTGTTCTTCTTGTGGCAGAGCGAGATGAAGCCCAGGTCGTTGAGTTCTTTCTCGCGACGGTCGGTGATCGCCACCTCGGTCGGGCACTTGAGCGAGATATCGCCCGAGGAGGTGCGGAAAGTATGCGCTGGCAAACCTTCGACCGCGCCACCGCCTTCTGCACCGCGAATCGCTGCGCACCAGCCGTATTTGGCGTAGGCCTCGGTGATACGTTGGGACAGTGCCCAGGCCGCATTGCCCCACAGGTATTTGCTGTGGTCGGTGCCGGTGACGTCTTCGACGAAGTTCATGCCTTCAACCGGGCTGGTGTCCGGGCCGTAAGGCAGGCGCAGCAGGAAGTTCGGCAGCACCAGGGAGACATAACGCGAGTCTTCGCTTTCGCGGAAGGAGCGCCACTTGATCAGTTCCTGGCTCTCGAACACTTTGGCCAGGTCACGAGGCACTGCCAGTTCGGTGAAGCTGCTCATGTCGAACAGGCGCGGGCTGGCTGCGGCAATGAATGGCGCGTGAGCCGCTGCCGCGACGTTGGACAGCTTCTCCAGCAGGCCGATGTCCTGTGGGTGACGGCCAAAGGTGTAGTCGCCGACCAGCACGCTGAACGGATGACCGCCGAAGGTGCCGTATTCTTCTTCGTAGATTTTCTTGAACAGCGAGCTCTGGTCGAATTCGACTGCCTTCTCCAGATCGGTCTGCAGTTCTTTCTGCGAGACGTTGAGCAGGCGCAGTTTCAGGCGGGTGCTGGTTTCGGTGTTCTGCACCAGCGAATGCAGGCCGCGCCATGAAGCTTCAAGCTTCTGCAGGTCCTCGTGATGGAGGATCTGGTTGAGCTGGTCGCTGATCAGCGAGTCGATCTGGCTGATGCGGTCGTTGATCATGGCGACGGTGTCTTTATCGACCGCCATGCCTTCATCCAGGACCTGGGTGGCGAACTCGGCGAGCATGTCGCGAGCGTAGCCTTGCTGGCTGTCGTCATGCGCCATGCGACCTTCGGCGATGATCTTGTCCAGCAGGGACAATGTTTGGGTGGAGCCTTCGCTGCCTTGACTCTCAGCGCTGGTTGACGTGGCCATGGTTAATCCTCCGCGAATAGGTGGGCGATGACGATCAGGCTTGCGGTTCGGCTGGCGGCTCTTCAGCTGCTGCCGGTGCATCAGCTACCGTTTCGCTTTCCGGACGGGCCGATTTGATCTGTTGCAGGCCTTCGGTATTGGCGACGACATCTTGCAGCAGCTTGTCCAGATCGTCGTTGCCGTCGAGCTTGGTCAGCAGGTCGCGAAGACGCTGACGGGCTTCGAGCAGGCGACGCAGAGGCGTGACTTGCTTGACCAGATTGATCGGGTCGAAATCGTCGATATGGCCGAAGCGCAGTTCGACGTTGAGCTTGCTGCCGTCACCGCTGAGGGTGTTGTCGACCTGGATAGCGGTGCGTGGAGCAATGGAGGCGAGGACTTCATTGAAGTTGTCGCGATCGATTTCAACGAAACGTCGATCGATCAGTTTTGGCGGGGGAGCATCAGGTTTGCCTGACAGATCGGCCAGGATGCCGACTACGAGAGGCAGTTCCTTTTTTTCGATGGCATTACCGATTTCTACGTCGTAAGTGATCTGAACACGAGGCGGGCGGACCCTGTCTAGCTTGTGCTGAGTACTCTCGGCCATGGTGGCTGAACTCCGATGCATAAGGCGGGCGCAATGCAACGGTTTCCCAATGCTCGCATTCCCTTGCTTGACCGCAGAACAGAGCCGCACGGGTCTAATTCTGCGATCCTCTAAAAATTCGTCATGGTGGCGAATTGACCTTGATGCTATAACAGGAACGGCTAAAAGCAATACAAAATTTTTCTTGGACAATCATGACCGTAAAACAGTTCATATACCGACAATGGATTGCCGTATTGCTGGCTGTTTTCATGCTCACGGGTTGTTCATTCTTGGATCCAAAAATAGGCGTCGATTCACTGATTCTGGACGTAGCCCTGCGTGCCAATGATGACTCGCCTGTCGCTGTCGATTTCATCGCCGTCAATGACCCGGACCTTCTCAAGCAACTGTCAGGCCTGACCGCCAGCCAGTGGTTCAGCGAGCGTGATCAGTTCCGCCGTGACCACCGCCAGAACATGGCTGTCTGGGGCATGGAGCTGGTGCCGGGACAACTGATCGAATCCGGCATCTTCCCGCTGGACGGCAAGCCCGCCGTAGGGTTACTGGTTTTTGCCCATTACAATACGCCCG
Organism: Pseudomonas sp. FG43; assembly: GCF_057809175.1. NCBI lineage: Bacteria > Pseudomonadati > Pseudomonadota > Gammaproteobacteria > Pseudomonadales > Pseudomonadaceae > Pseudomonas > Pseudomonas sp. FG43. Next base: position 402,063 of record NZ_JBMDJL010000002.1, read on the forward strand.
GCGCGCATCGCCTGCGGCTCGATGGCCAGCGCAGGATATGGCTGAAATTCGATAGTCGGGAAATGACGCTGTTCGACGAAAATGCCCATTGAGTATCGCGTCGCACTGACCATGCGCCACACACAGGATGTCAAGGAAACCTTATGAGCGTGCTACCTGATGCAGTCTGCTGGCACGAAGGCATGCAATTGCTGCCCCAGCATTTTCAGTTGCAAGGCTTGCGGGCCGAAGTGTTGGCCGCCCATCTGGCCCAGGCATCCAACCCTTGGTACTGGGGGGTTACAAACCTTGATCTGGACCCTTCGGCCCTGTTTGCCGGGCAGGTCCGTATTCTGGCCCTGGACGCTACCTTGCCTGACGGCATGCCGCTGAGCATTCGTGCCGGATCGGGGCCGATGGTCGAGCTGGATATCAACGAGGCTGCCGCCGCATCTCCGACTGCGACTGTGATGGTCTACCTGGCGGTCAGCCCTTTGTGGCGCGCCGGTCAGTTGTTGCCGCTCAAGGGTCGCCTGCAATCGGTGCTCGGCGACTCGCTGCCGGATCTGGCCAGTGGCGAGAACCCGGAAACCATAACCGTATGGCGACCTAACCCTCGGCTGGTCACCGAGGCCAACAAGGCTGACTCCATCTGCGTGCCTCTGCTGCATCTGCGCAAAGAGGGTGGTGGTTTCGTGCAGTTGCCCTATGTCGCGCCGACACCGCTGATCCTGCCCGAATCCTTGCTAGGCCGCAGAGTCGCGGCCCTGTGTGCCCGCACCCGTGAGAAATGCATGTTTCTGGCCGGACGTTTGCGTCAGGCCCAGCAGGCGGGTAATCAGGACGATGCCGAGGAAATCCGTCTGCAATCCGCTGCGCTCTGGGCCAGATTGCCCGAGGTGGAAGGTGCCTTGAGCAGTCGGGTCGCTACGGCTCAAGGTCTGCATGGATTGCTGCTCGGCATGACCGGCAGTTGGTCGGTACTGGACCCGATTTCTGGTGTGCCTGCTTATGCGCCGCTGGACTTTCTCGACCTGTATCGCGGCTACGACCAGGTACTGACCTGGCTGGAGCGCACTCTGGACCAGTTGCGGGTCGGCTTTCGCAGCGTGCCTTTCGAGCAGGCCGAGCATGTCTTTTCCATTGCACTGCCCGAGCAAAAGCCTCGCCAGCGATTGGTGGTCGGCTTGCGTATGCCGGCCGGTGCGTCCGAGCAGGCAGCAATCGACTGGCTGGGCAGGTCGATCATTGCTTCCGGCCCGCATATACCGGTGCTGGCCCGCCAGCGCATGAGCGGCTTGCCCCATCAGGCGATGAGCCGTCAGGAGCAGGTTGCCTACAGCACGGGCGACGACACACGGCTGTTTGTCATCCAGGCCAGTGGTGAATGGTTCGACCCGACACAGCCGTTGCACATTGTTTCATCTACTGCAGGAGGCGCAGTCAGCCCCTGGCAAGTCGTTCTGTTCATCGACAAAACCACCAACGAATCCGCCTGAGTACGGTAGGGAAGTCGTATGCCTGAAGGGAATGCCGTTTCGCGGGTGCGCGCCATGCAGGATGCACCGTTGAGTAGCGCTTTTCGTGAGGCGTGGCAGCAATGGCTGACCGCCTGGAACGAGTTGGACAAGAGTAGCGAAGATACCCCGAAGCTGGTCGAGACCGTGGCCGAGCTGTCGACCCGGATCACACGCCGACTGTGGCGCAATGCATTTTCCAATGTAGGGGATTCCGCGACTCAGCAAATGAAGGCCATGGTCTATGCCTTTGTCGCGCTGGTGGATGAAACCCTGTTGTTCGCCGACTGGTCGGGGCAGAGCGCCTGGCAGGAAAAGCCGCTGGAATCGCGCCTGTATTCAAGCCGCCAGGCCGGTCAGCGGCTGCCGCTGGAAATCAAGCGCTTGCTCGATGAGCAGGTTTCCACCAATCGGGACCTGGGCAACGTTTATCTGTTGTGCCTGATCCTCGGTTTTCACGGGCACTTGCGTGGGGAGCGCGGTCAGGCTCTGCACGAAAAATGGCGTCATGCGCTGTTTACCTTCACTCGCCAGCGCGAGCCGGACTATGCCAATGTCAGCCAGTTGCTGGCCGAACCTTCCAGTGTTGCGCCACGTCAGTTGCCGTTGCGTAAATCCCTGCCTGACGGCTTGCGCCTGGGGCTGGTGATTCTGGCGTTCACGCTGCTGTTTATCGGTATCGGTCAACTGTTCTGGCATGACATCGGCCAGCGTCTGGAGCCGGTCCTGCATCTGGCGACTCCCTTCGCCGTTGTGGAGAGCCTGTCATGACGCTGGAAATGCTGGGCTGGGTGATCGGCATCCTGGTCGTCCTGCTGATTGTGCTGTTGTGCATCTGGTGGTTGCGTACCCGTGGCGGTGCAGCGATCCGCAGTTTCCATTTTGCCGTGCGCCAGATGGAGAAGGACCAGGGCGTACGCGATCACTATCAGACCTCGTGGCTGTTGATGGTCGGCGATGAGGCCCAGGGCTCGCAGTTGTGCTCGGCCTGGAACCTTTCGCCCACGGACAAGCCGGCATGGTTCGGCCGTTGGTGGTCCGATCCCGAAGGCGCGGTGCTGGTTGTGCCGCAGTCTCTGTTCATGCCCGAAGAAGGCATGAAACTTCAGGGTAACGGCTGGGCGAGCCTGCTTGGCCTGTTGCTGCGCATCCGTGGCCAGCGCCCGCTGGACGGTGTGATCTGGAACATCAGCGCAGCCGACCTTCTGGATGGCGAGCGTGCGGCCTCGCTTGGGCTGGCGGCGCGTCGGCGCTTTATCGATCTATTGCAACGCCTTGGGCTCAGTGTGCCGGTGTATGTCGTGATCAACGGCATGGACGAGATTCCCGGCTTTCAGGATCTGGTCATGGCCTTGCCGCAGGACACCCGCCAGCAGATTCTGGGCTGGAGTTCGCCTTATGACCCGGAAATGGTCTGGCAATCCCAGTGGAGCGATACCGCGCTGGACTCCGTGATTCAGGCACTGTCTGAAGCGGTGGTCCAGATCGGCGCGTTGTCAGGTCACTTGAGTGGTGAGCTGAGTTTCCTCCCCGAGCGTCTGAAGGATTTGCGCCGCTCTCTGCAAATGCTGCTGGAGCCGGTCTTTCAGGGCAATGCCCAGGGCGAGGCGGTGCGTTTTCGGGGGCTGTACTTCACTGCCGATCAGGCGTCGGCTCCGGGCCATGAAACGCTGTCGGCAAGCGATGCACCGGCCATGCAGAGCGTCTTCGCTTCGTCGCTCTGGCAGCATCGCATCAATGCCGAGCGCGGGCTGGCGCAACCGGTGCCGCGCCTTTTGCATCTGCGTCGACGCTGGCAGCGGGTCACGGCCATTGGGGCGCTGGTCTTTGGCGTGATCTGGGGCATTTCCATGCTTTGGGTCTGGCGCTATTCGATTGATGAGGCCGATGAACTGTCCCGCTTGTTGCAGGAGGCCCAGCGCAGTTACGTGCAGGTCAACGATGACGCGCACCGGCAGGAACTGACCCGCAGCAATGTGCAGGCCTTCTGGAATGTGCTGCAGAACGCGCCGCGCTGGCATTTCGCTTCTCCGGTTTATCCAAGCTCCTGGTTCTCCTCGCTGGATACCCGTCTGGACGGGGTCTTGCGGCATATGTCCATGAGTCATATGCGCCAGCCTTTGCATGACTTGCTGCTGGCCCAGACCAACGAATTGCTGGCGATCACCGACAGTGACCGGCGCTCCGTTCAGGAAGGCGATGACCCTGCGTTGTGGCAGAGTTACGTCAAGGCCAGGGATCTGGTGGAGCGGGCGACTCGTCTGGAGCAGATGAGCAATCTGTACAGCCTGTCGCTGAGCAACCAGAAAACGCCTCTTGATGAGCTGGTGCCTCTGAGCAATAACGCCTTGAGCCTGAACCTCAATGCGGGCACCTTGCATCGTGAGTCGTTCTACAACCGGCTGATGGTGGAAAAGGGCACTTCAGTCCTGCAACCGCTGGACCTCCTGGCTCACCGCAAGGAAGTGACTGGCAATTTCACCAAACTGATGGAAAAGTGGCTGGTTCAATACTATCGGGCGGACAACTTCATCACCGCCGCCGGTTATCTCAAGCTGCATCTGGAACGTCTGGAGTCGAGCACCGATAACAACCTTGAAGAGCTGGAGCGCATCAAGGACCTGATCGATGATTTGCAGGCGGTCATCGACCTGATCAATGCGACCTGGAGCCGTGGCAAGGGGCAGGAACTGGTGCCGGGTTATCTGGCCATGATGGACAGCGTCAGGAAAAGCAAGCTGCTGGGGCCACAGGTTGCTCAGGATCTTGAAAGCCAGGCGGCTCAATTGCAACACAGCTTCAAGGGACAATGGATCGCTCAGGGGGCCGCGAGCAATAGCCTGCTGACCCAGAGTGGCAGCGGGCAACTGACCTTGCAGGAACGGGTTTCGCAACTGCATGCGGCCATCAACTCGTTACTGCGGCGCGACTTTGTGGCCAGCGCGCTGCGTCAGGATGGCAGTGGTGAAAACGGCCCGGCGCAGCATGTCGATAACGACGGCCTGAGCATCGCCCTGAATCACTACAACAGCTACAAGCTGTATGCCCGTGAAGAGCTGCCGAATATTCCGGCCATGTATCGTCCGGCCATGTTGAGTACCGCCGAGGAAGCTGCCGCCGACTCCATGTGGTCGAGCCTGAGTACCCATGCGTCTTCGTTGACGGCTCAGGAAGAAGTCCAGCTTTTCGATATCCGGACCGATCAGGCACTGGCGCTGCACAAGGCCTTTATCGAACTCAAGCACCCCCAGCTTGCCATCAGCCTGCAGAACTACCTGAACCGGGTCGCACTGGCGGATATCTCGGCTGCAACCGGAATGGTGCTTGAGCAACCGCTGTTCCGGGACCGTGCCGATATCAGTGAATGGGATGGCGGGAAAAACTTTGGTCTGCAATTGTTGCGAGCCACGGATGCCCAGGATCTCAAGCGTGGTCTGGACCAGCAATTCGTGGTGATCTCCAAGATCACCGAGCAGCATGCACCGGCCGTGGAGTGGCTCAAGACACAGTTGCAGAACCTGCCGCTGGTCAGCGTCGAGGAAGTGACCCGGTTTGCCTCCCTGAGTGAGGAAATGAACAAGTACAAGGCGCAGAACCCGTCGAGTTCTCCAGCCTTGATCACTCAGTTGCTCAGTCGTGACTTCAACGACATGGACGAGAACACTTGCCTGGGCATCTTGCAGTCGGCCAATGTGCCTGTCAGTACCGGGCAGTTGACCCAGCGCTGGCTGACCTTGCAGCAAGGGGCTCTGCGCCGTTGCCAGCTCTTGCAACAACAGCAGGGCACGGCTGCCTGGAACGCACTGGCCAGCTATTTCAATCAATACCTGTCGGGGCGTTTCCCCTTCGCCCACGACTTGAGTGCGGCGGATGCCGACCCGGCGCGGGTTCAGCACTTCCTGACCCTGATCGACGAGCGATTGCCTCAGGCTCAGGACGGACTCAAGAATGCCCAATCCCGCGACCGGGCGGCGGCTGCCGAGTTTCTTGAACGCCTGAAGCTGGCCCGACCCTGGCTTGGTGCTCTGCTGCTGCGCGACAAGGCCGGTCTGGTGGGTGCGGACATGGAAATCCAGTGGCGCACCGATCGTGACAGTGAGCGCGGTGCCGATCAGGTCATCAACTGGAAACTGGTTTCAGGGAACCGTGAGATCAGCTATCCGGGCCAGGCGCAGCAGGTCCTGCACTGGAATGTCGGTCAGCCGCTGAGCCTGATTCTGCGCTGGGCCCGGGATGGCACTCAGCGCCCGGTCAATGACCCTTTGCAGTCAGACCTGCGTGTCAGCGGGCTGGAAGCCGAGTGGCAATACCTTGGGCCGTGGTCGCTATTGCGCCTGATGAGCGCCCATGTATCGGTGCAGCGTCAGCCCAATGTCGATTACACGGAATTCCCGTTGTCGCTTGAGGTGCCAGTCCATGCGCCTGCCAATGAGGAAAACCAGACCCTGATGTTCGTGCGCCTGTCGTTGATGAGCCAGGGTGGCAAAGCTCCGTTGTCGATCCAACCCTTGCCGGTGCAGGCACCTCGCTCGCCATTCGGCTCGGCCCCTCGTTCTGTAGTTGATGCTGGAGTGTATCGATGAGTCAGCTTTCGTCACGGGTCAGCGAACTGCTGGAGCCCCTGTTTGGTCACTCGCCCTGCGGCGTGAACCTGCGCCACGAACCCATCTATGACCGCTTGCGCCAGTTGCGCCGCGAAGACGATGCCAGCTTGCCGATGGGCGTCTGGCAGGCGGACATCAAACGGGCCGACTGGGGGCAGGTGGAAGCGATTGCGACCTCGGTACTGCTCAAGGAAAGCAAGGACCTGATGATCGCCGCCTGGCTGGGCGAAGCCTGGTTGCACAAGGATGCCAGGCCTGGAATCATCGATGCGTTGAGCCTGCTGATCGGCCTGTGCGAGCGCTATCCGCAGGAGCTGCACCCACAACCCGCCGATGGTGACTTGTCATGGCGAGCGACGCCCCTTGAGTGGATCGTGCGTCGCTATACCGAACTGCTGCGCACGCAATTTCAGTTGTTCGAGAGTCGGGAAGGAGAGTTTGCCGGTTATGTCCTGAGTGACTGGCAGCAACTGCAACGCAACCGAGTGCAGGTCAACGACAGCAAGGCGTCCAGAATAGCGGCCGAAAACGCTGCTGGCGATCAGGCCCGAATCAATGAACGGGTACGTGCCACGCCGGTTGCCTGGTGGTTGAGCAGCTTTGAAGTCACCCAGGCGGCGTTGCAGAAACTTGAGGCGCTGGACAACTGGAGCACCCAGTACTTTGCCGAGGATGGCCCCTCGTACGCGCCCCTGAAACAGACGCTGGTATCCCTGGCGGCACTGTTCAAGGAATTCATTGCCATGCATCCACCACAACCCTTGCCGCCGGAAACCGAAGAGGCCTCAGCCGACATGACGCTTGATACCCCGCTTGAGTCGAACGCCGGAGCACGAGCATTCAGCGAGCCACGCAATCGTGAAGAGGCCTATCGGCAATTACTGTTGATTGCCGATTACCTGGCTCGCAACGAACCCCACAGCCCGGTGCCTTACCTGATCCGCAAAGGCGTGGAGTGGGGCAACAAACCCCTCAAGGAACTGCTTTCGGAACTGATTACATCCGATGCCGAGGCAAGAAGGGTCTGGGCGTTGTTGGGGGTGCTTTAAGGACCCCGTTTCACCTCATAAACTCTTGCTGTCTGGAATGTCGCCTTCGCGGATAAATCCGCTCCTACGGGGTTGATGTAGGAGCAATTCATTCGCGAAAAAGTCCCTAATACGAAAAATCCCCGCCCAACTCTTCCTGCATCCACTCCAGAAATCGTTTCACCCTTGGAAAGTTGGCATGTGCCTTGGGGAATACCAGATGGTGAGCGGTAATCGGCGCGCTCAACTCTTCGGGCGATACAACCACCAGATCGCCACTGGCCAGATACTTCTGGGCCAGCAGGGTACTTTCCAGTGCAAAGCCAAGACCCTGACTGGCCGCTTCGAGGGCCATGTATGAGCGGTCGAAACTCAATGGATAGGGCTTTTCCGGTCGGGAAAGGCCGTGCCGGGCAAACCATTGTGGCCAGTTGATCAAGGTGGATTCGGACAGGATCAGCGGGCTGTCGAGCAGGTCCGCTGCGCTCTGGACGGGGCTTTTTTCCAGCAGCGCCGGTGAGGCCATGACCGCGATCTGTTCGTTGCGCACCGTGCGCACTTCAAGCGTCGGCCAGTTGGGCAGGCCATGGCGGATATCCACGTCGATCTTGTCGCGGCTGAAGTGCAGGGATTCGTAGGAGCACGACAGGTTCAGCTGGATATCGGGGTGGCTCTGGCGAAACTTTTCCAGGCGCGGCATCAGCCACAGGAAGCCGAAGCTAGGCGCCGAATGCAGCCGCAGGCAGTCCAGGCTGATATCACTGGCAGCCCGTTCGGTGGCCACGGCAAAGCTGTGCAGTATCCCTGAAATCTCCGACAGGTACTGTTCGCCTACAGGCGTCAGGCTCACGCCTCTGGCCGTGCGCAGGAACAACTGGCGACCGATCATCGATTCCAGCTTGGCCAGTTGATGGCTCACAGCCGAGGGCGTCAGGTTGAGCTGTTCGGCGGCGCGCGCCACATTGCCGAAGCGGGCAGTCTGCTCAAAGGCTTGAATGGCCTTGAGCGGTGGCAGATTGAGTGAAGGGTCGCCTGGGGTATGCATGCGGGTATCCGGCCTTGGTCAGCTTTTCTTTGCGTCCAAATATCACCGATTCATTTGCCGAGTGCTGATTTTTTTTCAGCACTTGCTGAAAGTCGCGTTATTGCTCAGGTTCGGGGTGGGGCACAAGCTGGGTCATCGATTCGACTTGGGTCGATCCAATAAAAACAATTCAGGAGAACCCTGCCCATGATTCTTCAAGACAAGATCGCAATCATCACCGGTGCCGCCTCTGCACGAGGCATTGGCCGAGCCACTGCCGCCACTTTTGCCCAACAGGGTGCTCGCGTGGTCATTCTGGACCTGGACGAGTCTGCCGCCCGTGACGCCGCCGCTTCGTTGGGTGAAGGTCATCTGGGGCTTGCTGCCAACGTGGCGGACGAAGCTCATGTCTCTCAGGCAGTCGCCCGCGTTCTAGAGCACTTCGGCCGTATCGACGTGCTGGTCAACAATGCTGGTATCACCCAGCCACTCAAGACCCTCGACATCGGTCGCAGCGATTACGACAAGGTGCTGGATGTCAGTCTGCGCGGCACATTGCTCATGTCCCAGGCCGTAATCCCGGCCATGCGCAAGCAGGCCAGCGGCAGCATTGTGTGCATGTCTTCGGTTTCCGCCCAGCGTGGCGGCGGTATCTTTGGCGGCCCTCACTACAGCGCAGCCAAGGCCGGTGTGCTGGGGCTGGCCAAGGCCATGGCGCGGGAACTGGGACCGGACAATGTGCGTGTCAACTCCATCGCGCCGGGCCTGATTCACACCGATATCACCGGCGGCCTGATGCAGGATGAACGTCGTCACGCCATTATCGAAGGCATTCCGCTCGGGCGTCTGGGCGTGGCTCAGGACGTGGCCAATGCGGCGTTGTTCCTGGCCAGCGATCTGTCTTCGTACCTGACCGGCATTACCCTGGATGTGAATGGCGGCATGCTGATTCACTAAACCTGCGGGCTTGCCTTGCCCGCACTGTTCTGTATCGACGATACCGCCGGGTCACGAGCCTGGCGGTCAATAAAAACAAGAGATCAGACCATCATGACAACGACCACCCTGTCTGCGGACGCGGTCACCACCGTGCGTTCCAACGCTTATCGCAAGACCGCCTGGCGACTCATGCCGTTCCTGATGCTGTGCTACCTGTGCGCCTATCTGGATCGGGTCAACGTCGGCTTTGCCAAATTGCAGATGATGAACGACCTGGCCCTCAGCGAAGCGGTATATGGCCTGGGTGCCGGCATGTTCTTCATCGGCTACTTCCTGTGTGAAGTGCCCAGCAACATCATCCTGCACCGTGTCGGCGCCCGGATCTGGATTGCCCGGATCATGATTACCTGGGGCATCATTTCGGGGCTTTTTGCCTTTGTGGAAACGGCCTGGCAGTTCTATGTCCTGCGCTTCTTGCTGGGTGTTGCCGAAGCTGGCCTGGCTCCCGGCCTGTTGCTTTATCTGACCTACTGGTTTCCGTCCTATCGTCGTGCGCGCATGACGGTGCTGTGGTTTGTCGCCATTCCGTTGTCGGGAATGATCGGCGGGCCGCTGTCAGGCTGGATCATGAACAGCTTTGCCGGTTATCACGGCTGGGCGGGCTGGCAATGGATGTTCGTCATCGAGGCCATTCCCACCGTTGTGGTCGGCTTGATGGTGCTGGGCTATCTCAAGGACGGCGTGCATCAGGCCACCTGGCTCAATGACGATGAAAAAGCGCTGGTGCTGCGCGAGCTTGAAGAAGACAACAGCCAGAAAGTCGTCCATGAATCCACAGGTGCCTTTATTCGCGACCGGCGTCTGTGGTTGCTGGCGGGCATCTACTTCTGCGTGGTCATGGGCCAGTACGCGATCACCTTCTGGCTGCCGACACTGGTGCGCAATGCCGGGGTGTCCGACCCGTTGCACATCGGTCTGTTGAGCAGCGTGCCTTACATCTGCGCCATCTTCGCAATGTTGTTGATGGGGCGCAGCGGTGACAAGCATCGCGAGCGGCGCTGGCATCTGGTGATCCCGATGATTGCGGGTGCTGCTGGCTTGAGCCTGGCGGCAGTGATGGGCGGAAACCTGCTGTTTTCGATCATGAGCCTGTGCCTGGCTGCTGCCGGAATTCTGTCCGCGTCTTCACTGTTCTGGATGTTGCCCACCACGCTGCTGGGCGGTGTATCGGCGGCGGCTGGAATCGCGGCGGTCAACAGTTTCGCCAACCTTGCCGGTTTCTGTTCCCCCTATCTGATCGGCTGGATCACGACCACTACCGGCTCCAGTGCCATTGGCATGTACTTGATTACCTGCGTGCTGGTCTTTGGTGCCTTTCTGGTTCTGCGTGTCCCGGCTGCCTTGGTCAACCGCTAAGTTGAGGAGTTTCCCGAATGACTGCTACTGATTTACAAACCGGTGCCCTGACACTGGCGCAACGTGCTCATAACATCCGCCGCAATGCCTTGCGCATGGGGCAGGTTCAAGGCCAGGGCTATGTCGGCCAGGCACTCGGCGCTGCCGACCTGCTGGCAGTGTCCTACTTCCACGCCATGAACCTGCGGCCCGAAGACCCTGAGTGGGAGGGCCGGGACCGGTTCTATCTGTCCATCGGGCACTATGCAATTGCCCTGTATGCCGCGCTGATCGAGGCCGAAATCATTCCTGCCGACGAGCTGGAAACCTATGGTGCAGATGACAGTCGCCTGCCCATGTCAGGCATGGCGGCCTATACACCGGGCATGGAAATCACCGGTGGCTCACTGGGCCATGGGCTGGGTATCGCCGTGGGAGCCTGCCTGGGGCTCAAGCGCAAGGCGTCGTCTTCCTTTGTCTACAACCTGCTGTCCGACGGCGAATTGAATGAAGGCTCCACCTGGGAAGCGGTCATGTCCGCCTCCCACTGGAAGCTCGATAACCTGATTGCCATTGTCGACGTGAACAACCAACAGGCCGACGGCCATTCCAGCGAAATCCTGGCGTTCGAGCCTATCGTCGACCGCTGGCAGGCCTTTGGCTGGTTTACCCAGCGGGTCGATGGCAATGATCTGGAGGCGCTGGTCAAGGCCTTCGATGCGGCGCGCAATCACACTGGGTCACAGCCGCGGGTCATCATTTGCGATACCCGCATGGGCAAGGGCGTTCCCTTCCTGGAAACCCGTGAAAAGACCCACTTCATTCGTGTCGACGAGCACGAATGGGATATTGCACTGGACAATCTGGACGCTGGGCTGGAAACCGGGAGAACCGTATGAGCACCTTGAAAAACACCGCTTCCGGCAGCGAAGCGCCGAAGAAACGCCTGACCACCTCGGCCATGATCGCCTCGATTGCCTCCGAAGGGCAGGCAACCCGTCCGGCTCCCTTTGGCCATGCCCTCGCAGCGCTGGCCGATCAGCGTCCGGACATCGTCGGGCTGTCTGCCGACCTGTCGAAATACACTGACTTGCATATCTTCGCCAAGGCTCATCCCGAGCGTTTCTATCAGATGGGCATGGCCGAACAGTTGCTGATGAGCGCCGCAGCGGGCATGGCCCGTGAGGGCTTTGTGCCGTTTGCGACCACCTATGCGGTGTTCGCCTCGCGTCGGGCCTATGACTTCATCTGCATGGCGATTGCCGAAGAGAACCTGAACGTCAAGATCGTCTGTGGCTTGCCGGGCCTGACCACCGGTTATGGCCCGAGCCACCAGGCCACCGATGATCTGGCGATCTTTCGCGCCATGCCGAACCTGATGATCGTCGACCCTTGCGATGCACTGGAAATCGAACAGGCAGTACCCGCCATTGCCGCTCACCAGGGCCCGGTCTATATGCGCCTGCTGCGCGGCAACGTGCCTCTGGTGCTGGACGAGTACGGCTACACCTTCGAGCTGGGCAAGGCGAAAACCCTCAGGACCGGCAACGATGTGCTGATCATCTCCACGGGCCTGATGACCATGCGCGCCCTTGAAGCAGCCAAACAGCTTCAGGCCGATGGCGTGGACGTGGCGGTATTGCATGTCCCGACCATCAAACCGCTGGATGAGCAGACCATCCTGGCCGAAGCCCGTAAACCGGGCCGACTGGTGGTGACGGCTGAAAACCACTCGATCATCGGAGGCCTGGGCGAAGCGGTGGCGGGGGTTCTGCTGCGTAATGGCGTAACCCCGACCTTCCGGCAGATTGCCCTGCCGGATGCCTTCCTGGATGCCGGAGCCTTGCCGACGCTTCATGATCGTTACGGGATTTCAACCAACGCGGTGAGCCAGCAGATAAAGGCCTGGCTCTAGCCAAACAGCGCGCCTGCCTTGCGCAGGCGCGCTCTACAGGCTAATGCCGATCAGTAAAGGCATACATGTCACCTGTGGGAGGGGCCTTGGCCGCGACGACCAACTTACAGGCAACTCATTTTCAGCGCCTGAAACCTGGCTGTCGCGGCCAATGCTCCTCCCTCGGATTGTGATTCCAGCCCCCTATTTTCAAAGTCAGCCGCTTGACTGATTGGCATTAGCTCTACAGGCTGGCATGCCGATGCAAAGGTCGGTTGCCACCCAATTTGCGCATCGCGACATAGAACACCGGCGTCAGCAAAAGCCCGAAGAACGTCACGCCAATCATCCCCGCAAACACCGTAACCCCCATGACATAGCGAACCTCTGATCCCGCACCGGTCGAGTAAAGCAACGGCAGTACCCCCATGATGAATGCCACGGATGTCATCAGGATCGGGCGCAGCCGCAGGCGGCAGGATTCGATGGCGGCCTGGAGCGGTGAGCGGCCATTGAATTCCAGTTCCCGAGCGAACTCCACGATCAGAATGGCATTTTTCGCTGAAAGCCCTACCAGAACCATCAGGCCGATCTGCGTGAAGATATTGTTGTCGCCCTCTGTCAGCCACACTCCGGTGAGTGCCGACAAGAGCGCCATGGGCACGATGAGGATAATTGCCATCGGCAAGGCCAGACTTTCATAAAGCGCGGCCAGTACCAGGAACACCAGCAGGACAGCCAGCGGGAACAGCCACCAGCCGCTGCTGCCCGCAAGAATTTCCTGATAGGTGAGGTCGGTCCACTCGAACGCTATGCCTGGCGGTAGCGTCTGGGCGGCAACTCTTTCCACGGCCTCGCGAGCCTGGCTGCTTGAATAACCAGCAGCGGCGGCTCCACTGACATCGGCGCTGGGGTAACCGTTGTAGCGCATTGCCCGTTCCGGCCCATAGCCGGGCTGGATCGACAGCAAGGTTTCCAGAGGAATCATTTCACCGCTTTGCGACCGCACCCGCAGTGCTCCGACATCCTCTGCCTGGGCGCGGAACTCGCCATCGGCTTGGGCGCGAACCGTGTAAGTGCGACCGAATTGAGTGAAGTCGTTTACGTAGAGGCTGCCCAGGTATATCTGCAATGTGCTGAAGATTTCATTGACCGGCACCCCCAGTTGCCTGGCCTTGACGCGGTCCACCTCCGCCCGCAATTGCGGAACGTTTACCTGAAAGCTCGAGAACATGCCGGTCAGTTCGGGCGCCTGAGAAGCTGCGGCGATGAAGCGCTTGGAGGCTTCGTCAAGCGCGGCATACCCGAGTGCTGCACGGTCCTCAAGCTGAAGCCTGAATCCGCCCGTCGTTCCGAGACCACGAACGGGAGGCGGGTTGAAAAGAATGATACGGGCCTCTTTGATTGCCGAAAACTCGCGGGCCAGCGCAGCAGAAATTGCCCTGGCGCTATGGGCTTCACCTACACGTTCGTCGAAGGGCTTGAGGTTGATAAAGGCAATGCCCGCATTGGAGCTGTTCGTGAAGCCGTTCACCGACATGCCGGGAAAGGCCAGCGATGCGCGAACATCCGGGTGGCGCAAGGCAATGTCGCTGGCTTGCCTCACGACTTTCTCTGTACGGTCCAGGGTTGCGCCATCGGGCAACTGGATAACCGCAAGCAGATAGGTCCTGTCCTGAGCCGGCACAAAACCGGCTGGCACGGTGCGAAACAGCAGCACGGTGACGCCCACAAGCAGCATGTAGATCAGCAGAAGCGATCCCTTGTGTGTCAGAGCTGTACGCACACTAGTGCCATAACCTTGCGCACCTCTGCTGAACAGCCGGTTGAACCCATGGAAGAATCGACCGAGAAATCGGTCCATGACCCGTGTCAGCCAGTCCTTGGGTGCATCATGGGACTTGAGCAGCAGGGCGGCCATGGCCGGAGACAATGTCAGGGAATTGAAGGCCGAAATCACCGTCGATATGGCGATTGTCAGGGCGAACTGACGATAGAACTGGCCGCTGAGCCCACTACTGAAAGCCAGGGGCACGAATACCGCACACAGCACCAGTGCGATGGCAATGATCGGGCCCGAGACTTCACGCATGGCCTGATAACTGGCCTCCTTGGGCGTCAGGCCTGCTTCAATGTTGCGCTCCACGTTTTCCACGACGACGATTGCATCATCCACCACTATGCCAATGGCCAGCACCAGGCCGAACAGCGTCAGGGTGTTGATCGAGAAGCCAAAGGCCTGCATCACGGCAAAGGTGCCGATCACTGACACCGGAACGGCCAGCAAGGGAATGATGGAGGCACGCCATGTCTGGAGAAAGAGGATCACCACGAGCACCACCAGTGCGACCGCTTCCAGCAATGTGGTGGTTACAGCCTCGATGGAAGCGGTGACGAACTGCGTGGGGTCGAAAATAATCCGGTAGTCCACACCTTCAGGCATCTGCTGTTTCAGTTCGGCCATGATCCGTCGTACTTCGTTGCCGATTTCGACGGTGTTGGAGCCGGGAGCCTGTGTCACTAACAGCGCCGCAGCGGGCTGATTATCCATCAGTGCCCTGGCGGCATATTCGGCGCTGCCCAGTTCGATCCGGGCGATATCGCGCAGGTGAGTCACGGCACCGGTGGGGCTGGTGCGCACCACGATATTGCCGAACTCCTGAGTATCCTTGAGACGCCCCTGCACACTGATCGACATCTGTGTAACGACATCGCTCGGGCTGGGACTGGCACCGATGATGCCTGCCGCTGCCTGAAGGTTTTCCTGACGGATCGCGGTCACGACATCGCTTGGCGCCAGCCCGCGTTCACTCAGCTTCTGAGGGTCCAGCCAGATGCGCATTGCATATTCGCCAGCTCCACGCACCTGGATGCTTCCGACACCCTGAATACGGGTGAGCCGGTCGCGCACATTGAGGATCGCATAGTTGTTCAGGTAGGCCATGTCGTAGCGTTCACCCGGCGAATACAGGTGTACCACCATCGTCAGGTCGGGCGTGCTTTTTATGGTGGTTACGCCGAGCCGCTGGACCTCTTCGGGCAATCGGGTTTCCGCTTGCAGGACCCGGTTCTGAACCAGTTGCTGAGCCAGATTCGGGTCCGTTCCCAGCTGGAAGGTCACCGTCAGCGTCAGCAGGCCATCGGTTGTCGCCTGGCTGCTCATGTAGAGCATGTTCTCGACGCCGTTGATGGCTTCTTCCAGTGGCATGGCCACTGTCTGTGCAATGACTTCCGGGCTCGCACCCGGAAACCGGGCACTGACCACCACGGTCGGCGGGGCAACTTCCGGGTATTCGGACACCGGTAGCAATGGAATCGCGACCAGGCCTGCTACGACCACCAATATCGAAAGGACGGCGGCGAAGATGGGACGGTCGATGAAAAACCTTGAAATATTCATCTGGGCTTCAGATCTTGTTGGAGGCGAGGGATGAGCTGTTATCGATAACGGGTTGAGGCGTTACAAGCGCTCCGGGACGCACACGTTGCATACCATCGACAATGATGCGGTCGCCTTCAGCCAGCCCCGAGGTCACGATGCGTTGCGTATCGACCCGCGCTCCAAGCGAGATCTGCCGATAACTGACCTTGTTCTGGTCATCAAGGATAAGTACGTAACGTCGATCCTGATCCGTACCAATTGATCGTTCCTCTACCAGAATGGCCTCACGGGCTTGCACCTGTCCTATTTGCAAGCGGGCGAACTGGCCAGGCACAAGCTGCCCGTCTGGATTTGCCAGCACGGCGCGCATACGCACCGTGCCGCTTTGTGGGTCGATCTGGTTGTCGAGTAACTGCAAGCGGCCTTCGGTGGCCTGGAAGCCTTGGCCGGTGACGCGCACGGGAACATTGGCCAGTTGATCGCGCTGGGAGAATGTATCGAGCGCTCGCACGACCGCCTGTTCGTCGGCGTCAAAGCTCAGGTAAATCGGATCTACCGATACCAGAGTCGTCAGCACAGGACCTTCCGGGCCTGCGGCTACCAGATTCCCCGTAGTGACTTCGCGACGTCCGATCCGACCCGAAATAGGTGCTCGTACCTCGGTGTAGCCGAGGTTTATCTGCGCCAGCCGCAGGTTGGCCTGAGCGGCCTTCAACTGTGCATCAGCCTCCAGCGCCTCGTTTTCGCGCTGCTCCAGAATGTTCTGGGCAATGGCCCGGGCAGGCCACAGTTTTCGTGCTCGCTCGGCCTCACCCGAGGTGTAGAGCTTGCGTGCTCTGGCGGAGGCGACCTGAGCTTCTGCCTGTGCAACTGCGGCGGCATAGACCGCGGCGTCAATGGTCAGCAAAACATCCCCTTGCTTGACCAGTTGACCTTCTTGAAAACGGATTTCCTTGATCTGGCCAGCCACTTGAGGACGTATGAGCACGCGATCAACGGCTTCCAGGCGCCCTGAAAAATCGTCCCAGGTCCGTATCGTGTTCTTTTTTACCTGCATCACGGCGACAGCTACCGGAGCAGCCGCCGCTGCCGGCGGTGTGCTGGAGCCTGACAGCATCGGGGTGTACCAGACTGCAATACCTGCACTTGAAGCAAGGGCGATGAACAACAGGAGCCTGGGTACTCTCGCAACTCGAATGCTCATGGATATAGCTCCGTTGAGGGATTCATGGGACAGGGGGATTAAGGGGAAAAGCGGTAGCGGCGTGCGGATAGCGAACGGGGTATCAACTTCCTCTATTTCTTTCGATCGAACGGCTTTTGAATGGCAAGTGGTGAGTACGGCTGCCCATCGCGTTGACGATGGCATTACACAAGGCCCGCACGAAGGGTACGTAACTCACCTGGCCAGGCTGGCAGGCATTGAGGTCTTGATCGGCATCTATCAGGTGTACCGCGATTTGCCTGGGTAACAAGGACACGAGCGGCCAGCTATTGCGACTGGCATCCACCGGGTATGGGTGACTTGTGGTCGGGCCGATATCGCATGACGTCACAAGCGCTACGCCCATCAGGCAAGCGCCTTCAAGCTGTGAGCGCATGCGTCCTGGACTTTCAAGCGGGCCGAGGTCAGCAGCAATCACAGCTTCATGAATGATCAAGCGACCCTCATCACTCACCTCTACATCGAGTACCACCGCCATGTATGTCGATGAGTCGTAGTGTGCGGCGATGCCCTGTGCTCTTCCTTTTCGTGAAAGCTTGCCCCAGTGGCCTTTGTCCGCCGCTTCAGTGATGACATGGCGAAGTCGATCGGCATCGAAGGTCGATGGCTTCGATGCCTTGTCGATCAAGGCAAGCAGATAGTCTTTCTGATCGATATTGCCGCAAGCTGTCCTCTCTGCAACCGAGCGCTGCTCGGCAAATACGGACAGCAGAAAATTCTTCCTGCCCTGATTACTGTCAGGCACAGGTTGCCATTTGAATGGGGTCAGGACGCTATCGTGGGTATCAGGGTGGCTCATATGCGTTTCTCCTTCCGGCTGATGGCAAGAGGTTCTGCCAGACGCTAGCCCCTTCACTGGCACTGATAGCGCGTCTTTCACGCAGGCATCAGAGCAGCAATCATGTGGTTACTTTAGAGAGGAGGAACTGACGTCAGAGTGACTGGCGGCTGACAGGAACATGTCAAACGCCAGGCTGATCAAGTCGGGGGGATCGGGTCAGACAGGTGCCATTCTTGAGGTAGGCGGGTCGATCATTACCGAGAAGCCGAAAGTATTGAGGCCGTTTTCACTTCGGGCAAAAACGATACCGCCATGCATGGACGCAACAGCGCGGACAATGGAGAGCCCCAGGCCGTGATGCGAGTCACTTCGGGCGCGGGCGGCATCGGCCCTGTAGAAACGCTCGAACAGGCGCTGCAGATGCGTATTGTCTATGTGCTCGCCCACGTTGGAGACGCTGATCTCGACATGTTTTTCCTTGCGGGCGAGATTGATGGTCAGCGTGCTGGAGACCGGGGCGTATCGTGCTGCGTTTTGCAGGAGGTTGGCCAGGGAGCGGTGAAAAAGGCGCTTGTCTACCTGGATCCGCATGTCGCCGTGAATGGCGAGAACCAGATTCTTTTCTATCAGTACCGGCTCCAGGTATTCCACTGTCTTGGAGGACTCTTCCTGAAGGGAAACCTCACTCAGTTCGGTGATTCTCTCGCCGCTCTCGGCACCTGCAAGAAACAGCATGTCGTTCACGATACCGCCCATGCGCTCCAGCTCTTCGAGGTTGGACTGAAGAAGATCCTGAAGCTCATTGATATCACGATCATGGGCCAGTGCGACCTGGGTCTGGCCTATCAGGTTGGTCAGTGGCGTGCGCAGTTCGTGGGCCACGTTCGCATTGAAGCCTTCAAGTTGTTGCCATGCCGCTTCCTGCCGACTCAATGCACCATTGAACGAGGTCGCAAGCTCTTGCAGTTCATTGGGCAGTGCCGTGGTGTCCAGGCGTTTTTTCGAGTCGCCGGGAGGCAGATTGTTGGCTTGCTGGCTGAGCCTGCGCACCGGTGCCAGACCCACCCGTGCTACCCAGTAACCGACCAGCGCCGCCAGAAGCATTGCCCAGGCCGAGGTCATGATCAGGGTGTGGGTGAACTCCCCCAGCGTAACGCAGAAGGGCATGTAGTCCAGGCCGATGATAAAGCGCAGTTCCGGACGAATCGCCGAGGCCGGAATGGTCTTGATCATCAGGAACATCCGGTTCTTGTCGGCAATATCCATCACTGCCGTACCATCGGGGTGCCTGGACCAGTCCTTGCCGTCCGGCATGGGGCCGCCATAGCTGAAATAGGTGTCACCGGCCAGGACCCAGTGGCGCACACGTTTGTCCGACGGCGTAAGGTCGTCCAGTTTTTTGTGCAGGCCAATCCAGTCTGCGCGGCTCTCGTACTTGGCGACAGCGGGGTCCAGCATGAAATGGCGCAGAGCCAGTTCATTGCTGATCTGGCCCTGAAGCGATTCTTTCAGTGAGTTGCGCAGCAGGACCGCGCTGACCGACATGATGAGCGCCATGGCCAGAGCAAACAGCAGCGCCAGCCGTTTCGAGATCGATAGTTTCATGGTGTGACGCTACTTTTGATGCCTGGGGTTTCGCGCTTTTCCAGTACATAGCCCATGCCGCGCACGGTATGCAGCAACTTGTTTGGATAAGGCGCGTCGATTTTGGCCCGCACTCGCTTGATTGCTACTTCGACTACATTGGCGTCGCTGTCGAAGTTCATGTCCCATACCTGCTCGGCGATCATCAACTTGGAGAGAATTTCACCCTGATGCCGAGCCAGCAGGCTCAGCAGGGCGAACTCCTTGGCGGTAAGGTCCAGGCGAATGCCTCCGCGCATGACCTTGCGGGCTTGCAGGTCCACTTCCAGATCGTCGATATGGATGTGTGTCAGGTCTATCGCATCGCTGCTGCGACGTATCAGCGCCTGGATGCGGGCGACCAGTTCGGCAAATGAAAAGGGTTTGCCCAGATAGTCATCGGCACCTTCCCTGAGCCCCCGGACCCGGTCATCTACAGTGCCTCGCGCGGACAGCATGATGACCGGTGTTTTCTTCTTCTGGCGCAGGCCTTCCAGAACACCGTAGCCATCTTTGCCTGGCAGCATGATGTCGAGAATGATGACGTCGTAATCGATCTCCACGGCCAGATGCAGACCGTCGATGCCATTGCTGGCAATGTCGACGGTATAGCCCAGCTCGCTCAGACCGCGATGAACATAGGAGGATGTCTTTTCTTCATCCTCAACCATCAGCAGACGCATTCTGTACTCCTGGTGCGCAGCCTTGCATGGCAGTCGGCTGCTTCGAATAAGGGGAATTATCAGCATTACAGGGTAGAGGGGATGCATGTCTACAACCTGACCGCTACCTGACATTTTTGTCAGTAATCGCTGCCCGGCAGCATGACATCAGCAGCAGGCACAGGGGTGTGTGCCTTGCCGGAAAATGACTTTGTCGGTTTGCCGTCAGTTAACTGTCACCTTGCCGTCAGCGACGGAATCTTAAATTCGGGCCTCAATACTCACCCAGTTGCATCGCGTCGTCAGCGAGTCATGGAGCTCTATGAGAAGCTTTGGAAGTAAACGCCCTCGTCATCACCTGATACTCGTCAGCGGATTTCTTGCTCTGATTGCACCGCCATCATTTGCAAAAAGTGCCCCGAATGCCGGCCAGCAGCAACCCAGTATTTCCCGCCCGTTTTCGGTAACGCCGGTTGCCGCATTCAGGGAGCCCAGGGCAATCGCGTTCCTGCCTGATTCCCGGCTTCTGGTCACCGAAAAGGCAGGTCGCCTGTTTATTACCACCCAGGATGGCGTAAAAAAGGAGGTCGAAGGTGTTCCGCAGGTTCAGTACGGCGGACAAAACGGGTTGCTCGACGTCGCGGTTTCACCCACGTTTGACCAGGACTCCAGCATCTACCTGAGTTTTGTTGAGCCGGTAACGGGAGGCAGCGGACTCGCATTGGCCCGAGGCCGGCTGGATGAGACTGAGCAGGGCGCTGCGCTGAAGGATCTGACGGTCATCTGGCGGCAGGAGCCCAAAGCCATGGGGAGTCAGCCGGGCGGGGTCATCGCGTTCTCTCCTGACGGCCAGCACCTTTTTCTGACCTCAGGTGACAGACGCCACCCCGACTCGGCCCAGGACCTGGACTCTGCATTGGGGAAAGTGATTCGTCTTGACCTCGACGGCACGACACCTGCTGACAATCCCATGGCAAGCCGGGGCGGGGTAAGGGCCCAGATCTGGACCAGCGGGCATCGAAACCCTTACGGACTGGCTTTTTCAGCTGATGGAAAGCTCTGGCAGCATGAAATGGGACCCCAGGGTGGTGATGAACTCAACCTGCTGCAAGCAGGGAGAAACTACGGCTGGCCGGTAGTCTCGAACGGCGACAACTACGGCGGCTCGCCAATACCGGACCATGATCAGGACAGACGTCCCGAGTTCGCTGGCCCGGCGCTATTCTGGACCCCGGTCATATCTCCGGCAGGCATGAGTTTTTACAGCGGCCCATTGTTCCCTGAGTGGAACGGCTCTGCGCTGATCGGATCGTTGTCGGCAACCGGCCTCATCCGGGTTTCCATTGATCAGCGCGGCATTGCCAGGCAAGAGGACCGCTGGAACCTAGGCAAGCGAATCCGCGATGTCGCCGTGGCGCCTGATGGTGCTGTCTGGCTGGTAGAGGATGGGACTGGAGGGATGCTGGTCAATCTCAGGCCCGACCATCAGTGACGTACTAATGGCAAGTCTCGCCCGAATGGAAGGGCAATGCGCTGGCGGGATATTTGCCTGGTCGGGTGCTGATTGACTATACCTTCCATGTGCTGGAGCGATGAGCTGTCCCGTCGTTTTGGGCACTCTGCCACTTTGAAATGATTTGTAATCTTTGTTGTTTTTCGGAGCAGGCGAGTAAAACTCCGTTGAATCGAGCAATCAATAGCGCCGATCAGGCAATCGATCAGGCCTTCAGCGCAGGATACTGCGTCAGGCTGCACGGGATCTGAGTTTCTGCTGAGTGATCCTGGCCCCAAAGACTGCCTTTTGGAGACCGCTCATGAGCCTTTCAACTCACGATTCCCTGTTCAGTCAGTTCGTCGATCCGCTTCACGCTCAGGATCTGGCGGCGGCATTGATTGCTCGCGCTGAACGTTTTACCTGTTTTTATCCGGGATTCATCAGTGCTCACGTCAATGTCAGTGAGGCGGGCGACAGAGTGCTCATGCAGTTTCTGTGGTCCTCCGTAAATCAGGGCCAGCAAGCGATTGAGAAAGCTCAAGCCATAGAGCCGGACCTGTTTCAACTGGCCCGCCAACACCACTCCCGCGCGCTGTTGTTCAGCGCTTTCAATACGGTTGCGCGAGTGCAGGCGCAGCCGGTGTTGTCTTGAGTGCCCACATGACCCGTACAGGATCTTTCGCCATGTCTCTTGTTATTCATTCACCCGTTTCAGCGCTTGGTACCGGGTTTTGATATCTGCCAAGGCATTCAAATGGACAAACGTCCAGCCGTCCGAGCGAGCTGCGCTTTTGCTGGGGTTCGCGTTTCATTTCTGCGTCCTGGCCAGCTATTACCTGGTACGCCCTCTACGTGATGCCTTGGGGCTGGAGGGCGGTGCCGACAAACTGCAATGGCTGTTTACGGCGACCTTCCTGGTGATGCTGCTGATGGTCCCGTTATTTGGCGCATTGGTTTCCCGCCTGCCTGCGAAACGTTTCGTGCCTTTGATCTATCGGCTCGTTGCGTTGACGATGCTGATATTCGGTGTGCTGATTGCCAACCGGGTTGCGCCAGTCAGAGTCGGGCAGGTGTTTTTTGTCTGGATCAGCGTCTACAACCTGTTCATCGTCTCCATTTTCTGGAGTGTGCTGGTAGATCGATTCTCCAGCGAGCAAGGTCGACGACTGTTCGGCTTCGTGGCGGCGGGAGGAACCCTGGGGACTTTCGTCGGCCCGTTACTCGCTGCGGGAATGGCGACCAGGCTAGGGCCGCTGGCATTGACCTTTGCAGCGGCGTTGCTGCTTGAACTGTCCGTGCGTTGCTATCGGGGGCTTCTGTCTCGCACCGAGGCGCAATCCATAAGCCCGTTGCAGAGTGAGCGAAGCATGGGCGGCAGTGTGCTGGCGGGCATCACGCTGATTTCGCGCTCGCCTTATCTGCTGGGGCTGGTCTTGTTCATGCTCTTGCATACCACGGCAGCCACTTTCCTGTATTTCGAGCAGGGCCGGATTGTTGCCGGCAGTTACTCGGATGTGGGCAGCAGAACCCGGTTCTTTGCCATCATTGATCTGGTCGTGTCAGCGCTGACCCTGATTTTCCAGCTCTTGCTGACGGGGCCGCTGATCCGGCTGGTCGGTGTCGGTGGCGCGCTGATCTCGCTGCCGCTGGCGACCATCGTGGCGTTTACTGCAATGGCCATGGCTCCCGTTCCTGCGACTGTTGCGTTGGCGCAGGGCTTGCGTCGCGCCATCGAATTCGCCGTGGTGCGTCCAGCCCGTGAAGTGCTCTGGACCGTCGTCACCCGCGAGGAAAAATACAAGGCAAAGAATGTGATCGAAACCCTGGTGTACCGGGGTGGCGATGCGGCCAGTGGCTGGTTGTCCGTTGGATTGACGGCGTTGGGCGCAGGTTTTGGCGCTTTGGCCATCGTCATCGTGCCCGTCGCTGGTCTGTGGGGCGCGTTGTGCCTCTGGCTATCCAGACGGCACCGGGAAAGGGCGTCTGTCGACACACAGGTAGCCCATGAGAAATCCTGATTTTCAGGTCGTGCAGCAAGCCTCGAAATGGCTTGAGCAAGGCCCGGCATACATTGTCCGCATTACTGATGGAGTTGTTCGTGGCCAGTTATAGACCTGCCAGTTATAGACCTGATAGTGCCAAGGAGTCGAACGTGCAGTCTTCTTTCGAAAACAATCAGACCAGCAGCGATACCAGCCAGCTCGCCCACGTGGTGAGCCAGCTGCTGCGCAGTGAAGGGGACCTGGTCACCGCGATTCCCGGCCTGAGCCTGCATCGGCGCAAGGCCGCTACGTTGCCAGTGCATTGTATTTACGGTCTGGGGATCGGTGTGACCTTACAAGGCGGCAAGCAGGCCATTGTCGGGGATGAGGTGCTCGCCTATGACCCTGGCCAGTCGATGGTGACCAGCATCGATTTGCCGGTGTTCTCGAATGTCACCAAGGCCAGCGTTGCCAAACCGTTTTTGGGCATGATGCTGACATTCGACAGTGCCACGGTCATGCAGGTGGCCGAGCGCATGCAGTTGTCGCCGCGCATGAAAGACGACGAGTTTCGTCCTATCACCGTACAGGCGCTGGACGCTGGCGTACTCGATGCGTTGAGACGTCTGGTCGATCTGCTTGGTGAGCCGGATTTACTGGCGTCCATTGCTCCGCTGATCAAGGAAGAGATCATCACTCGTCTTCTGAATGGCGCGCATGGCCCGCAATTGCTGCATATCGTGGCTGCCGGTTCACCCAGAAATCACATCGCCAGAACGGTTGCCTGGCTGAAGCTGAATTTTCGGGAAACCCTGCGTATGGACGATCTGGCGGAACATGCCCATATGAGCCCATCGACTTTTCGCCAGCACTTTCGGGCCGTCACGGGGATGAGCCCGTTGCAGTACCAGAAGCAATTGCGGCTGCAAGCGGCCCGGCAGTTGATGCTGAGCCAGAATATCGATGCGAGCCGCGCCAGCGGGTTGGTGGGTTATGAAAGCTCGTCGCAGTTCAGTCGTGAATACAGCCGATTGTTTGGTGCACCGCCGCAGCGGGATATCAAGCGGATGCGTGTGTGATGCTAGGGTGCGCCATCCAGTAGCCACTGCGCGATCGACTTCAGATCGGCATCGGAAACCTGGGCTTGCGGGGGCATCGACATTGGTCCCCACTTGCCGGTGCTGCCCGATTTGATACTGGCGGCTATTTGCTCTGCTGTCGTGCTGCCGTCGCTATACTTTTGCGCGATTTCCTTCCAGGACGGGCCAACGACCCTTGCAGCGGGCTGGTGGCAGGCGGTGCAGACATAGCGCTGGGCCAACGCCTGGCTGGCTTGGGCCTGTGCTGGCAACAGGAGGCTGGCAAATGCCCCTAGAGACATGACCAGTGCGGCAATCATGACGCCTTGCGGTTTGTGAGCAGATTTCGGGTTCAGATAGTAGGTCAATTGGTTTTCTCTCTATTGATCAGCATTCGCTTACGCGAGTTTGAAAGGCAGCTCACGCAGCGGTTTGCCAGTGAGCCGGGCAATGGCGTTGGCGAAAGCCGGTGCGAGAGGGGGGAGGCCAGGCTCACCGATTCCTGTCGGCGGCTCGGCGCTCGGCACGACATGTACAGCGAACTCAGGCATGTCAGTGATGCGCGGCACGCTGAAGTCTGCAAAATTGCTTTGCTGCACTTCTCCGTCTTTCAGCGTGATTGCGCCGCCTGGCAAGCACATCGACAGGCCCATGACGGCTGCACCTTGTACCTGGGCTTCCACGCTGCGCGGGTTGACCGCGAGGTTGCAGTGCACACCGGCCGTGACATGGTGCAGCACCGGTTGCCCGTCACGTACCGAGGCTTGTACTACGTAGGCGACAATCGAACTGAAGGACTCATGCACGGCCACTCCCCAGGCACGGCCTGCGGGTAGTTGAGCCTTGCCATAGCCGCTTTTTTCCACCGCCAGTTGCAGGGCGGCACGGTGGCGTGGGTTTTGATCGGCGAACAGGCGCATCCGATAGTCCACAGGGTCCTGGCCGGTTGTCCGTGCGATTTCATCAATCAGTGTTTCCATCACGAAGGCGGTGTGAGTGGAGCCCACACTGCGCCACCATAAAACCGGAACGTTGAGTTTCGGATGGTGCACGGTCAGGCGCATGGGGAACGGATAGGGATCACGCATGCCTTCCGTTGCGGTCCTGTCGATGCCGTTCTTTACCATGCCGCTGAACATGGTATCGCTGGTGATGGACTGCCCGACCAGAACATGGTCCCAGGCCAGCACGTTGCCTTTGTCGTCAAAACCGATATGTGCGCGGTGCAAATGCATGGGGCGGTAGTAGCCACCCTTTATATCGTCCTCGCGACTCCAGAGCGTACGCACTGGTACATTCAGACCTGCTGTCCGGGCTGCCTTGGCCACTTCACACGCGAGTACAACGATGTCGCAACTGTGCAGGCCACGCCGACCGAAGCCACCGCCAGCGATCTGTACATTCACGTTTACCTGCTCAGGCTTGAGGTCAAGAGCGCGTGCGGCAGCCGCATTGTCTGTGCCGGGAAACTGGGTGCCCACCCAAAGCTCGGCGCGCTTTTCAGAAAGCTGGACGGTACAGTTCAACGGCTCCATGGGCGCGTGGGCCAGGTACGGGAACACAAACTCCGCCTGCAATTGATGCGGCGCTGTTGCCAGCGGCGTCATGTCGGCCTCGAAGCTTCGCGGGCCGGGGCGCTCTGCCAGCTCTCGGTACGAAGCCAACTGCTTTTCGCTGTCTACCTTTTCGAGGTTTGCGGTATCCCATTGCAGCTTGAGTGCATCGCGTCCCTGTCTGGCTTGCCAGTAACCGTCAGCCACCACCGCCACGCCTTCTGCGCCGCGATCGAGCGGAATACGCAGCACGGCTTTTACGCCTTTCACTGCACGAGCTGCACTGTCATCCACCGAGCTAAGCCGGGCACCAAAGATCGGTGGGCGCGCGACCACGGCGGTGAGTTGTCCAGGCAGGCGCATGTCGATGCCAAAATCCTGCTGGCCACTGCTTTTGGCCTTGGCGTCGATACGTGTTGTTGCACGGCCGATGATTCTGAAATCCTTGGGGTCCTTGAGCGTGACTTTTTCCGGTACGGGCAATGCCATTGCGGCTTCGGCCAACTCACCGTAGCTCGCCTTGCGGCCACCCGGCCCGATGACCATTCCTGACTGTGTGTGCAGGCTTGTCACGTTTACCTTCCAGCGCGTGGCTGCTGCCGTGAGCAACATGGCGCGTGCTCGTGCGCCCAGTTCGCGGTACTGGAGGTAGCTGTTCTTGATTGAATTCGAGCCGCCGGTAAGGTGCATGCCGAAAGACGGGTCTTGATAGGCTGCGTCGCTGTTGCCGTTGCGACTGCGCACCAGGCTCCAGTCAGCATCGAGTTCTTCGGCCAGAATCATTGGCAGGCCGGTTTGTACGCCCTGGCCAAACTCCAGCCGGTTGATGGTCACCGTCACTTCACCGTTGGAGGCAATCTGCACAAAGGCCGACGGCTGTTGCGAAGGTTTGAGAGGTGCCGGGCCAGTGCTGCCGCTTTCTGCCATTGCCCAGTGGGGAAAGGCACCGATGGCCAGCCCGCCGATACCGGCCATTTTCAGGAAATTGCGTCGTGCCAGCATGACCGGTTCGCGCTTCTGGTCACGTTCAAGCAGGTGTTGCAGCGCACGTGGCAGCTCATCCGGGACGGTTTCGTTGAACATGATGAAAGCTCCAGTCAGGCAAGAGTTTGAGCCGCGTCGGCCACGGCTGCGCGTATGCGGGCATAGGTACCGCAGCGGCAGATATTGCCGACCATGGCGGAGTCGATTTCCTCAGGTGTCGGCTGCCTGCCCTTGGGCTGGGCCTTGAGAAAGGCGGTCGCACTCATGATCTGCCCGCTCTGGCAGTAACCGCATTGCGCTACGTCGTGCTTGACCCAGGCAGCATGAACCGCTGCACCTATGGGGTCGTGGCCATCGGTTGCGCTTTCGATCGTGACGATTTTCTTGCCCAGGACTGCCGATATCGGAGTCACGCAGGAGCGTATGGCCTGTCCGTCCAGATGCACTGTGCAAGCACCGCAAAGCGCCATTCCGCAGCCGAACTTGG
This sequence comes from Pseudomonas sp. FG43, assembly GCF_057809175.1. Taxonomy (NCBI): domain Bacteria; kingdom Pseudomonadati; phylum Pseudomonadota; class Gammaproteobacteria; order Pseudomonadales; family Pseudomonadaceae; genus Pseudomonas; species Pseudomonas sp. FG43. The sequence goes on from NZ_JBMDJL010000002.1 coordinate 429,696, forward strand.
TGCCGCTCAGCCCCAGAGTGTCGCGCAAGACCCAGAGGACAGGCGTTGCGGGGTCTACATCGACTACGTGGTCTTTACCGTTGATATTGAGGGCGCTCATGGTGTGTCTGCTCTCAGTGATTGGAGGGGAACGAGTCTTTCAAACATGCAGGTGCTCAGGTGCCCGCTGGCAAACCCAGCAACTGGCGCAACTCAACTGCATCGGTATTGGCCCTGAACCCAGGGCCACCCCGTTGAAAGGTACGGGCCGTGGCCAGGTTGCCGGTGATGACCGGTTCGCAGCCAATGTCACGGGCCAACCGGGCTGCCACTTCCAGCGCCTGTGAGTCATTACTGGCGATGGGTACGCCCAGCTTCGCTCCCTGGCCACGCGCAGAGGCACTTACAGAAGTCGCATCGACAGCGCTGAAAGCACGAACCAGTCGGGTCCCGGGCAAGTATCTGGTTGAGGTTTCGCCTACGCCATTGGCATAGGCTTCGCGGGACAAGGCGTTGCCTTCATCGGGAGGCGGGTTGGTGGCATCCAGGACTATCTTGCCGCGCAGGGCAGGGGCCAGATCCTGTCCCAGTTGCACTAGCGCGTTATAAGGCACGGCAAAAAACACCACGGTTCCGAACTCTGCCGCCTGCTGCGGGGTACCTGTCGACGCTAGTGGCCCCAGTTGTTTGACCATCGGCTCAAGTTCCGACGGGGTGCGCGACGAAAACATGACCTCATGACCCGCTTGTACCCAGAGCCGGCCGAGAGTCCCGCCATGTGAGCCGGCACCGATCACCCCGATTCGCATCCTGGGCTCGGCATGACTTGTGGCAGGGAAGAGCCACAGCGTTGATAAAACCATAATGGCCATCAGAACAGCGCGACGAATAGTTGGCATGAAAACGATCCTCAAAGGTCTATTGCGGCCATTCCTTCTTCACTATGGCGCTCGCCTGCAGCAGGCGTGAGATTGTTCAGGCGATGGATTTGCCCGGCACTGAGCTCAAGCTGATCCGCCGCTGTGTTTTCCTCGACTCGCGACAAGTGTTTGGTGCCTGGAATCGGTGCAATGTCGTCACCCTGAGCCAGCAACCATGCCAGCGCCACTTGAGCCGGGGTCGCATCTGACTCGTCAGCCACAGCCTTTACCTGCTCAACGATGCGCAGGTTACGCTGGAAGTTTTCGCCGATAAAACGTGGGTTGGTCTTGCGCCAGTCATCGTCACCAATCTGCTCGGGAGAACGGATTGCGCCGGTGAGGAAACCGTGGCCCAGTGGTGAATACGGCACAAAACCGATGCCCAGTTCTCGCAGCAATGGCAGTAATACCGCCTCGGGATCACGGCTCCACAAAGAGTATTCCGTTTGCAGGGCGCTGATCGGGTGTACTGCGTGGGCTCGGCGGATTGTGGAGGGCGAGGCCTCGGACAGGCCGATATGGCGGATCTTTCCCTCTTTGACGAGGTCAGCCAGTGTCGCAACGGTATCTTCGATTGGAGTATCCGGATCGACACGATGCTGGTAGTACAAATCGATGTAATCGGTACCCAGGCGTTTCAGCGAACCTTCGACGGCGGTGCGGATATTCAGCGGGCTGCTGTCGAGCACTCCAGGCCCACCGTTCGAGTGGGAGACAATCCCGAACTTGCTGGCCAGCACGACCTTGTCGCGACGTCCTTTGATGGCCCGACCCACCAGTTCTTCATTGATATAGGGGCCATAGATTTCGGCGGTGTCCAGGTGAGTGACCCCTAACTCAAGCGCCCTGTGAATGGTTCTGACGGAGTCATCGTCGTTGGCTGTCCCGATATCATAAAAGGCCGACATCGACATTGCGCCGAGCCCTATACGGGAAACTTCGAGCCCCCCAATGGATATATATTTCATAGGTCAGTTTCTCAAACGGGTATGAGCATGCAGCCCACAAAGGTGATGAACCGTGACAGGGTTCCTGCGAGGAACTATAGGGCGCGGCACATTTCCCGAATTACCCATTACGCTCGAATCATTGCCTAAAAGAGCGAGAGTGCGAGAGGTGTGTCGGCATGTTTGCGGGGGGAAGGATCGGGCGGGTATCAGAAAACAAAGAGCCCGATCGGGTCGGGCTCTATGGGGCGATGGGCTGAATCGAAGGTGTCATTGATGGCCTGGTGTCAGCCGATCAACTGCAAGCTTCCGCATGAAGATATTCGGCAGTGGAATCACGAATGATTGGCCCCATGCTGCTGACAGGGTGCGATTGTTCCATGATCTCAAGCGTTGCGCCGGTGCCCACCAGATTCACCGTGCGGTTCTGGCAGTCATAGACGCGCTTTGAGTAGATCACGCCCAGGAAGCCTTCACGTTTGGTGACGATGACACGCTGTCCGGCTGTGCCGCTTTTTTTCACCACAGCGTAAGTGCCGATCGGGTCACCGGGAACGGAAATGGTTTTCTCGGTGGCATTGGCCGAGAAGACTGGGATCAGTAGAGCCAACAAACAAGCATGAATTCTCATCGGTGCTCCTGCGGATGAACTGTGTTGCTCATTGGATCCAAAATTTACTCTCGGATTATTGTTCTGGGTAGCGGGGGAACATGCCTTTCGTCGTTTTGGTGGCTGATATGACCTGCCGTTCGTCGTATGGCAGGTCATACCCGTGAGTCCATGGAACTTTTTCAAACAGCTTCCTTGCTGTCCTTGCCATGGAAAATGCGCGACACCATCACGTAAAACAGCGGAACAAATATGATCGCCAGGATCGTGCCGGACAGCATGCCGCCGATGACGGCGGTGCCCAGGGCATTTTGAGCGCCTGATCCGGCACCGTTGCTCAGTACCAGAGGAACGCAACCGAGAATGAACGCGATGGAGGTCATCAAGACCGGGCGCAGGCGCATACGGGCTGCTTCGAGTGCCGCCGCGACCAGTGTCTTTCCAGCTTCGTGCTGTTCTTTGGCAAACTCGACGATCAGGATGGCGTTCTTTGAGGCCAGGCCGATGGTGGTGAGCAGGGCGACCTGGAAATAAACGTCATTGAGTTTCCAGGTCAGCATCGCACCCAGCAATGCACCGAATACACCCAGAGGGATCACCAGAATCACCGAAACAGGGATCGACCAGCTTTCATAAAGCGCTGCCAGACAGAGGAACACGATCAGGATCGACAGGCTATACAGGAGTGTCGTCTGGCCGCTGGACGCTTTTTCCTGACGGGAAAGGCCTGTCCACTGGAAACCTATCCCGGCTGGCAACCTGGCGATTGCTGCCTCAACGATCTCAAGTGCCTCGCCGCTAGAGGCTCTGCCGGGCATGCCCATGCCGAGGATTTCGACCGACGGCACGGCGTTGTATCGCTCAAGGCGTGGGGAGGCCAGCATCCACTCACCTTTGGAGAAGGCATCGAACGACACCATGGTGCCGGCACTGTTGCGCACATACCAACGACGGATATCTTCCGGCAGCATGCGGTAGGTGGCTTCGCCCTGCAGCATCACTTTCTTTATCCGGCCCTTGTCTATGAAGTCATTCACATAGCTGCTGCCCCAGGCGTTGGAAAAGACGGTATTGATGTCGTCAATCGAAACGCCCAGGCTTTCAGCCTTGTGCGTGTCGATCTCCAGTTTGAACTCCGGCGAGTCTTCCTGGCCGTTGGGGCGTATGGCGACCAGTCGATTGTCCTTGTGCAAGTCGGCCATCAACTGGTTGCGTGCCTGCATGAGCGCCTCGTGCCCGAGATTGGCCTTGTCTTGCAGCATCAGATCAAAGCCCGTTGCGTTGCCGAGTTCCGAGACGGCAGGCGGCGCGAAGGCAAACACTCTGGCGTCGCGAATGCCTGCAAAGAAGGCCCCAGCCTTGGCTGCCACAGCGGTCACGCTCTGATCCTTGCCAGTTCTCTGGTCCCAGGGGCGTAACTTGATGAAGGCAAAGCCGACGTTCTGCCCGCTGCCAGCGAAGCTGAAGCCCATGACGGCAAACATGCCTTCAACCGAGTCCTTCTGGTCCACCAGGAAATGGTGCTCGACTTCACGCAAGACTTCGTTGGTGCGGGTCTGTGTTGCGCCCGGCGGCAACTGGACGAGGGCAAACAAGGTGCCCTGATCCTCGTCAGGCAGGAACCCGCCTGGAAGTTTGCTGAATCCGAATACGACCGCGGCCAGTAACATCGCGTAGACAACCATGTAGCGCCGTCCCTTGCCCAGCATGTGCATGACGATGCCCTGGTAGCGTTTGTTGCCACGGTCGAACATGCGATTGAACCCGCCAAAGAATCCTTTATTGGTCAGGCCATGGGAGGGTTTGAGCATTGTCGCGCAGAGTGCCGGGGTGAGCACGAAGGCCACCAGCACCGAAAGCGTCATCGCCGAGACGATGGTGATGGAGAACTGGCGATAGATCACGCCGGTTGAGCCGCCAAAAAAGGCCATAGGTACGAATACAGCGGCCAGAACCAGCGCGATGCCGATCAGTGCGCCGCTGATCTGTGTCATGGATTTGCGTGTGGCCTCTTTGGGAGACAGGCCTTCTTCCTCCATCACCCGTTCGACGTTCTCCACCACGACGATAGCATCGTCTACCAACAAGCCAATGGCCAGAACCATGGCGAACATGGTCAGCGTGTTGATGGTGAACCCGAAAACCGCCAATACACCAAAGGTGCCGAGCAACACTACAGGCACCGCGATGGTCGGGATCAATGTGGCGCGCAGATTCTGCAGGAACAGAAACATCACCAGAAAGACCAGCGCCACAGCTTCGACCAGGGTATTAACGACCTGCTTGATCGAGATCCGCACGAAGGGCGTCGTGTCATACGGCTTTTGGACTTTCATGCCTGGCGGGAAGAACTTTTCCTGCTCGGCGAGGCTGGCATCGATTGCCTTCACTGTATCCAGTGCGTTGGCACCGGGGGCCAGTTTGATGGCCAGGCCGGTCGCCGGTTTGCCGTTGTAGCGGCTGGAAGTGGTGTAGGACTCGGCCCCCAATTCTATTCGTGCGACATCCTTGAGGCGTACCTGGGAGCCATCGGTCTGGGTGCGCAGCAGGATGTTTCTGAATTCCTCAGCTGTCTTGAGTCGAGTCTGAGCGGTAATCGTTGCATTGAGTTGCTGGTTGGGTGCCAGTGGCAAGCCGCCTAGCTGACCGGCCGATACCTGGGCGTTCTGAGCCTTGATCGCGGTCGTGACATCAATGGGCGTAAGCCCGAAGTTGATCAGCTTGTTCGGGTCGAGCCAGATGCGCATGGCGTATTGAGACCCGAACAGTGTGGTGTCTCCGACTCCATCCAGACGGCTGATCGTTTCCTGCACGTTAGCGGCCACGTAGTCGGCGAGGTCCGTATCGCTCATGCTGCCGTCTTCTGAGGTGAAGGCGAGCACATTGAGGAAGTTGGTCGCTGACTTGGCAACGGTGACACCTTGCTGCTGGACTTCCTGCGGCAGCAATGGAGTGGCCAGCGATAGCTTATTCTGCACTTGTACCTGTGCAGTGTCCGGGTCAGTGCCGTTCTCGAATGTCAGGGTAATGGTGGCGGTGCCCGAGGACTCACTGGTCGAGGCCATGTAGCTAAGCCTGTCCAGCCCCTTCATCTTTTGCTCGATGACCTGGGTGACACTGTCTTCCAGGGTTTTCGCCGAGGCTCCGGGGTAGGTAGCGGTGATGGCGATTGCTGGCGGTGCGATGCTGGGGTACTGCGCGATAGGCAATGTGAGAATCGACATGATGCCCGCTAGCATCACGATAATGGCAAGTACCCATGCAAAAATGGGTCGGTCGATAAAGAAACGCGACATAGGGGGCCGTCCGGCTTAGTTCGAGGCGCTGGCTGGCGCTGATGAGAAAACGTTCGCAGTAACAGCCTTGGGCTGCCAGGGCGTTGTCTTGACTTCGGCACCCGGTTGGGCGCGCGGGATGCCCTCTACCACCAGTTGCTCACCAGGCTGCAAGCCTGAGCGCACCAGCCATTGGTCGCCAACGGTGCGGTCGGTATCCAGTGTCCGGAGTTCGAGTTTGTTGTCTTTGCCGACGACATAAGCAATGGGTTTGCCTGCGCTGTTACGTGATACAGCCTGCTGCGGGATCAGAATTCCGTTCTGTTGCGTGCCTTCCTGCAGAATCGCGCGTACGTACATCCCTGGCAGCAACTCTGCCTGTGGATTAGGGAAGACGGCCCGCAGAGTGATGGAGCCGGTCTTCTGGTCCACGGTGACGTCCGAGAATTCCAGGCGGCCTTCAAGCGGGTAGTCACTGCCGTCCTCCAGCTGTAACCGGATTCTGGCGGCGGACTCACCGGATTTTTCCAGCTCACCACGAGCCATTGAGCGCTTGAGACGCAGCAGCGATGCGCTGGGCTGAGTGACGTCTACATAGATAGGGTCAAGTTGCTGAATGGTGGTCAGAGCCGTGGTCTGGCTAGCCGTTACCAATGCCCCGGGTGTGACGGTCGACTTGCCGATGCGCCCGGTAATAGGAGCGGTGACTCGGGTGTAGGCAAGGGTGATACGAGCGCTTTCGACGTTCGCCTTCGCCGCATTCACATCGGCATTGGCTTGTCCCAGTTCAGCGTCAGCATCATCGTATTCTTGCTGACTGACGGCCTTTATTGTCACTAACTCCTTGTAGCGTTCGGTCTTGAGGCGCGAGGAGCGCTGAGTGGCTTGCGCCTTGCCGAGGGTCGCCACGTAATTGTCGTAACTTGCCTTGAACGTCGCCGGGTCAATCCGGTAGAGCGTTTCACCCGCCTTTACATCAGCGCCTTCGCGGAAGGTACGCTCCAGAACGATGCCGCCTACCTGAGGGCGAACTTCGGCGATCAGGTAGGGAGTCGTGCGGCCCGGAAGCTCGGTTGTCAGGTTGACGGGCTGAGCCCTGACCGTCGTGACACCCATCACCGGCGTTCCTTCAGCAGGCGGTGGCCCACCGGGTGGATTGCCGCATGCCGTCAACAGCAGCGGCGTTGCAAGCACAAATACAAGAGCAAAAGGCAGGCTGGTACGACTGGCAGCAGGGCTCAAGGTAGTTCTCCGGCGGGCGAGGGGGCGATTAAAATATAAACGGTACGGTTCGGTATACTAATAACGGCTTTTTTAGGCGTCAACTTAAACTGCCCAGTTTGGTGTACTATTGGCGTCCGCCTATAAGGAGTTTTTTATGCGCGTCAGGACAGAAGCCAAGCGCCAAGCCATTCTTGAGGCTGCTTCTCAGGTTTTTCTGGAGTCTGGTTTCGAGGGGGCGTCGATGTCTCAGATCGCCGCTCGGGTCGGCGGATCAAAACGCACGCTATACGGTTATTTCGCGAACAAGGAAGACCTCTTCGTCGCTGTTGCGCATAACGTTGCCGAGGGTTTGCTAGGTTCGCTGTTTGACTCCCTTGCAACTACCGATGAGCCACTTCCTGTGGCATTGGCAAGGGTCGGCTACAGCTTGAGCAGGCTGATGACCGATGAGCAGACATTGCAGATCATGCGCACGATGATTGCGGTGTCCGGGAGAAGTGATATAGGCGTAATGTTCTATGCGACGGGGCCTGCCAAAGGACTGCAAGCGCTTGCCGACTATCTGGAGCGGCAGATGGAGGCTGGCATGCTCAGGCGCAGTGATTCGATGGTCACCGCTCAACACTTTCACTCATTGCATCAGGCTGAAACCCTGCTGCCGGGGCTGCTGGGCATCCTCAAGAACCCCACCAGCCAGTATCTCGGCGAGTCTACAGTGCGGGCGTTGGGTGCATTCCTCAATGCCTATGCGCTGCTTGATCACCCCTTGTCGAATGAGCAACTTATACAGGCGGTGAAACGTGCTTCGCACGCAGAACAGGAAAAGCCCCGGATTGCTCCGGGGCCTTGATGCCTTACTGCTGAATTTACAACGCAGCCTGCGGACTACGCCCCAGCACACGGCTGTATTCAGCCTGGGCTGTCGCTTCTGTAAACTCGCCCGACCATTTGGAAACCACCACTGTTGCGACGCTATTGCCAATGGTGTTGCAGGTGGCGATGGCCATGGACATGAAGCGGTAGACCCCGAACAGCAGCGCCAGGCCTTCGGCTGGCAGTACGCCGATGGCGGTCACTGTCGCGGCGAATACCACAAAGCTGCCTCCCGACACGGCGGCGGCGCCTTTGGAGGTCACCAGCATCAGGGCGATGATGCCCAGTTGTTGCTCCCAGCTCAGCGGCACGCCGTAGGCATTGGCGATGAACAGCACACACAGCGACATGTAGATGGACGTGCCGTCCAGGTTGAAGGCATAGCCGGTAGGCAGTACCAGGCCCACGCTCTGCTTGGAACAGCCGAACTTCTCCAGCTTTTGCAGCAGGCGTGGCAGGGCGCTTTCCGAGGAGGCCGTTCCCAGAACGATGAAGATTTCATCCTTGATGTACTTCAGGAAGCGCCACAGGCTGAACCCGGAAATACGGCACACCACGCCCAGCACTACAAAGATGAAGAAGGCCACGCAGACGTAGAACATCAGCACCAGATTGGCCAGCGACATCAGCACTGCCGTGCCGTTGCTGCCGACGGCGTACGCCACCGAGCCGAATGCACCCAGAGGCGCGAACTTCATGATCAGGTTGATGAACTCGAAGAAGCACTCGGAGATGCGATTCAGGCCATCCTCGATGACTTCCCGGCGTTCCGGCTTGAGTGCCAGCAGCGCAAAACCGAAGAACACCGAGATCACCAGCACTTGCAGCAGTTGACCGCCGGAGAAGGCTCCGACGAAGTTGTCCGGGAAAATCCCGTAGATGAAGTCCAGCGTCGAGGTTGGAGCGTGGCCCTTGGCGATTGCCGCACTGGCCGCTGCCGAGGTGTTGCTGCTCGGGTGTGCGTCATGCATGCCTGAGCCGATCTGCAGCAGGTTGCCCCACAACAGACCCAGAGCCAGAGCAATGGTGGACACGATCTCGAAATAGATCAGGGCGCGCAGGCCCACCTTGCCGACCCGCTTGATATCGCCGGCCGAGGCGATGCCATGAACCACGGTGAAAAACACCAGTGGCGCAACAGCGGTCTTGATCAGCTTGAGGAAGATATCGCCGAGGATCTTGAACTTGGCCGCCAGCTCCGGAGCCATGAAGCCGAAGGCGATACCCAGCACCATCGCAGCGATGACCTGAAAGGTCAGGTCCTTGTAGAACGGTTTCTTGGTGGTCGTGGACATGATTGCAATCTCATTGTTTTTATTGGCAAGCAAAGGCAATGACCCGGCCTTGACCGGGCCTTCGGAGGATCAGCGTTTGACAGAGCCCTCTCGGGCCAGGGCGATATCGACCATCTGCGGGGCCAGGCCCAGATAGTTGGCCGGATCGGTCAGACGCTTGAGCTCCTCGATGTCCAGTTGTGCGGTGGCTTCGCCTTGGGCGAGAAGGGCGTCGAGCAGGCTGATGCCCTGATCGTTGGCCATGCGGCAGGCGGTATACACCACGTCATGGGCGACCTGGCGACCCAATGCCGGAGCCAGTCCCATCATCACCGCTTCGGCCACGATCAGGCCTTGGGTCATGTCCAGGTTCTTGCGCATGCGCTCGGGGCGTACTTCAAGCCCGGCGAGCATGAAGGTCGCCTGGCCCAGGGACGCGGCGCTCAAGGCGAAGGCTTCGGGAATGGCGATCCATTCGGCCTGCCATGGGCCGGTGGAGCGCTCGAAATCCTGAATCATGGCGTCGAGCATCAGGCCTGCCTGCTGGCGTACACCCTTGGCGGCGGCATACATCAGCTCGCAGGAAATCGGGTTGCGTTTCTGCGGCATGGTGCTGCTGGCACCACGTCCCTTGACGAAGGGTTCGTACACTTCGCCCAGTTCGCTGGTCATCATCATCATGATGTCCAGCGCGATCTTGCCCAGAGAGCCGGTGACCAGCCCAAGAAAGTTCAAGGTTTCGGCCAGCCCGTCACGAGCGACATGCCAGGTCGCCTGAGGGACGCCAAGGCCCAGCTCGGCCATCAAGGCTTCCTGCACTTCCAGGCCCTTGTCGCCCAGCGAGGCCAGGGTGCCTGCGGCCCCTGCGAACTGACCGATTTCCACCCGCGGGCGCAGTTCCACCAGACGCTCGGCATGGCGGTCGAACATGCTCAGCCAGACGGCGCATTTGTAGCCGAAGGTGATCGGCAGGGCATGTTGCAAGTGAGTCCGGCCAGCCATCGGGGTATCGCGATAACGCTGGGCCAGACCGGCCAGCAGGTTGCGCACGCTCTGGATATCACGTTCGACGATGGCCAGGGCTGCGCGTACCTGCAACACCACAGCGGTGTCCATGATGTCCTGGGTGGTCGCGCCCCAATGCACATAGCGTCCGGCTTCGCCGCAGGTTTTGGACAGTTGTTCGACCAGAGGCAGGATCGGGTAACCGACGATTTCGGTTTCGTGCTGCATGAGCGCCAGATCCAGCGACGAGTAAGTGGCCAGTTCGGCGATCTGCTCGGCCGCCTTGGCGGGGATCACGCCACAACGGGCTTCTGCACGAGCGAGGGCAACTTCGACCTCGATATAGCGTTCGATCAGGGCTTTGTCGGAAAACACGGCGCGCATCTCGGCGGTGCCGAACATATCGCGAAAGAGGGCGGAGTCGAAGACGGTGCTGGACATGAAGAGATACCTGATATGTTGTTATTGGTCGGACATATTATAAATGTCCGTACATAATTCTTGCCCGCTCGCTGATACACTGTCAACTCGCAGAAAGACCGGGACTGATGAAAGGTATGAACCAGACGCGCTATGCGGTTGTTGCAAAGGACCTGCTGGAGGGCATTGCCAGCGGCCGCTACCCGGTGGGGAGCCTGCTACCCACCGAGTTCGAGTTATGTGAGCTTTATGACGTGAGCCGCCATACCGTGCGTGCGGCCATCACCCAGTTGCAGAATCAGGGCCTGGTATCACGACGCAAGCGGGTGGGGACGCGGGTCGAAGCCAGCTCGCCGAGAGGCGGCTACTCGCATTCATTGGCATCGGTGTCGGATCTGGTTCATCTGGCCGAGACGCAGGTGCGCAGCATCCAGAACGTTCGTCATTTCGTTGCGGATATCGCCGAAGCCCGGCGTCTGGGGCTTGAGCCGGGGGAACACTACTTTTGCGTGTCGAGCATTCGGGTCGACCAGCAGAACATCAATGCGCCTTTGTGCTGGACGGATGTCTACGCGCAGGATGGCTACTCGGCCGTGATCGAACTGGCCGAGCAGCACCCCGACGAACTGATCGCGGCACTGATCGAGCAGCATTTCGGTCGCCATATCGACGTGGTGGACCAGCAGGTGCGAGCGGTGCTCCTGACCCCGGAAATCGCCAGGAGCCTCAATGCCGAGACGGGCTCGCCCGGCCTGAAGATCATTCGCCAGTATCGAGACGATTCAGGGGCCTTGATGGTGGTGTCCGAAACCATTCACCCGGATGACCGCTTCACACTGGTGGTGCAGATGAAACGCGAGAAGAGTACTGGCGCCGGCTAGCCTGACATTCTTTCCAGACCTCGCCGATCAGTTGTTTGAGCAACAGCGCCTCGGCCCAACGGTCGGTGATATCACGTCCGTCCGGGCCGGTGATTGCATAGGGCGGCGGGCCGAGTTCGCAGGTAAATGACAGGCTGCCGGTTTCGCCGAGCGGGCGGTTCAGCCAGTCCTCGATGCCGTAGCGCCAGAGCTTGAGAAAGTAGTCCAGCCAGGGCCGATGCTGGGCAAAGGTGATGGGTATTTGCACCTGTTCACTGTTGGCGACCCGGCCATGAAAACCCCAGCTATGGCGCAGAATGGTCTGCAAATGCTCTTCGTCTTGCGAGGCCGCAGGCACGGGCAGTTCCCGACCCACGACGTAATGGGACAGATCGGCCAGGAGCTTGAGGTCCGGCATCTCGGCGAGGATATCCAGGGTGAACAACAAGTCGCTGGTGATGCGATAGCGATGGGTTTCCAGCAGGATCGGAAACGCTGCCTGCTCGGCCAGTCGCTGCCAGCCCTCTATCAGGTCGATGGCCTGGTGCAATGTCCGTGGTTGCGCATCCGCTTGCAGGGTGAGGTGGTGGCAGCCGTAAGGTGAAATCACATCGATGGCTCTGGCCAGATCGTCCACGGTACGCGGAAACAACTGGCCTTCGATCTGCAAGCCCTGAGCGTTGGCAGCAGAGGCTAGCCGCTTCACATGCCCGGGGACCCAGAAGTGATCGGTGATGCCGTCAAACCCTGCCGCCGCGATTTTCTCCAGTTGCGCCTCAAGAGAGAGGTCGCATTGCCCCTGATGATCGAGCATTGCCCAGAGTGACTGAAAGATCAGGAATTCACGCATGTCAGCTCCTCAGCAGTTGCTTGAGTGGCATATCGGGATTGGCCAGTTGCCCCGCATCCAGGCTGATCTGACTGCCGATCAGCCGTTCGCAAAGCTTGATGTCCTTGGCGACGCTGTTACCCGGTCCCCAGCCGCAGGCGCCGATCAGGCGTTGCTGCGGGTCGAGGTAAAACAGCACGAAGCCGTCCGCCGGGGTGACACGTGTGCCATCAGGCTCGCTATTTGAAACCTGCCCCACGGTTTGCAGCCCCCAATCGTACTGATCGCTCCAGAAGCCGGGTACATCGTTGAATGGCTGCCCGGCACCCAGCATATTCAAGGCTGCATGTCGCCCTTGGGCTTCGGCATTGCGCCAGGTTTCCTGACGTTGAAAGTCACCCTCGGGGTGCAGGCGGAACTCGCAGACATCCCCGGCGGCAAAGATATCCGGGGCGCTGGTACGCAATTGTTCATCGACACGAATGCCTTGCCCGACCTCAAGACCTGCTGCTCTGGCCAGCTCGATATTGGGTTGCATGCCAATACCTGCGACCACCAGGTCACAGGCAAACTGCTCGCCGTTGACCAGTTGCACGGCCTCTACACGGGGCGCGCCCTGCAAGGTTTCAATGGCTGCATTCAGACGTACGTTCACGCCGTTGCGTACATGCAGTGCCAGCAGGGCGGCGGAAACAGGCCCTGGCAGGACTCGACCCGCCAGACGCGGCCCGGCCTCCAGCAAGGTCACCTGGCAATCCAGGGCTCGGGCAGTGGCCGCGACCTCCAGGCCGATGAAGCCGCCACCGATCACCACCAGACGAGTTCCCGGCTTGAGCGACGTTCGCAAGGCAATGGCTTCGTCATGGGTCCGAAGGTAAAGCAGGTTGGCGGGCTGCTGCACAGTAATGGGCAACTGCCGTGCCCGGCCACCGGTGGCAATCAACAGGCGGGCATAATCCAGCCAGTTTCCGTCGGCCAGTTGCAGGCGATGACGGGACGGGTCCAGTGCTGTCACCGGGTTGCCCGACAGATGCTCGATGTTCAGTTCGGCCAGCCGGGCCTCATCGCAGAGGCTGCATGCAGCAAGGTCCATCGTACCCTTGAGCAACTCCTTGGACAGTGGCGGACGCTCGTAGGGCAGGTGCCTTTCATCACCGATCAGCACCAGACGACCGCTGTAACCCTCGGCCCGCAGAGTCAGGGCCGCACGGCCACCGGCATGCCCGGCGCCGATGATCACCAGTGGAGCGTCATGAGCAGGCATGGCGATTCCCCCTTTCATGAGGTGAGGCCGAGCAGGACACGTCCCGCTTCGACCCGGACCTGATAGGTCTTGAGATTGACGCAGACCGGAGCCCCCAAGGCCTGGCCAGAGCGGTAATCGAAGCGTCCATTGTGTTTGGGGCACTCGATTACATGCGCCATCACCAGCCCGTCGGCGAGGTGAATGGCCTCATGGGAGCACAGGCCGTCGGTGGCGAAGAACTCACTGTCGGCAGAGCGGTAAACCGCATAGGTGCGCTGGGCATGGTCGAAACGAATGACATCTTCTTCGTCTATGTCGTCCACAGCGCATACGTCGATCCATTGGTCGGTCATGGCAATCTCTCTTGTTGTTTTTCGTGGGATCCAGCGAGGGGCCGTTCAGGACTCGGCAAGTGCCTGTTCACTGCTTTCCCGGCGTGGTTGCAACGGGCGGCGAACGAAGTAGGTCGGGTCCTTGCGCTGTTTCCAGACCGTTGGAAGGATCTCCCTGAAAGCCTCGAACAGGCTGCGATAGGGCGGCGGACAATCGTCGACTATTTCGGCATGAAGTTGGGCCAGGGCGTGATAAGGCACCATGGGAAACATGTGATGTTCCAGGTGATAGTTCATGTTCATGTAGAGGAACCGAAGCACAGGGTTCATATAAATGGTTCGGCAGTTAGTGCGGTGGTCCAATGTATCTTCGGCCAGCCCTACATGTTGCGTAATACCGAAAAGATAGGAAAGCCAGCCGCCATAAAGTGACGGTAGACCGATAAACATCAACGGCAGCCAACTGTGCAGATAGAGTGCTGCCATGATGGTCAGGGCATAGATCACCAGCCAGATCCGCGCCGCACGAAAGACCTTGGGCAGCTCGGATTCAGGGATGAAATCCCGTTCTTCATCACTCGCATGGCCCTGGGCATGGCGCAGGACACCGCGAAAGGTTTCCAGGGCGCGGGGCAGGCTGAGCAGGTTCAGAAACATCTTCAACAGACTGGGCGGACGTGGTTCGACGATCTCCGGGTCCCGTCCGACGATGATGGTGTCGGTGTGATGACGGGCATGGCTCCAGCGCCAGACATGGGGCTCGAAGATGCACATGAAACTGGCAATGTGATAGACGACATCGTTCATCCAGCGGGTCTTGAAGGCCGTGCCGTGGCCGGTTTCATGCCAGCGGGCATTGGAGGCTGTGCCATACAGCACGCCATAGACAATGAAAAACGGCACGCAGGCCGAGCTTCCCCAGAACCAGTAGCCACCCCAGCCGGACAGCCCCAGCGTCAGAAACCACAGCGCGGTATCACGCAGGGCCGGACCATCGCTGCGTTGCATCAACTCTTTCATGCGCTTGCGAGGGACAGGGCATTGATACCAGGTGGCCGAGACCAGACCTTTTTGCGCGGCACGTGCTGCCTCTGGACCGGTCAGTCGATAATCCCGGCGCTTGTATTGAATATCCTGTTCAAAGGCTGAATCGTGTTCAGGCATTTTATTATTCTCCGCAAGCATGTTTATTGTTGGAACTTGCCGCGATGTTTGTTTGATTGCATCGCTGGAGAAAAGAGTAGGCAGTTGCAGTAAGTCACTCAATCCCTTGAATTCATTCTCTATCAAGCTATCATCCAGCCCCGGAGCGGAATGATAGTTTTCTATCAAGGGATCAAACATGAATAACAAGAAACGTCCTACGATTGCCACAGTGGCCGAGCGTGCCGGGTTGAGTGTCGCCACCGTGGACCGGGTGCTCAACGACAGGGCACCGGTCAGCCCGCAAACGGCCGAGCAGGTGCTGCAAGCGGCCGAGTCGGTCGGTTATTTCGCTGCCCGGCTGATTGGCCAGCGAATTCGTGAACGTCGTCCTCACTACCGTTTCGGCATCCTGTTGCTGGGGACGGCCCAGGCGTTCTACGCCAATCTTGCCGCCGCCATCAATGAGGCGGCGCGGGCCTGGCCCGATGCGAATCTCACGTGCCACTTCGAGTACATCACCGACCGCACACCGGCTGTCATTGCCGGGCAGATCGAACAACTGGCGGTGAAGTACGACGGTCTTGGCGTGGTCAGCTTTGCCCATCCGCTGATCAACCAGACCATCACGCAGATACGCGCTGCCGGCGTGCCTGTCGTGGCCTTGCTGTCGGACTTTCACGACACCCGGCAAGGGCCTTATGTCGGGCAGGACAATCACCAGGTCGGGCGTACCATGGGCTGGCTGGTCGCGCACTTCGGGGGGGCCCGCGAAGGTTGTGTCGGTGTATTGATGGGCGGGCATCGCTTTCTGGGACATCAGGCCCGTGTCGATGGCCTGCGCAGCTACCTGACAGAACATGCACCGCAGTTGCGCATGCTGGAAGCGTTGGTGAACATGGATAACGACGACATCACCGAGGAGGCCACGCTTGACCTGCTGGCCCGCCATGACGATCTGCGTGGCCTGTGCGTAGTCGGAGGCGGGGGAGATGGCATCATCAAGGCGTTGGCTCAACTGCCCGAGCGGCCGTCGATCTGCAGCATCCTGCTGGAGTCGACGCCCCTGTCATGTCAGGCCCTTGAGCAGGGCGTGGTCAGCCTGGTCATCGATTCGCAGCCACTGCTAATCGGCACTTCCCTGATCCGGTTGCTGGTCGAGTTGCAGGAGGCACCAGTCTTTGATCCAAAGCGGCATTGTGTTCATGTGCCTTTGCAGATAGTGACGAGTGAGAATAGTGGGGCTTTGGGCTGTTGAGGTATGGCCGATGCTTTTGGCTTTTGGAATGGCATCCTGCGGACTTGATCGGAGAATCCTTAACTCAGCACTATTGCTTACCACAAAGCAGTCGATAACCAACTTGCTTCCTTTCCTCGTTTACCACCGGTGTGAAATTGATCAAACCCTTTCTATTCTTATGCTTGGCATTGTTGGCGGGCTGCGTTGGTCACTACCAGCAGCCAGCACCAAACGCTGCGCATGCAACCCTGATTGCCAAGTGGAGCACCAACGCCCTCATTTCTGGAGGCTTCCAGGCGTACGATGCGTATTATGACAACCGTTGTACCGACACAGACGAAACCGGTGTGCTGGGTGCCGTTTCGGAATCGGAGCCCGAAAAAAATCGATTCTTTATCAAGCCTGATCGACGTATTTACTTGATCGCCGTGAGCTCGGGCACAAAAATCCACCAGCCCACCCCGGGTTCACTGATTGGCAAAACCTGTTTGAACGTCAGCAGCTTTGTTCCCAAAGCTGGAGCGACCTATCAGATGAGCCAATCAACGCCTGAGCAGGGTTGCTCGTTAAAAATCCTGGACATGCATACTGGCCAGGTGCCCGAAACGCTTGTGGTAGAGACAGTTACCAAAGAATGTGGTTTGTAGCGATTGCCAGAATTCGTAGGCGGTGGCGGCTGCGCAGCGCAGCAGTTCGCAGATGTGCAGCAGGGATTCTTCGAGGTAAGGAACAGGTGGGTCGGGGAGTACTTTTTTACGGTCGAGATAGGGGCAGGTCCATCAGAAATATCCTGCAAGCAGGGTAAAAACCGAGGCCAGTCTTGAATGCCATATTCAACCCCATCACGGAATCTTGAACCGCGCACTGACCTTGGTCTTGCCATCCGCCAGGGTCAACAGGGCGCTGACCCGTGATCCCGATTTGAAACTCACGCCCCGGCTTTGCAGTTGATTGCCGCTGAGCGCAACAATATCGGTCTTTGTCCGGGCATGGCGGGTGGTGATGGTGAGCACGCCCGTGACATTCGCGGCACTGACGGGCTCATCGTGATCAGTCAGGTACAGATCGACCGTATCGCCCTCAGCAACCATTTCAATGGCGACCAGCCCGGCATCCTCGATCAGGCCACCGTGCTGTGGCTGGGGGACACCATGGGCACTGGCCTGGCTCATGAGCAGGGCGCAGGTCGCGGCCAGCAGGGTCTGGAAAACAGCTTTCATGACAAGGCTCCATCAATCACTTTTTGTTCAGGCGAGCGATTTCAGACGCTGGCAGGCTTGAGTCTGCGCGGGGCAGAGGTGCCAGGCCTGTATTCTTGTGGAAGGAGAGCGACGAGCTATAGGCCAGGATGTCGTATTTCTCCTTGTTGCCATCAAGGCCGATACGTTCTCCACCCTCCGAGCGGTCGCGGTATTCGATACCCAGCACATAGGTGCCTTTCCAGGGCAGCTTGAAGCTGACCTTGCCTTCGCCATCTGTATTGGCCAGCCGCACCCAGCCGGAGCCCGAAGACAGGGTCACGGGAACATTGCCCAACGGGTCTTGCAGGTGAAAGACCTGAAACTCCACTTCATCGCCCTTTACGACGCCTGTCGGCACGATATCCAGGTCCAGTTCGGGCTCGCGTACACGAAAGTCGCTGACCCAGCGGGTGGCTGGTGTCCAGTAGGCGCTGACGGTCTTGCCTTCGTCCTTGACCTGAAAGATCGGGTACTGCTTGTCGACGGCCAGCAATGAATCATTCTTGCCTGGCTTCTGAGCGACCGAGAAATGGTCGCGTTCGAGTTTCATCTTCAGCGGGACCGTACCTGAGGCGCTTGTCCACTGAGCTTCCAGGGCCTTGAAGCGATCCATGCCGCCGGGTGTGACTTCCAGCATGTTGCTGTCATATTCGCCGTAGTAGAACGTCATGCTGCGGTCCGGGGCCTGCTCGAACCAGATCTGGTGAGCCTGTACAGAGTGGGCTGCAAGCAGGATTGCCGAAGCGGCAAGCAAGGTGCTCAGGGTTTTCTTCATGACGGTTTCATATCCATTGGGCCAAGCCGGCCAGAATACCCAGCGAAAGCTTCTGTGTCAGGCTTGTGCGAGCTTTTTCAGAGCTAAGCTCATGATCTGGCCGCCAATTTTTTTCGTATGAGGCCCAAAGCTTTTTCCGTTCAAGGCCGGAACACGTCTACTGTTTCAATAAGGAATATGGACTAGGGATGCGAGCAAATCTTGGAAATGATGGCAAAAGAATGGTACAGGGTTGGTACACATCATGAGTGCGCAGGTTCAATGATGAATCCGTGTACGTCGAACATGTTTTCAACCTGCCTTGGAGGCTGCCTTTGAAGAGTGATCTTCGTCTTGCCTCATTGCTGATTTTTGTTGTGTGCCTGTGCGTCGTGTTACTGACGGTATGGCAGATAGTGACGGTTCGCCAGAATACGCTGGTGAGTATCGAAACCAATACCGTCAACCTCACCAGTGCCCTGAGCAACTACACCGAGGGCATGTTCAGGCAGAGTGAGCTGATGCTGGTCGGCCTTATCGAAAGGGTCGAGAAAGAGGGTGTCGGCGAAAAGCAGATCGACCGCCTGAGGTCGGTGGTTGCCCAGGAAATGGCAACGCTGAAAGCGTTGAACAGCGTGGTGCTGTATGACGCAGAGGGCAACGGGGTCTTCCTGAGCAACCGGCATATCCCCAGGATGGGAGGCGAAGATCGCGAGTTCTTCATGTACCACAAGAATAACCGCGACCGAGGTGTATTCATCGGCCCGGCTTTTCAAAGTCGTGTCACGGGGGCCTGGCTGGTTTCGATCAGCCGGCGAATCGACAATCCTGACTCAGGTTTTGCCGGCGTCATGCTGATCACCATCAGCATCGATCATTTGCTCAAGTTCTACTCCAATATCGATGTCGGGCACACCGGGGTCATCAGCTTGAGTTCGGCGCAGGGACGGCTGTTGGTCAGGTATCCCTTTCGAGAGGCTGATATCAATCGCGATCTGTCCTCGGCACCGATTTTTGCCATGACCCGGAAGAGCCTGTCCGGTACGGCCGAGTTCATTTCCAATGTGGATGGTGTGGATCGTCTCTATGCATTCAAGAGGAGCGAATATTACCCGTTGGTGACCACGGTGGCGGTAGGGCGCAACGAGGCCATGGAAATCTGGTGGAGCCAGGCCCGGCAGTCGATTGTGGTGGTGCTGGTGCTATTGGGGTTGCTGGTTGGATTGGGGATTCGCCTGATTGGCCACATCCATCGCCGCATACGGGCCGAAAGCGAACTGCTGGTTTCCCAGGCCGCGCTGATCGAGCTGAACCAGAGCCTGGAACTTCTTGCCTCTCAGGACAAACTGACGGGGTTGGCCAACCGCAGGCGCTTCGATCAGTTTCTGGATATCGAATTCAAGCGGGCCAAGCGCGAGCGGCGTGCCTTGTCGCTGATCCTTATCGATGTGGATTACTTCAAACTCTATAACGACCATTACGGCCATCTGGCGGGTGACGAGTGCCTGAAGATCATCAGCCGGATCATCGAGCAATGCATAAGACGCCCTGGAGACATGGCGGCCCGCTATGGCGGTGAGGAGTTTGCGGTGGTCATTCCCGATACTGACGAGGCGGGTGCCAGCGCGGTCGCCGAGGCGATTCTGGAGCGCATCCGCACTCAATGCATCGAGCATATATCGAGCCCCTTCAACATCGTGACCATCAGCCTGGGGGTTGCAACGCTTGCGCAGCGCAATGAGCCGGTAAATCAGGAAGGGTTGATCGAACTGGCCGACCGGGCGCTGTATTCGGCCAAGTCACAGGGCAAGAACCAGGTGAGCATGGCGTCGAAGTTCCTCCTCGACGTCAGCCCGGCCTGGTCACAGATCACGGCAAGAAATAATCCGTAGCGAATTCATTCGCGAATGAGCGGAGCGCCGCCCGATTCTCTCCTACTCGATTGCATTGGGCTTGCGGCGTAATACCGACAGCACCCAGACAAAGAAGATCGGCACCAGAATCACGCCCAGCAGGGTCGCACTGAGCATGCCGCCAATCACGCCTGTACCGATGGCACGCTGGCTGGCAGCTCCGGCACCGGTAGCGATGGTCAGCGGGACGACACCCAGGATAAAGGCCAGCGAGGTCATGACGATCGGGCGGAAGCGCAGGCGTGCTGCCTGGAGAGCCGAATCGCGTAGGGAATGTCCCTGTTCCCACAGTTCCTTGGCGAACTCGACGATCAGAATCGCGTTCTTCGCTGCCAGACCGATGATGGTGATCAGACCAACCTTGAAGTACACATCGTTAGGCATGTCGACCGCCGTTACAGCCAGCACTGCACCCAAGGCGCCGACCGGTACGATCAGCATCACCACCAGCGGGATCGCCCAGCTTTCATAAAGCGCAACCAGCAACAGGAACACCACCACCAACGCCAGGGCGAACAACACCGTTGCCTGGCCGCTGGCTACTTTCTCCTGATAGGAGAGGCCGGTCCACTCATAGCCAATGCCCGGTGGCAACTCGGAGACAATCCGCTCGATCTCGGCCATCGCCTCGCCAGTGCTGACACCCGGCGGGGCATCACCCGAGATCTTGAACGCCGGATAGCCATTGTAGCGGGCGATCTGCACCGGGCCTTCCTCCCAGTGAGTGGTGACGAACGCAGCCAGTGGAACCAGTGTGCCGCTGCTGTTGGGAACATGGAGTTTCAGAACGCTTTCCGGTGTCATCCGCGAGTCCTGATCGGCCTGAACCACGACTCGTTGCTGTCTGCCGGCGTTGGCAAAGTCACTGATGACCGAGGAGCCAAATGCCGTGGACAGGGCATTGTTGATCGACTCGAAACTCACCCCCAGGGCGCGGGCTTTTTCCCGGTCGATATTCAGACGCAGTTGTGGTGCTTCGGCCAGGCCTTCCATCATGGCGTAGAGGATTTTCGGGTTGCCATTGGCCTTGCCCAGCAATTCATTACGTGCTGCCAATAGGGCTTCGCGGCCCAGACCTGCACGGTCTTGCAGGCGCAGGGCAAAACCGCCCGACGTGCCAAGGCCTTCGATTGGCGGTGGTGTAACGGCCATGACCGTACCGTCGCTCAGGCCGGCGAAATGCTGGTTGAACGCTGCTGCTTCGTCGGCGGCCGACTGCCCCTTGCCGCGTTCGGACCAGTCCTTCAGGGTCGGGAAAGCCAGGCCGGCGTTTTCGCCCATGCCGGAGAAGCTGAAGCCCAGCAGCATCGTCACCGCGTCGTTGCTCTCCCGGGACATCAGGTATTTTTCCAAGAGTTGCGCAGTTTCATCGGTGCGCGCACGGGTCGCGCCGGGCGGTAGTTGCACGTCGACGATCAGGTAGCCCTGGTCTTCAACTGGCACGAAGGATTCCGGCAGACGCAGATAGAAAAAGCCCAGCAGACCGACGATGCCCACATACAGCAGCATGTAACGGCCCGCACGTTTGAGCATGCTTGAACTCAGGCGCTCGTAGCGGTGGGTCAGCTTGTTGAACAGACGGTTGAAGCCACCGAAGAAACCGCGCTTCTCGTGATGCCCGGCCGGGATCGGCTTGAGCAGAGTGGCACACAGTGCGGGTGTGAACGTCAGGGCCAGGAAGCCCGAGAACAGGATCGACACCGCCAGCGACAGCGAGAACTGCTGGTAGATCACGCCCACCGAACCGCCCATGAAGGCCAGCGGCAGGAACACCGCAGCCAGCACCAGGGTGATGCCCAGAATCGCGCCTGACACCTGACCCATCGCCTTGACCGTCGCGGCCGCCGGGGACAGGCCTTCTTCGGCCATGATCCGCTCGACGTTCTCCACCACCACAATGGCGTCGTCCACCAGAATACCGATGGCCAGTACCATGCCGAACATGGTCATCATGTTCACCGAGAAGCCCAGCAGGTACATGATCGCCAGCGTACCGGCCAGACAGACTGGCACCACAATGGTCGGGATCAGGGTGTAGCGGATGTTCTGCAGGAACAGGAACATCACCAGGAACACCAGCACCATGGCTTCGATCAGGGTGTAGATCACCTTGTCGATGGCCACACCCACGAACAGCGAGGTGTCATAGGGAACGGAAAACTCGACATCGTCCGGGAAATTCACCGACAGCTCGGTCAGGCGCTGTTTGACCGCCTTGACCGTCTCGATGGCGTTGGCGCCCGGCGATAGCTGAATGGCAGCCGCTACGGCACGCTTGCCGTTCAGGCGCGACTCGAAGTTGTAATCCTGGCTGCCCACGGCAAGGCGTGCGACATCGGACAGATGCACGGTGGAGCCATCCTGATTGGCGCGCAACACGATGCGCCCGAACTCCTCGGGATTATCCAGAGTGCCCTTGACCGCCAGCGTCGCGGTCAGCTCTTGCAGGGACGAGCCGGGGGTACTGCCGAAGCTGCCGGCAGGCACCTGAACGTTCTGGCCCTGAATTGCGGTGTTCACGTCATCGATGGACAGCCCGAAACCCACCAGCTTCTGCGGGTCGATCCATACGCGCATGGCGGCTTCGGCGGCAAAGAACTGCAACTTGCCGACACCGGCCACGCGGCTGATTTCATTGTTGACGTTACGCGCTGCATAGTCAGCCAGGGCAACGGTGTCCTTGTTGGTTGAATCACCCTTGTAACTCAGGGTGAAAATCATCAGGAAACCAGAGCTGGCCTGTTCCACTTGCAGGCCCTGGCTCAGGACAGGTTGCGGCAGGCGTGCTTCGGCTTTCTTGATGCGGTTCTGTACTTCGACCTGTGCCATGTCCGGGTTGGTGCCCGGATTGAAGGTCACATTGATTTCGGCAGAACCGGTTGAGTTGCTGGTCGACTCGTAATACAGCATCCCCTTGGCGCCGTTGAGTTCGTCCTCGATGACGCTGGTGACCGAGTCCACCAGCACCTTGGCGGAGGCGCCCGGGTAGGTGGCAGTCACGGTGATCTGCGGCGGAGCCACGACCGGGTATTGCGCCACCGGCAATGACGGCAGCGCCATCAGGCCTGCCAGCAGGATGAACAAGGCAACGACCCACGCGAAGTTGGGGCGCTTGATAAAGAACAGTGACATAGAAGGTTATCCTTGATCGCGCTGAAGTCGGCCTTACAGAGCCTTGGCCTGCTGTTGAGCGGGTTGCGATTTGGGGACTACCTTGTCACCAGGATTGAGGCCGGTCATGTTGCCGACGATGATCTGCTCGCCTGCGCTCAACCCTTCGGTGATCTGCCAGCGCGAGTCCTGCATCGCTCCGGTTTTCACCGGTCTGGCTTCCACCGTTCCATCCTTGCCGATGACCAGCACCTGGGCTGCGCCGTCGCTGGAACGCTTGATGGCACGCTGAGGAATCAGGATCGCGTTATCGCTTGTGCTCTGTGGCGTGCGAACCCGCACATACATGCCTGGCAACAATATGCCTTCGGGGTTGGCGAAGCGGGCGCGCAGGGAAACCTGACTGGTGGTGCGGTCTACCTCGATGTCGGTGAACAGCAGCGTGCCACGGCTCTGGTAATCGGTACCTTCGACGCTCAGGGAAAGGGCATCTTCACCGCCCTTGGGCAGGCTGCCGTTCTGGATGGCGGTACGCATGCGCAATGCATCGGCCACCGGCTGGGTGAAGTCGGCATACACCGGGTCCAGTTGCTGGATGGTCGCCATCAGCGTGGTTTCGCCCTGGCCGACCAGCGCACCTTCGGTGACGGTGGCTCGGCCGATACGCCCGGAGATCGGCGCCTTGACCGTGGCATAACCCAAGTCCAGCCTTGCTGTCTCGACATCGGCCTGGGCCGAGCGTTTTGCGGCAATGGCGTTTTGCAGTGCGGCCCTGGCGGTGTCGTAGTCCTGCTGGCTGACTGCTTCGATTTTCACCAGGGGTTCATAGCGTTTGACGGTGGCCTGGGTCTCGAACAGCGTGGCCTCGGTGCGGGCCAGATCACCCTGGGCCTTGGAAAGGGCGGCCTTGAACGGAGCAGGGTCGATCTGGAACAAGATGTCGCCAGCCTTTACATCGGCTCCTTCCACGAAGTTGCGACTGAGCACGATACCCGCGACCCGGGCGCGCACCTGGGCGACTCTAACCGGCTCGATGCGGCCGGGCAGTTCGTTGATCAGGGTGAAAGCCTCGGTCTTGACGGCAACAGACTCGACCTCCCGTGGTGCGCCTGACGCTCCCCAGCCCTGTTGGGCTTTTTGATCACAACCTGCCAGGCCCAATGCGGCCAGCAGCGTCACAACCGGAATAACACGCCATTCGCGCAACGTACTCATGCTTTCACCCGGGCAACGCCCATTAGTCGCTAAAGTTGCGAATGATCTGTTTTGTACTAAGGTGAGTCAATATTGACTCATATGAATCTTTTGTGAGCAATTGTTAATGTTCTTTGAGGAAATGGGCTTTTTCTGCACAATGCCCGCCATGCCATTTTGACGAGTGAAAGACCACCCAATGGATTTACCCGCTGCTGATGAAAAACTCCTGAAAGCTCTGGCTATCGCGCTTGTCGAACATCCAGCAGGCACGTTCAAGGACATCGCCGAGGCTGCCGGCGTGAGCAAGGCTACCCTCAATCGCTTTTGCGGGACCCGCAGCAACCTCATCGAAATGTTGCTCAACCATGGCTCGTCGCTGATGAACCAGGTCATTGAAGCCTCGGATCTGGAGCACGCTGCACCGCTGGATGCATTGAGCCGTCTGATCGAAGGGCACCTGACCCATCGTGAAGTGCTGGTGTTCCTGTGCTTTCAATGGCGCCCGGATTCCATGGACGAACGCTGTGGCGGCACCCGCTGGATGCCGTATTCGGATGCTTTGGATGCCTTCTTCCTGCGTGGTCAGCGCGAGGGTATTTTCCGGATCGACATCGGCGCACCGGTACTGACGGAAATCTTCGCTTCCCAGCTGTTCGGGCTGGTGGATGCAGAACGGCGCGGCCGGGTGGCGCGCTCCGGTATGGCAGCATTGTTGATGCAGTTCTTCTTGCAGGGCGCGGCGAAGTAAGGACAAACCATCTGTCGCGGGCAAGCCCCCTCCCACGGGATTGTGGGAGGGGGCTTACCCGCGACGGCGTCATCCAATCCCCATCATGCCTCCTGACAACGCCTCGCGCATGGTCTGCATCTTCAGATCACTCTCCCGATATTCGCTCTCCGGCTCAGATTCACTGACCAGCCCGCACCCTGCAAACAGGGTCGCTCTGTTGCCGTCCAGCAGGGCAGAGCGCAGGGCGACGGCAAATTCGCCGCTGCCGCGATCATCCAGCCAGCCTACCGGCCCGGCGTACCAGCCACGATCCAGATGCTCGTGATTGCGTATGTAGTCCAGTGCCTGATTACGCGGCAAACCGCCTACCGCCGGGGTCGGGTGCAGGCTTTCGACCATTGCCAGCAAGCGGGCGTCTGGCGCGAGTGTGCCCTGGACCGGCGTCAGCAAGTGCTGGATATGCGGCAGTTTATGCAGCCGTGGCTGGCGAGCGATATCCAGTTCCAGGCAGTGCTGGCTCAGGCACTCCCTGAGGCTGGCGACCACCATTGCATGCTCGGCGTTGTCCTTGCGGCTGGCGAGCAATTGCTCTCCCAGCCGCGCATCGTCAGTGCTGTTCTGGCCGCGTGGTGCTGTGCCCGCCAGGGCCATGGTCTGAAACGCCTTGCCTTGTACGGTAAGCAGGCATTCCGGTGAAGCGCCGACAAAGCAACTGTCCTGCCGAGCGAATGCAAACAGATAGGCATTGGGTTGTTTGTGCAGCAGACGTTGCATGACCTGATGCAAGGGCTGCGCAGCCGGTACGTTTTGCGAACGGGCCAGCACGACCTTTTCCAGGTCGCTGCGCTGGATCCAGCTCACAGCATTACTTACATCCTGCTTCCACAAGTGCGCCATGGACAGGCGCACATAGTTGTCGACGGGCGCAGCCTTGACGGGTACCGGTCTGGCGAGAACGGTCGCCCACTCGTTGACAAGGCTGTCGGCCAGTTGCTCACAGACGGTGCCTTGCGCCACCAGCACATTGACGATCAGGCGTGTCTGGCCCTCGTTCTCATGCAGCTCGAAGCGCGGCAGGGTCAGCGCAGCATCGGGAAAATCACGCCATAACCGGGTTCTGTGATGGTGCCTGTCGAAGGCGAAACCACCGAACAGCGCCGGACGATGCGGGCCATGGACGACGGCGTCGGCTGCCAGGCTTTGCCAGCGATCTTCAAGCAGTTGCCAACTGTCGGTGCTGCGGGCATTGAACTCATGAGCAAGGCCCAGCCCCAGGCGATATTGCGCCTGAGCCTTGACGTGCCACAGGCTGGCCGGTTGCAGATGTTCCCGGTTGGCGCTGAACAGCGTCAGTGGCTCGACCTCCGGCGATGGCGTCGAGAATGACGCCAGCACAAAAGGCCGCTTCGGGCTGACCCGCTGCCGGGCTTCGTCCAGGCATTTCAGCAGCCCGTCGAACGATGGGAGTGGGTTCATTGTTCACAAGCCTCCGGATGCAGGGTGCGCCAGTGATTGATCTGCTGATTGATGAACCAGTGAATCAGGTCCTTGAAGAAATCCTCGGTCTGATCCACAGGCAGCCCCGCCTCGGCGGCCCATTGGCGCCGTTCTTCGAGCATGGCCACGACCCGCTCCGGGGCGGGAATGCTGTGTTCGTTGGCCTTGAAACGGGTAGCGGCCTTTACATAGGTCAAGCGTCGGGCAAGCAGACTGACGATCTGCTGATCAATGCTGTCGATGCCTTGGCGTATGTCGCCCAGGTTCTGGCAGTCAGGCGCGGACTTGATGGCACTCATGGAAAACTCCGGATTCACTGAGCCATGACGGCGAGTTGGCGTTTGTCTATCTTGCCCACGGCGGTCAATGGCCATGCCGCGACCCACTCGAACTGATCGGGCAGTTTGTCTTCGCCCAACCCGCATTCGCGCAACTGGTCACGCACCTGTTGAGCTGCGCCCGCAGGTTGCTCTCCAAGAATGAAGGCGCAGATGCGCTCGCCCAGCAGGGTGTCCGGCACGGCAACCACAACGGCCGCCTCGACTTCGGGCAGGGTATTGAGGTGGGATTCGATCAGTGCGGCAGAGATCTTTTCACCGCTGCGCTGGATCTGCTCCTTGATCCGGCCTTCGACGATCAGGTTGCCTTCCGGCGTCCAGCGTGCCAGGTCGCCGCTGCGGTAAAAACCATCCGGGGTGAAGCTGACGGCGTTGTGGGCTTCGGCCCGGTAATAACCGGCGATGGTGTAGGGGCCACGGGTCAGAAGTTCGCCCGTCTCGCCCGGCGCGACGTCCTGCAAGTCAGCGTCCACCAGCCGTACTTCATCGAATGGCGATAGCGGCCTGCCTTGGGTGTTGAGCACGATATCCAGAGCGTCGGACGGCCGGGTGTAGCACAGCAGGCCCTCGGCCATGCCGAATACCTGTTGCAGGCGACAGCCCAGGGAGTCCAGCAGTTGTTGCGCCAGAACCGGGTCGAGTCGCGAACCTCCGACCTGCAGAAGTTTCAGGCTCGACAGGTCGCTGTCTTCCCATTCCCGGCCTTGTGCCCAGAGCTGCGCCAAGGGCGGAACCAGCGCCACATGGGTGACACGTTCGCGTTCGATCAACGGCATTGCCTGATCGCAACTGGCGCTTTCGCCCAGAATGACCGTCGCGCCTGCCGCCAGACTGCCCAGTATGCCGGGGCAGGCCAGGGTGAAGTTATGGGCGGTCGGCAGAACCGCGAGGTACACGCTGCTGCTGTCGATTTCGCACATTTTGGCCGAGAGGGAAAAGTTATAGGCGTAGGCTGCATGGCTGCGCGGAATCAGTTTGGGTGTTCCGGTGGTACCGCCAGAAAGCAGCAGCAAAGCCGTATCGAGTGGATTGATGACCGGCCATGCCGGGCAGGGCGCATCCAGGGATGACAGCGCCGTGAAGGCTCCCGGTTCTCCATCGACAATCACATGGCGTAACGAGTGCTGGCGCTCGACGATGCCTGCCGCCATTTCCCGGTAATCGAAGTCACGGATACGGTCGGGAATCAGGTAGGCCACCGGTTCGGCCAGTTGGCACAGCGCTTCGATATCCTGGGCGCGTTGTGTGGGCATGGTCAGGACCGGCAGCGCGCCGATGCGCATCACGGCGAAAAAGGCGCTGACAAAGGCAATGCTGTTGGGCAGTTGCAGCATTACCCGGTCACCGGCCACGATGCCCAGCGCCGCCAGCCCGCCTGCGAGGCGTTCGACCCGTTGCTGGAGTTGCGTGTAGCTCATGCGCAGTTCGCCCGAAACCAGAGCGGTGCGCGAACCCTTGGCCTGAGCCCAGTGTTGCAGGCGCTGGGGCAGCGTCAGGTCGAGGTAAGGTTGCAGCGGGTCATTGGGCAAGGTGTGTTGTGTGTTCATGTCCGGCTCCCGTTAATGATGGAAAGGGCTGATGCTGTTCTCGATGAAACCGAGAACACGGGCCGCAAAGGCCCTGGGACGCTGAGTCAGATAAAAGTGATCGCCTGCCATGGCGTGTTGCTGGTGATCGCCACACAGCCACTGGCTCCAGGCCGCCACTTCCTCGGCATCGGCCTCGGGGTCGTGACTGCCGTGCAGCAGCAGGGTCGGGGTGTGCAGTTGCTGGCGCTGGGGATCAAGCAGGCGGTGATAGCTCTCGGTGGCCTGGAAGTCGGCGCGCAGCAACGGCATGAACAGCATCAGCAGGTCGCGGTCTTTCAACAGCGCCTCGCTGCAACCACCAATGGCGACCAGTTGCTCGATAAAACGCTGGTCATCCAGATGGCTGAGCAGGCGTCTGCCACTCAGATGCGGCGCATGGCAGGCAGACAACACCAGCCCGGCGGGCGGCTTACCGGCCTTTTCCAGCAGCAGGCAGGTCTCGAACGCCACCTGAGCGCCCATGCTGTGCCCGGCCAGGATCAGCTTCTGGCGCTGCGGGTTGGTCAGCGCCTGAATTTCAGCGGCAAGGCTTTCGGCCAGTGGCTGGACCTGACGCACGCAAGGTTCGTGCATGCGCTGGTCGCGTCCCGGATAGATCGCCAGCGAAAGGTCCAGCCCCAGTTCGTCCAGGCCACGCCAGCTCTGGAATGCACCGCCGCTGGCTCCGGCGAACGGGCAGAGCAGCACATGGGTGTCGCAGTTATCGGCCTGAAGATAAGGTCGCAGCATGCCCATGGACTCAGACCTCCACTCGCAGTTGGTCGGCATCGATGATGCGCGGCGGCGTGGCCGAACGCTGCTCGGCAGGCCCTGCGCAGCGCAGGGTTTCCTGCCAGAGCCGGGCCAGGGCGAGTTGGTAGTCGCCGCTCAGGCTTGCAGCGACAGGTTCGCCCTGAATGCAGGCTTTCAGGTGTTGCAACAGCCAGGTGACGCCCGCAGGGCCTTCGATTTCATGGGCGCTGCGCCAGTGGCTGGCTGCCGGGTGCAGGGGTAATGCCGTGGCTCGCTCAAGGTAGTTGGCGGTGCTGGCGTAGAGCGTCTGCCGATCGTCGTTGTGAGTGTCCGCATGCAGCGCGGGCGTCCAGTTGACCGGGCCATAACTGGCGTCCAGCGACAGGTATCCGCTGCTCCAGGCCAGGTTCAACTGATGCATGACCAGGCTGTGCAGGTCGGGATCGTCGGGGTCCATCCAGCTTTGCAGGCGCAGCAGTACACGGCTGCCCGGCAGATTGAGCGACAGGGTGTGAAAATCCGTGTCGCGATCCACCAGGCTCACGCTGGCCTGTGCCGCCAGCTCGCAGCCCAAGGCTTGCAGCAGCAGGTCCAGGCTCGAATAGAGCAACTGGCGACTGGTGGTCAGTTGCGCCAGTTGTGGTTTCTGGCCATCCAGCAACTGGCTGACACGTTGTGCTGCACCGGTCCAGCAACGACCGGCTTCGGTATGCGGGTAGAAACTGTTGACGATGTAATGCAGCCCCGACTGTGCGGCCAATTGCTGATGACGGGCGATTTCATCCGGGTGAACCGGGTGCTCCTGAATGACGTGCAGGCCACGGCGCAGCAGCTTTTCCGTGAGCTGCCCGCCGACACCGCCAACAATGGCCGAGCGAACCACGACACAGGCAATGTCCAGGTCGCCGGGCAATTGCTCGATGTCGGTGTACAGCGGGATGCCGAAGGCATTGGCCAGCGCTCTGGAACGCGGGCTGCCATTGGCCAGCAGGCCAGCCAGTTGCAGGCCGGGTTGCTCGTCCAGAAAGCTGTTGAGGTACAGCTCGCCGAATTTGGCCCCGACGATCAGGACTTTCAAAGGCGTACTCATTGTTGATGCTCCTTGTCAGTGGCGACCAGCCAGGCATTGATGGCTGCGGCGGTACGTTCGACTTGTTGCGGTTCGAGCAGCAGTTGCCAGTGATCGCAGGCCATGGATTCACGTCGGGCTTGTGCAGCCCACTCCTGCCAGTCCTGTTCGGCGGGTTGCCAGTGCTGCGGGCGGCCTTCGGCGGTCAGCCACAGGCACGGCAGGTCCAGGTGTTGTGGGCGTGAGTGGCGGGTCAGCAGCTTCATCAAGTGCTCGATGCGTTGCAGCCACTGTCGGGCCTGCTCCGGTTCCGGCTGGTTCTTCAGTACGCCGGCACGGGTGGCATTGCCCATGAACACTTCCAGTTGCCGGGATGCGGAAAGTTGTTCCAGATCGTCGGGCAACTCGACGGTCTTCGCGCCCCGGGCCATCAGGCGCAACAGGCCCGAACGGTTCTCGAAGTGGAAGTCTTCACGGCAGACCGGGTCGAGCAGGATCAGGCGCACCTGCTGACCATCGCGCTGCAACAGATGAGCAGCCGCTTCGGCCACGAATGTCCCGTAGGACCAGCCCAACAGCACATACGGTCCGCTGGCCTGTTGGCGGCGAATGGCGCGAACGTAATGTGCTGCCAGATCTTGCAGAGACTGAATACCCAGTGCATCGGCGGCCTGCAGGCCGAAGACCTGCAGATCCAGCGCTTGAGCCAGCGGCAGGTAAGAGCCTATTTCGCCATCGGACGCATGGAACACAAACATCGGCAGCTTGTTGCGGCCACGGGCCAGGGCCAGCGGGTTGTCGTCGGCACGGGTTTCGGTGGTCTGCAAGGTGGCGCAGAAGTCACCCAGACGCGGGTTGTCGAACAGATTGCGCAGGCTGCTGCTTGGGTAACCCATGCGGTTGAGGCGCGCGATCATGCGGGTCGCGATCAGGCTGTCACCGCCACTCTGGAAGAAGTCGCTTTCGGCATCCAGGCTTTGCCCGAGCAATTCCTGCCATAGCCGGGCGACGGCATCCAGTGTTGCCGGGTTCACGACTGCTGTGGGACGAGACTCGGTGCTGGCTGCTTCGGCACGCTGGGTTTCAGTCGCGCTCAACAACTGTTCGACCTGACGCAATGCCAGTGGCCAGTGTGTCTGCTGTTCAATATCTGCCTGCACGGCCGCCAGATCCAGATGCGTGTTGCCTTCGGCGCGGGCCAGCATGAAATGCTGCCGCATGCTGTCCTGAGCCTGTTGCGGCCAGTTCATCACCCAACTGAAGCCCGAAGCCTGCACGGCAGTGCGCCAGCGCGGCAGATCCAGCATGGCCTTGTCGTCTTCGCTGCGCTCGTCTTCAAAGTTGCTCAGGCCTTCGATGAACCCGATGCTCGCCAGTTGCAGCGCGCTGTCGCGTTCTGTGGCCTCCAGCAGCAGCAAATGCCCGCCACTGCGTAACAGACGATGCAAGCGCTTGAGTGAGCGTGTCACATGGGAAGCATCGTGCATCACGTTGACCGCCACGATCAGGTCGTAGCCTTGTGCCGGATGCTGGCTGAAGTCCACGGGCTGGTTCAGGTCCAGAATCGAGCTGGTCAGTTGTGGCCAGGCTGCGAAGCGCTCCTGGGCCTGCTTGAGGAACAGGCTGGAAACATCGGTAAAGCGGTATTCGCTCAGATGACTTTCCAGCATCGGCAGCAAGTGGTTGGTGGTGGCACCGGTACCGGCACCCACTTCCAGCACGCGCAGGTCACGACGTTTACCGGCCAGCGCCTTAGCGGTCTGTGCGAGAACACTGTTCAGGCAATGCAGGACCGGGTTGTTGCTGTAAAGGGCTTTCACGACCTCGTCGCTGTTACCGAACAGCAGGCTCAGTGGCGAGCGATCACCACGCAGCAACTCTCCATGCAACTCGATGCAGGCATCCAGATAGGTGGAAAGTGTCTGGCTCCAGTCGGCATCAGGCAGTGTCTGCGCTATCGCCGGGGCACCTTCTGGCGCCAGGGTCAGGTAGCGCTGCCCGTCCTGTTGTACCCAGCCTTGCTGGCAGAGCATGGCCAGCCATTGGCGCAGCAGGCCGCCAAATTGCGGCAATGCTCCCAGACGGGTCATCACCTGAGCCAGGTCATGGCTCTGACCTGCTTCAGTGAACAGCCCGTGTTTTTGCAGAGTGGCGAGGATGCCCTGGCGGGCACGGCTTTCGAGCGCTTGCCAGGTCAGGTCCACTTCCCGACGCTGGGCATCGCTCAGGTCCGGCAACTCGTTCAGCGCCAGTGGCAGCGGGGCGAGAAGGGTGTCATCAAGGGCTGCCGGTTCTCTGGCGACCAGTTCACCCAGCAAGGTCCGGCCATCGGTATCGACGCTGATTCTTGCCGCCTGAACGCCTTGAGCACGGCGCAACTGTGCCTCAAGGGCTTGCGGGTCGAAACGCTCGCCGTCCAGATTGACCGACCAGTCGTGGCGCGGCAGATCGGGCAGACCATCGAAGCCTTGGGGCTGGCTTGCCAGCTTCTGCAACAATTCGCCATAGGCTTGGAACAGGCTGTCGATCAAACCATCGGCCAGCACGTCCTCCATGCAGTACCAACTGAACACCAGCTCCCCGTCGATCTCCATGACCTGATGATCGAGCCAGACCTGCGGCGTCTGGGTGAAGACATGCACCGGGTCGCCGAGGGTCGAGGTCATGGCCTGATCGATGGCTTTACCGTCCAGCGACATGCCCAGCATGCTGGTGAACACCACCGGCATTGCCGGTTGACGGCTCTGGCCCTGACGGCGTCCGAGTTCGCGCATCAGTTCCACACCGTTGACGTTGGTGTGGGTGAGGCGTTGCCAGAGACGTGCCTGGGTACTTTCCATGACCTGGCGCAGACTGTCGCCGCGCCCCAGCTGGAAGTCGATCAACAGCACCGAAGTGAAGTCGCCGATCAACTGCTGGACCTGCGGATGCAGTGGACGGCGGTTGAAGTAAGTCAGGTTGAGGGTGAAGTCCGGCGTGCGGCTGACGCTTTCCAGTGTCTGGGCAAACAGCGCCAGCAAGGCCGCGGAGGCGGTGACGCCAGACTGTTGGCATTGCGTCTTGAAGCTGCTCCAGTGCTCGGCACCCAGCGTGGCCTGCAGAGTGCGGAAACGTGGCTGGCCCTGTTGCGGCACGGCGGCCATCGGCAACTGCGGAGCGGCTGGCAGGTGCTCCAGCGTGTCCTGCCAGTAGCGCCAGGACTGGCGCCATTGCAGGCTGTCGCGCTGCGCCAGGTCGGTCAGCACATAGTCGCGGAAGGTCAGTTGCAGAGGTGCAAGGTCCTGACCGGCATAGGCCGTGGCCAGATCGTCCATCATCACCTTGAAACTCTGCACATCGAACAGCAGCAGATCGAGGTTCATGTGCAGGCGGCAATGTTCGGCATCCAGTTCGCTGACCGTGACCTCGAACAGAGGCCAGCGGTCGGCGGGCAGGACCCGATACGACATTTCTTCGCGAATGCCCAGCAAGCGCTGTTGTTGCTGTTCCTCAGGCAAGTCGCGCAGGTCATTGCGTGGCAGCTTGTACCAGGGCGTCTGTTCAAGGATGCGTTGCCGACCGTCGCTGTCGACCACCATGCGCAGCATGTCGTGGCGTGCGATCAGCGCATTCCAGGCCCGCTCGAAACGGCTCAGGTCAAAGTCGGCATAGGCCTTGTCCCACTCGAACAGCACATGGCAGGCCACACCGCCGTATTCGATCAGGTCGGTGCGTCCCAGCCAGTAGGCGTGCTGAATCGGTGTCAATGGGAACGGCTCGAAGCGCGCCTTTGGATCAGGCACGATCTGCTGATCGTTCGCGGCCACCGGCGCTTTCCCGGCATCGGCCAGCAACAGGGCGCTCAGGCCGCGGATGCTCAGGTCGCGATAGGCCTGTTCGGCGTCCAGACGGATGCCCAGTTGGCGCTGGATATCGCTGCTCAGTTCCAGGAACAGCAACGAGTCCAGACCCAGTTGCATCAGGTCCTGATTTTCCGCAGGCGCAGAATCGGAGCCCAGGCGCAATTGTCGGCAGATCGATGCGCTCAGCCACTGGCTCAGGGCCTGACGATCAGCCTGTGCTTCGCCGGTCAGCACCGGTGCCGCGATGGCATTGGTCTGCCGAGTGTTCTTGGCCTGAGGTCGGGCGGCAGGTTGTTCGGCCTGTTGTGCGAACAGGCGACGACGCGGGTCGATACGCTCATGATCCACGCGCATTGCCAGGTGCCATGGCGCACCGCGCATGACAGCTTGCTCCAGATGCCAGAGACCTTCGCCTGTTTGCAGCGTGCCCATTCCGCCCTGAGCCAGTCTGGCATGCAGGTTGTCTTCGGCAGCCCGGCCGATTTCGCCCCAGGCACCCCAGGCAATGCTGATGGTGCGCAGGCTGGTGCGAGGATTGGCTTCGGCCAGACCGTCCAGATAGGCACTGGCCAGCGCATGGGCACCCTGGCCCGATGCGCCGAGGCTGGCAGCGGCCGAAGAGTAGAGCAGCAGATAGCGGCCCTGACCGGCCAGTGCGGTCTGGAGCTGGCTGGCGGCCGAGCATTTGACCTGCAACAGCGGTTGCATGCGTTCGCTGTCGAGGTTGGCCAGCGGTGTATCGTCCAGCAGACCGGCGCTATGAATCGCGCCAGTCAGGCCGCCATCCAGTTGCAAGTCTTCCAGGCACATGCCCAGTGCAGCCGGATCGCTGACATCGCAGTCGAACCAGCGCAATTCGCAGGTGTGCTCCTGTTGCAGGCGGGCGAACCATTGCCCGACGTCTTCAGGGCAACGAGGGGCGAGCAGGGCAATGCGACGGGCACCTTGATGAGCCAGCCACTCGACGCTCAAGCGACCCAGCCCGCCAAAGGCGCCGGTGACCACATGCCAGCCGTTGCCGGTGAAGCTTTGCGCGGGCAGGTTGGCGGTGCTGTGGGGTTGGACGGCCAGTGTCTGGACCTGCACCAGGCCATTGCGTACCGCGATCCAGCGTTCGCCGCTCTGTGCGGCGCTCAGTCCCGGCAAGAGTTGTTGCCATTCGTCACTGCCATTCAGGTCGATAGCCGCCAGCGCCCGCTCTGGCTGCTCGGCACTGGCAACCTTTAGCAGACCCCAGATTGCACGTTGTTCCGGACTTACGGCGGTCGGTGCCCAGGCATTGCGGGTGACCACCAGCAACGGTTGATCGGTGTTGTGGGTCAGGGCATTGAGCACGTCGTTGGTGATGCTTTGCAGCTCGCCGTTTTCCACGATCAGCAGACAGGCCTTGGCGTCAGGGTCATGAGCAATGCCCACTTCAGCCAGTGCAGATCGCATGCTGGCCGGTTCAATACGCAACGCGGGTACAACGGCATCCTGCACTTTCAGTGTCAGCCACTGCCAGGCGTAATGAGTTCCCGGCGCTGCTTTCAGTGCGGGCAGAGACGCGCTGGCCGCTGGCTGGTTATCGGCGCTGCCCAGCAAGAGCCATTGGCCTTGGTCATTGCGTTGTTTGAGGGTGACGCGGGCGACGCCGAACGGGCTGGCACACCATTCCAGCGACAAACTGTCCAGCCGCTCCGGCAAGGCGACAGACTGATTGAAGACTGGCACTTGGCGCGTATCGCCATGCCGCGCCGCCAGTTCGCTGCACGCCTGTTGCAGACGCGCCTGCCAGCGTTGTGCCTGGCCGGCACAATCGCGCCAGTCGGGTTGATAAAGGCTTTCGCCCAATTGTCGACCGAGGACAGCGCTGCCACTGTCGTGACCGGCACTGGCAGGGTTGTTGGTGACGTTCGACGCCTGGGTTCGGGCCAGCAGAATATGTTCGCTGATGTTGGCGGTGGCGCTGCCATCGTCCGGCAGCCAGTCCAGGCGCTCGAAACCGCTTTCCCGGCATTGCTGCTGCCAGTGTTCAGTGGACAGGAACAACTCGCCGCCACGGGCCTGTTCGTCATGCAGCGGCAGTACCAGCGGGCCGAACACGAAGTCGAAAAGACGCATCGGGCGGGTGATTTCGCGCATCAACAGGCCGCCACCGGGCTTGAGCAACGGGCGCAGGTTTTGTAGCGTCTGGCCCACATGCTGGGTGGCGTGGATCACGTTGGCGGCGACGATCAGGTCATATTGCCCGGCCAGGAAGCCTTGCTCGCCGGCCGGTTTCTGCAGGTCGAACTGGGCGTAATCGACAAAGTCGTATTCGCTGAACTTGTCTTCGGCGCGGCGGCTGAACAGGGCGGAGATATCGGTGAAGCAATAACGCACATCCGCCACATCCTTGAGCTCGGGCAACAGCCAGGCGGTGGTGCCGCCCGTGCCGCCACCGACTTCCAGAATGCGCAGCGGGCCACCACCGTTCTGCTGGTTCTGGTTGACCAGCCCGGTTATCACGCCTGCGGCAATCTGGTTGAAGTAGCGACCGAAACTGAATTGCTGATACAGCACTTCCACGCCGCTCGATGCGCTTTCCGGGAAGATCACTGCCACGGGCTCCACGGAGCCGTTCATCATGGCGAAAAGCTGCTCGCCAGCGCGTTCGACCGTTTCGGCGATCACGTCCAGGCCTTCGCAGCAGTCGCGCAACTCCTTGAGCAGGGCTGCGCGCTGCTCGTAAGGCACCGGAATGGCGGTGCGATAGAGGCCTTGTTCCTGCGCGTAGTAGCCGTCCTCGACACAGGCGTTGAGCAGGCGTACCAGCAATTGCCGGTGACGCGGTAGCAGACGCCCGCCACGCAGTATATCCAGCGCCGGAGCACCGGCATCGATGCGCTCGCCCACGCACTGACTAACCATCTGATCGACATAGATTGCATGCAGCTTGGTCACGCACACATAGAGGCGTTCCAGACGCGGCAGATCCAGGCTTGCGCCTTCCTGAATGACTGCCTTGCGACCGGCTTCCAGCAACGGATCCTGCTGAGTCACCGCGAGCGTTTGACGTGGCGTATCGCACCAGTAGCGTTGTTCATCGAAGGCATAAAGTGGTGCCTGGATGCGCTGCCCGCTGCTGGGCAGCAACTCGCGCCATGGCAGGTTGGCGCCAGCGGCGAACAGGCGCAGGAGGCTGTCTTGCAATACAGTCTGTGCGGGTTTGTGACGTCGGGCACTGGCGATCCAGTGAACGCCCGGTTGTTGCAGGCGAGTGCCAATGCCGGTCAGCGGTGCATCGGGGCCAAGCTCCAGGCTGATGCCGACGCCGGTTTGCAGGGCTTGTTGCAATGCCTGATGGAAGCGCACCGGCTCGCGCATGTGCCGGCGCCAGTAATCACCGCTTTCCAGCTCTGCCTGAGTCAGCGGCTGGCCGGTCAGGGTCGAGATCAGCGGGATTTTTCCGGGGTTGGCATGCAGGCGGGCGCAGGCTTGCTGGAACTCATCAAGGATCGGGTCGAGCAGACGAGAATGTGCTGCACCGGCCACGCTCAGGCGATTATGGCGGATCTGCCGGTCTTGCAGTGTTTGCACAAGCGCCTCGATGCCGTCACGGCTGCCCGAAGCCACCAGATGCTGTTCGGCGTTATGCACGGCAATCTCGACGCCATGCTGGCGGGCCAGAGGCTCAAGGGTTGCGGCGTCGCAGAACACCGAGAGCATCGTGCCTTCGGCGGCGCTCTGGTTCATCAGGCGACCACGGGTAATGACCAGTGGCAGCACGTCTTCCAGACGGTAGATTCCGGCGATCACCACGGCAGCGAACTCACCCACCGAATGACCGATCAGCAGGTCCGGCGTCAGGCCTTGTTCGCGCCAGTGGGCGGCCATGGCCACGGCAAAGGCCACGATGGCCGGCTGCGCATAATCCATGCGGTCGATCAGCGTGTCATGCTCGCCGAACATCACCGATTGCAGGGATGGTTGAAGGTGGGCAGCGCAGGCGGCGAAGCTGCGGTCCAGGCTTTCGGTAAATGCCTTGGCCTGGCCGTAGAGACTTTTGCCCATGCCCGCCCACTGGCTGCCCTGGCCGCTGCACAACCAGAGCTGTGCGGCCTGTTGTGCATGGCCGTCATGCAGCAGTGCATCGCTGTTGCCCTGGGCAAAGGCTTCAAGTGCCGGTGCCGTTTCTTCATGCAATGGCACCGCCAGGCGATAAGGCAGGTCGAGTTGGCGACCGTGTAACGCGGTATGTGCCAGGTTGGCAGGAGCGTTGCTGTTCTTGAGTTGCAGGGCGTAGCGACCGGCCAGTTGCTGCAGTGATGCCTGGCTTGCGGCGCTGAGCAACAGAGCGCTGGCCTCAGGTTTGGGGCTGACGCTGCGCAAGGTGTCCGGTACGGCTTCGACGATTACATGGCAGTTGGTGCCGCCGATTCCGAAGGAGGAAACGCCCGCGCGGCGCGGCCCGGCTGGCCAGTCACGAGGCTGGGTCGGGACCTTGAACGGACTGTTTTCCAGTTGCAGCGCCGGGTTGGCCTGCTCGAAGTTGATACTCGGCGGAATCCGCCCATGGCTGACGGCAAGCACCGTCTTGATCAGGCTGGCGATACCGGCTGCGGTGTCCAGATGGCCGAGGTTGCCCTTGACCGAGCCCAGCGCACAGCCGCCGATGTCGCTGCGCTGGGCGAAGACATCGCGCAGCGCCTGCACTTCGATGGGGTCGCCCAGTGGCGTGCCGGTTCCGTGAGCCTCGATCATGCCGATGCTGGCGCAATCGATATCGGCCAGCAGCAGGGCGTCGCTGATGACCTCACGCTGGCCGACCACCGATGGCGCGGTGTAGCCGACCTTGTGATGACCGTCGTTATTGATTGCACTGCCGCGCAGTACGGCAAGAACCGGATCGCCGTCGCGCAGGGCATCTTCAAGACGGCGCAAGGTCACGGCGCCTACTCCGTTGCCGGCAAAGGTGCCCTGGGCACTGGCGTCGAAAGGGCGGCAGCGCCCGTCCGGCGAAAAGATCATACCCGGCTGGTAGAGATAACCGGCCTGTTGCGGAAACGACACCGCAACACCACCTGCCACTGCCATGGAGCATTCGCCGCTGCGCAGGCTTTCACAGGCCATATGCACGGCGACCAGCGAACTGGAACAGGCCGTCTGCACCGTCATGGCCGGGCCGCGCAGGTTGAGCTTGTAAGCGGCGCGGCTGGCCAGATAATCCTTGTCGTTGCCCATCAAGGCTTGCAAACCCTTGACCTGAGCCACTTCGGTGACGCGGATATTGTCGCGGCCCGGATAGGTGCTCATGCGTCCTGATGCAAAAACGCCGGTCTTGTGAACAACGTCGCGTGGCGCAAAACCCGCATGCTCCAGAGCGTGCCAGACGGTTTGCAGGAACAGTCGTTGTTGCGGGTCGATGGATTCGGCTTCCTGACGCGAATAGCCGAACAGCGCGGCATCGAACCGGTCAGGGTTATCGATGGTCGAGGCCACATTGACGAAATCGGGGTTGTCGATCAGCGCCGGGTCCAGCCCGGCGGCCAACAGTTCTTCGCGGCTGAAACGGCGGCTGCATTCGCGGCCATTCAGTAGATTCTGCCAGTACTCGGTACTGTCGCTGGCGCCGGGGAAGCGGCAAGCCAGACCAATGACTGCGATGGGTTCACTGGTGCCGTAGAACTCTTCAAAGGTGTGCATGAATGACCTCTTGGGCAGGAGCGTTAGACGAAGTGGATGAAGCGCGTTCAAGGCGGCGACGCAGCCGCAACGCAGGCCATAGAGAAAGGCAGGCAATGGCCGCCAGAATGGCCAGCAACGCTGGATAGCCCAGATGATGGGCGACTTGCAGGGCGGCCATGGAACCGAGCATGGCAATGGCGGCATCCACCGATTGCAGCAGGGCATAGTCCGAGGCCGGTTGATGCGCTCGTACGACGCCCATCAACAGGTTGTAAAGCGTGACAAAGCTGATGGCCGCCGCGACATTGACCAGCGCGAACAGCGCCAGCCAGGCCGTGAGGCTGTAGAGCGTGGCGCCCAGTGCCGCCGCCACGGCAATCGCGGCGTGGATGGCCATGGCGGGCAACAGGCAGCGCCAGGCGCCGAAACGCTTGGCCAGCCAGCCACCGAGGAATACGCCAAGGGCGCTGGCGAGGGTGCCGTACAACGTCGTTACAAAACCCAGGTCCGCAAGGCTCAAGCCTTGATCCAGCAAGAGCACGGTTTGTACGGTCATCAGGCCGCGCATTGCCAGGTAGTAGATGGCGGTCAGGCAGAGCGCAGGCCACAGGGCCGTGAAACTGCTGAGGTCCAGCCTTGGAGGCCGTGTCGGTTCCGTGCTGACCGTGCTGGCCGGTAGCAGGCTCACCGGCAACAACAGCAACAGTGAAACCGCCGCCATCCCGGTAAAGCCCGCACGCCAGCCCCAGCGCTCGGCCAGGTAGAGGAACACGAACGAGCCGAACACCACGCCCAGATAACTGCCGCCCACCTGCGCGGTATTGGCGAACGGACGACTGGCGGCATCACAAGTAGTGATGGTGATACCGTCGGCATAGATGTCATGACTGGCCGACAGCAAGGCCAGCAGCATCAAACCGGCCATGATCGGGTAGATCGAATGCTCCGGTGCCAGAAAGCCGAGCGTCAGCAAGGTCGCCGCCATGCACAGTTGCAGGATCACCAGGCTGCCCAGGTAGCGGTTGCCGCGCAGGGAAATGCTGTGGCGTTCGCACCAGGGTGCCCAGAGAAACTTGCCGACCCAGGGCAGGAACGTCAGCGACAGCAAACTGAGGCTTGCAAGGTCCAGCCCCTGATGACGGAAGTAGCCGACCACCCCTTGCAGCATCAAGGCCGTGAGCATGCCTTGATGCAGGTAGTAACACCAATAAGGCAGGTAGCGGCTCATGAAGCACTCCCGATGCGACGTAACCGTCTGGCATTGCGCTGGGTCAACTGGGTACGACGCGCCTGTTCCAGATCTTCGCTGACTGGCGCTGTCTGGCTCAGATGCAAGGCCAGCGCATGGGCATTGGGGTAGCCGAACAGGTCCGTGACTTGCAGTTGCGGGTAGCCCGACTGAGTCAGACGGATATGCAACTGCACCAGCTTCAGGGAGCTGGCGCCCGCATCGAAGAAGTTCTGTCGGGCGTCGTGCAGCTTCAGCCCCATCACTTCGCTGAAGCTCTGGCGGATCTGTTCGACGATCTGCTCATCGACCTGGTTGCCGGTGTCAACCGGCGTCGGTACTGGCAGTGCGCGGGGCAGGGTGGCGATTGAGGCGCCTGCCTGTTTGCGCGTCACCAGTTGCTCCAGCGGCAAGGCCCATGCCTGCGGTTGTTCGGCCAGTTGATGCAACAAGGCAACGTACTGCGCAAACATGGCGCGCAGCATCTCTGGCTCGAACAGCGCCTCGACGGCATCCCAGTTCAGGCACAGGTCGCCTTCCGACTCGTAGACCTGATGGTCCAGCCAGATCTGTGGCGTCTGGGAAATGCCCCAGACCGGCTTGAGCCAGGACGACTCGGCCATGAAGCGGCCTTTGTCGAAGCCCAGCGCGCTGGTGAACACCACCGGCATCTGCGCGGCAGTCATACCGTTGCGTCTGGCCAGTTCGCGCATGACCCGGATGGCCGAGTGGTCGCGTTGGGCCAGATCGCGCCAGAGTCGCTGCTGCAGGCGTTGAGCGCTGCCGAGCCACTGGCCGGTCGGTTGCCAGGCCAGCAACAGCAATGACGTGAAGTCGCCCAGTACCCGGTCGATGTGCGGGTGCAACGGCTGACGGTCGAACAGCGTCAGGTTCAGGGTCAGTTCACGTTCGCTGCTCCAGGCCGAAAGCACGGCGGCGAATGCACTGAGCAGCAGGCCTGAAGGCGTCAACTGGTGCTGGTGTGCCTGGGCTTTCAGGCGTTCCCAGGTGTCTGCCGGAATCCGGTCGGCCAGACGCACGAAGCGCGGTGTACCGACTTCGCTCGGGTCCTGTCGCAATGGCAGGCGCGGCGCGGACGGCAGACTGTCCAGGCGGCGCTGCCAGTAGGCCTGGGCGTTGACGGCCTCGGGTTGCGCGGCACGCAGACACTGGTAATCCCGGAAGCCGATCTCGATGGGCTCCAGTTCGCGGTCGGGTTGCTGATACAGCACTTCCAGTTCGGCCAGCAGAATCTGCATGCTCATACCGTCGAGCAACAGGTTGTCCAGGCTGATGAAAACGCTGCTGTGCGTGCCGCCATCCTCGGCGATTTGCACATCGAACAATGGCCATTGTTCCGGGTTCAGCACTTGATGCGACAGGCGATCACGCAGCGCCAGGGTTTCCGGGGCCTGCAGCGAGCTGACGCGGTGACGTTGCGGCACAAAAGCGGGAACCTGCTCCAGCACTTGCATGCTCCCGTCACGCACCACTGCGCGCAGTGTGTCGTGGCGGGCGATCAACTGTTGCCAGACCGACTCGAAGCGCTGGATATCCAGTTGTTCGACGTTGAACTCGACAAAGAAATGCGCGCCTACGCCACCCAGTACGAAACCGGGCTGGCGACCCACCAGATAGGCTTCCTGCACATCGCTCAAGGCAAAAGGCTGATAGCGGCCAGCGGGATCATGTTGCAGGTTTGTCGCAGGCGCGCTGTTGTCGGCAACCAGAGTGGCGGCGAAGGCTTGCAGGCCCGGGAAGTTGAACAGGTCATCGAGCCGTGCGCGATAGCCATGCTTGCCCAGTTCGCCGATCAGTCGGGTGGCCAGCAGGGAGTCGCCGCCCAGCTGGAAGAACTGGCTTTGGCAATGAACCGGACCGGTCTGCAACAGCTCTTCCCAGAGACGGGCCAGCAATTGCTCGCTGTCGGTGCTCGGGGCCTGAGTGTCGTCGAGGGTTTCGACGGCAGGTTTGCAGAGCTGGGCCAGAGTCTTGTGGTCGATCTTGCCATTGGCAGTCAGGGGCAGAGCGTCGAGAAAGTACAGGCGCTGCGGGATCATATAGCCGGGCAGTTCGCTGGCCAGTGCCTTGGCCAGTCGTGCCGCGTCCGGTTTTTGCAGTGTGTCGCTGGCGCGCAGCACCAGACGTTGCACATCGCCCAGGCGATCAGCCTGGCAAGCGTTCAGCCCGGCTTGTGCCAGCAGGTTTTGCCAGTGAGCGGTGTTGCGCAACTGTTGCGTGGCACTCTGACCGCCGTTGAGCAGATCCGCGCTGACCAATGCCAGCGCAGAAGCCTGCGCCAGTTCCAGCACGCAGACGGCTGCGCCCGGTGTACAGAGTTTCAGCCAGCGCTGGAGTGCCAGCTCTGGCTGATCGATGCGGTGCAACTGGTTATTGATCAGCAGTACATCGGCGCTGTGGCGCAGGGTCTGGAGTTCGGCATCGGTGTCGCGACAGGCTTTGCCGTGGGCAAAGCGGGCCAGACGTTCCCGGGCTTTGAGGACCAGCGCCTGGGACTCATCGATAGCCGTGTATTGCACCTGGGTGGCGCTCAGTCGCTCCAGCAGATGAACGGCGCCCACAGCGCTGCGGGCACCGGCTTCGATCAGCCGCACGGGGCGTTGCAGACACTGGCTCAGGCTGGCAATGGAGGCCGCCAGTTGTTCGAGGGCGGCGCTGCTGCCAGCGCTTTGCATCAACAGATGCTCGGGCGACCAGTAAGGGTGATCGAGCAAAGTCCGGGCATTGCGTTGGCCGCGCAGGATATCGCTGAGTGCGTCATGGTGAGCGTTCAGCGCTTCCTTGAGTGCGTAAGTCGAATCGTTGTCGGCGCTGCTGACCGATTCGGCGCTGTGTGTGCGCTGCCATTGTCCATCGGCATTGCAGCTCAGGCGGCCCTGGGCGCTCAGCCAGTCCAGCCAGCGACCCATCAGTCCACGCCATTGTTCCTG
This sequence comes from Pseudomonas sp. FG43, assembly GCF_057809175.1. Taxonomy (NCBI): domain Bacteria; kingdom Pseudomonadati; phylum Pseudomonadota; class Gammaproteobacteria; order Pseudomonadales; family Pseudomonadaceae; genus Pseudomonas; species Pseudomonas sp. FG43. Next base: position 473,714 of record NZ_JBMDJL010000002.1, read on the forward strand.
AGCGCCATAGGTTTGCAGGGCCGCGTCGAGGCTGGCGGGTGTATTGAAGTCCAGGCCGTTGAGGGCCAGATGCTGGGTCAGGAAATCAGCCAGCAGAGCATCTTGCGAGGTCGATAGCTCGGCAAGGCAGGCAGACGTCAGCCAGTCGCAATAGTCGGTCGGTGTGCGTGGGTCGGCTTCCACCGGGCTGCACAGGCTTGAGCCTTGCGGCACGACAAAGGCCACCAGACTTTTTTCCCGCTCGCCCAGCGCCATGCTGATGGCGCTTTTGACGCCATCCAGACGGTTGAACGCTGCATCAATTTCACCCAGCTCAATGCGATAGCCGCCGACCTTGACCTGCTTGTCGCGACGACCCAGAAACTCCAGAGTGCCGTCGGGCCAGTAGCAGCCCATGTCGCCGGTGCGATACCAGCGTGCGCCGTCCACTTCGACGAATTGACGGGCGCTGCGCTCGATGTCGTTGAAGTAGCCTTGTGCGACGCCGATACCGCCGATCCACAGTTCCCCCGCAACCCAGTCGGGGCAGTCGCGACCCAGCTCATCCACCACGCGATAGCTCTGGTTGGCCAGCGGCTGGCCGTAGGGAATCGAGCGCCAGTTCGGCTCGACACGCGCCACGGTGCAGGTGTTGGACCAGATCGCCGCTTCCGTCGCACCGCCCATGGCCACGAACTGGCCGTCGGCGCGGTACTGGTGATAGCGCTCGGGCAGGTCCAGGCCGATCCAGTCGCCGGACAGCATGACCACCCGCAGATGTGACGGGCTGTGCAGCTCGAAACCTTCGCTGTAGGTCAGCAGCATGTCGAACAGGGCAGGTACGCTGTTCCATAGTGTGATGCCGTGTTTCACGATCAGGTCGCACCACAGCGCCGGATCACGGCGCTGCTGCTCGTTGACCAGCACCACCGAAGCGCCTGAACCGAGCACGCCGAAGATGTCGTAGACCGACAGGTCGAAATGCAGCGCCGAGAGGGCCAGTACCCGGTCGTTTTCGTCGACCTGATGGCGCTGGCTGATATCCACACAGGTGTTCAGGGCGCTCTGATGGCTGATGACCACGCCTTTGGGTTCGCCGGTGGAACCCGAGGTGTAGATGATGTAGGCCGGTTGTTGCACATCCACCGCCACTTGCTGAAGCAGCGGTTCACCGAGGATTGCCTGCTGCCAGTCGAGGCGATTGTCGATGTCGTTTTCGCGAGGTTCTTCCGCGCTGGTCAGCACGCACTTGACCCCGGCACCTTTATAGATCCCCAGGCGTCGCGCCAGCGGTTGATCAGGTGGCACGGGAACGTAAATGGCTCCGGCCTTGAGAATGCCCAGTACGGCAATGATCTGGCCGATATCCTTGAACATGCTGACCGCGACCGTATCGCCTGCGCTCACGCCTCGGGCTTGCAGGCTGCCGGCAAGGCGACTGGCCTGGTCGATCAACTGGGCAAAGCTCAACTGACGCTCGCCCTGAATCAGCGCGATGGCATCTGGACGGTGTGTTGCCTGGGCGAAAACGGCGTCGTGCAGCAGGCCGGCAGGCACGGGACGCGCCGTGGCGTTCACCAGCTCGCGAACCACACGTTGGGTGGCAGGCATCAGTTCTGGCAGCGGGCGTGACCAGCCGCTCGGGTCAGCAATCAAGGCCAGGACCTGCTCGAAATAGACCTCGAACAGCGTGTCGGTCAGCCCTTTGGGGAACAGGTCGTTGTTGCTGTCCCATTGCAGCATGATCTGGCCGCGGTGCTCGAACGCCAGGTGGTCGATCCATACTTGCGGGGTCTGGGAAATGCCCCAGCCCAGTTCGCCGATGGAGCTTGCTTCGGCTTCGCCATACAGCGGGCGTCCCAGATTGCTGGTGAACACCAACGGCGCGCCATGGGGATGGCGCTGGTGTTTCTTGAGTTCGCGCAGCACTTCAACGCCGGACCAGGCGCTGTGCTCATGGACTTCGGCAAACGTCCGCTGGTTGGCCAGTGCCAGTTCGGCAAAGGTCTGCCCGTCACATTCCACCGGCAACGGCAGGATATTGGTGAAGTCGGCAATCATGCCGGACACAGCCGGATGCAGTGGCTGACGGTCGAACAGGGTCAGGTTCAGCAGCAGTTTCTGTTGGCCGCTCCAGCGACCCAGCACCGCGCTGAACAATGTGGCCAGCGCCATGGTCGGGGTTACGCCGTGGTTGCCGGCGTGCTCCTTGAAAACCTGCCATTGCTCGGCGTCCAGTTGTCCGCGACGGCGGCTGATGCGGACCTGTTCGATACGCTCGGGTTCTTGCGCCAAAGGCAGGATCGGGGCCAGCGGCAAATCGTCAAGACGCGCCATCCACCAGGCTTTGGCCTGTTCGATACGGGCCTGATCGTTGCGTTCGACCTGTGTCAGGTAACTGCAAAAGTCGTAATCGGTGGGCGAGGGCGGCAGCGGCTGGTCTGCTATCAGGGCAATCAGTTCCTCGAACAACTGGTTGAAGCTGGCGGCATCGCAGACCAGCAGGTCGATATTGACCAGCAGCCGGTGTTTGCCTTCAGGCAGCAGGCACAACTGGAAGTCGAAGGTTTCCCCGATCTCGACCTGCAAGCGACGATGGCCCAGTTGCTCACGTAATTGCAGGAGGCTCTGCTGGCGCGAAGTCTCGTCGTGCTGACGCAGGTCATGAACCTTCAGGCCCGGCCATGAGGAGTGTGGTTGCCATTGCTGGCGACCGTTGGCCAGAAAGCGGGTCTTGAGCATCGGATGGCGTTCGATCAGCTGATAGATCGCAGGCTCCAGCACCTGTGCGGTTAGCCCATGGCCATCGAATTCCTGATACAGATGACAACCCACGCCGCCCAGTGGTTGCTCGCTGGAGCGGCCTACCAGATAGGCGTGCTGCACGGCGGTCAGCGGGAATGGCTGGCCATCGCTCATGCGCGGCAGCGGTTCGGTGGCTTGTGGTACTGCGGCACCCGAAACTTTGGCGCGGGCATTGGCCAGCAGGTTTTGCCAGCCCTCCAGCGTCGGGTGGTCATAAAGCTCGCTCAAGGTCACCTTGAAGCCCAGGCGACGAAAACGATTGAGCCAGGCCATCAGGTGCATTGAATCAAGGCCCAGCCGTAGAAGGTTGGCATCGCCTGGTAGCTGTTCGACGGGCAAGCGAAGTTGCTTGGCGATTTCATCAACCAGTGTTGCAGGGTCGAAGTCTTCAAGCGTTGTGCCGCGCGTAGTCGAGGCTTTTCTGGTCGATGTGTACATGGTAAGACTCCATCCAGACAAGTACTCGTGCCGCGCAGGGTTTGCGCGGCGCGTAGGGTTCAGGTGTTCAGGTTCCAGTGCCGTGCCCGGCTCTGCTGATGCCATAAATGTGCGTAAAGACCGTTCAGCTCCAGAAGCTCGTCGTGACGGCCCTGTTCGACGATGCGCCCGCGATCCATGACAAGAATCTGGTCGGCGTGCTGGATGTTGTGCAGACGGTGAGCAATGACCAGCACGGTGCGGTCACGCACCAGAGCATCCAGCCCCAGTTGAATCGCGGCTTCCGAGGACGGATCGACGCTGGAAGTGGCTTCATCGAGCAACAGGATCGGGCTGTTCTTGAGCAGGGCACGGGCAATGGACAGGCGTTGGCGTTCACCACCTGAAAGCCAGCCGCCGTTTTCGCCAATCCGCGTGGCGTAACCGTCTGGCAGGGCCTCGATAAAGTCGTGGGCCTGAGCAAGGCGTGCGGCGTGGATGACCTCCTGTTCGGTTGCGTCGGGCTTGCCGACCAGCAGGTTGTCCAGCACGGTGCCGGAGAACAGCGTGACGTCCTGGAAGACCATGGAGATGTGTTCTTGCAGGTACTGACTGCCAATCTCACGGGCCTCGATGCCGCCAATCTGCAAGTGACCGCTGTCGATGTCCCAGAGCCTTGCGACCAGATGCGCCAGAGTGCTTTTGCCGGCTCCGCTCGGGCCGACCAGTGCGGTCAGGGTGCCTGCTGGCAGGTGGCAGGAAATACCGTCGATCACCGTCGATTCACGCTCGGCGTAGCTGAAGCGCACATTCTTGAGTTCGATATCGAAGTGTTGGGGTTTGCGTGGCGTGGAAGGCTCAGGCATCGGTGCCTGCTCCAGCAACTGCTCGGTGCGGGTCAGGGCCAGATGGCCGAAGCGCAGCAGCAGCGTGGAGAAACCCAGGTCGATGGCCTGGCGATACAACGGCAGAGACAGCACGGTAAAGATGAGCAGGTTTTCGATGCTCAACTGCCCCTTGAGCAGCAGGTTGCAGCCCAGCAGTACCATCAGGATGAAACCGGCTTCGATCACCAGTCCGAACAGCCCGACCCAGGGTGCCGGTTTCAGTTCGATGCTGACCATCGCCTGATGCTGCGCATCCATCACTTTGTTCAAGCGTTGCAGGGCGCTGCCGAACCGGCCGAAGCTGCGGATCACCGCAATGCCTTGAATGTATTCCTGCAACGCTGCCTGGGTGCGGTTGTTATTGGTGAGCATGCGGTCGGCATGCACCAGAGTCTTGCGGATCGCTACATAGATGGCCAGGCAGGCCAATGGCAGCATGGCCAGCACAGCGAAGGCCAGCACGGGTTCCAGCCAGAACAGGAAGATCAGGAGAAAGGCCAGCTTCGCAAGCGACAGGGCGAAGACGCCGAGAAAGTGTGACCAGAGATGTTCTACCAGTGCCAGGTCACCGGTGACCCGAGCGCTGATTTCGCCGCTGTGGGTCTTGCCGAACCAGCCAAGAGGCAGCTTTTGCAGATGGTCCACAAGGCGAATGCGGGCGTTGGCCATCATGGCGTAGGCACCAGTGAAGATCAGCGGGGTGCCGATTGCGCCGGTGACGATTCGGGCAATCAGGCAGGCGAGCATCGCCAGTGCCAGCCCGATCACGCTCAAGGTGGTGGCCGTGCCTTTGAGCAGGCTGTCGAGCAACCAGTACAACAAAGGGTAAGGCGCAGCGCTCAGCAGGCCTTCCAGCACTGCAAGGCGCAGGCCCTGATTCAGATGTGGGTCACGCTGGCCGGCCAGGCGTTCACCGGCTCGCATCAGATTGGCGATCATGCCGATACTCCTGTACTGCTCAGTTGCCATTGGCGAATACGTGTGTGGTCTTGCCAGAGCTGTCGATACAGCGTGCAGCCTTCAAGCAGCTCTTCATGACGACCGACGCCGCGCACTTGCCCCTGATCCAGCACGACGATGCGCTGGGCGACAATCACGGTATGCAGGCGGTGGGCGATCATCAGCACCGTGCGGCCTCGACACAGATTGGCCAGAGCTTCCTGGATCAGCGCTTCGTTTTCGCTGTCGGCATAGGCGGTGGCTTCATCAAGAATCAGTACCGGAGCGTTCTTGAGCAGGGCGCGGGCGATGGACAGCCGCTGGCGTTCGCCACCGGACAGTTGCGCTCCGCCTTCGCCGATCCGGGTCTGATAGCCCTGCGGCAGACGCTGAATGAAGTCATGGGCACAGGCTGCGCGGGCGGCGGCTTCGACGCTGGCCTGATCGGCATCGGGCCTGGCCAGCAGCAGGTTGTCGAGCACTGTGCCGTCGAACAGGTGAACCTGCTGGAATACCGACGCGACCCGTTCGAGCAAGGCTTCCAGCGGCCAGTCACGCAGATCCGTGCCGCCCAGAGTGATACTGCCGCTGTCGGCATCGAACAGACGGCAAACCAGTTGCGCCACGGTGCTCTTGCCGGAGCCGCTCGGGCCGACCAGCGCTGTCAACTGGCCTGCCTGGGCGCTGAAGCTGACCTGGTTCAGGGCTTTTCTTTCGCCATAGGTGTGGGAGACGTTTTCCAGGCGCAGGTCCAGTGGCGCATCGGGGATGCGGGCGTCCGGGTTTTCGCTCATCGCCGGGCTGAGCAACACCTCGTTGATACGGGCCAGTGCCGCATTGCGTTGTACCTGATCGCCGAGCATGTAGGTCAGGCGCAGCAGTGGCATCAGTACGGCGGGGGCGAGAAGCAGAAACAACAGCAATGTTTCCAGGGTGATCTTGCCTGCCAGCAGCAGCCAGGCACCCAGTGGCGCAACGATGATCAGGTTGGCGCTGAGCAGGCCCGAGAACACCACCCAGAACAGCGAACTCTTGCGGGCAAAGCCGGCCACCCACTCAGCGGCACCGCGAATGTCCTTGCTCAGTGTGCCGAAGCGCAGGCTGGTCAGGCCGAAGCTTTTCACGACCTGTATACCTTGCAGGTACTCGCTGAAGCTCTGGGAAATCTGCTGTTGCAGGCTTTGCCATTTGGCCATGCGTTCGGCCGAGCCCTTGACCATCAGCATCTGCGCTATAAAGGCCAGGGGCAGCGGGGCAATACAGGCCAGTGCCAGTCGCCAGTCGATGCAAAGCAGCACGATCAGGGTCAGCGGCGGCATTACGGCGGCGGCTATGGAGTCGGGGAGTGAGTGAGCAAAAAAGCCTTCAAGAGAGCCGACGTCGTCGTTGATTGTGCGACGCAGGTCCGTGCTGCTGTTCTTGTTGAAGAAGCTCAAGGGGACTTCGCCCAGATGCCGGGCGATACGGCTGCGCAGCTGGCGTAATAGCTCGAAGGCCGCGAGGTGGGCGGTTACATGGCTGACGGTCATGATCAGCCAGCGCAACAGAACGGCAAAAAGCGCTGCCAGCCCCCAGCCCAGGGCGGCTTCGGCATTGGGTGCGGTATTGAGCAGCATCTGCGCAATCTTGTAGATGCACCACAGCGGCACCAGGCTGAGCAGGGTCGAGGCCACGGCGCAACCGATGGCGATGGCAAACATTGTGGGTGCCAGTTTCAGCAGCCCGGTATGGCTCAAGGGCTCTTTTGTGGTCGTGCCGACAGTGTCGTGTTGTGGGCTCATTCAGAACTCCTGTAGGTTTCTGTGCTTTTCAGGAGGGTGCACGGGGCCGGGCTGACGGCTGAAGGGCCGTGGCCACGGGGCATTCCGTTGAAAGAGCGAAGCGCTTGCCGGCTTCGCCCGTTACACCTTTCCCGACGTGTCTCGCGTCAGAAGGTTATTTTGGTGCTCACGCCCAGTTCGCGGCCTTGGCCGGGTTGGCTGAACTGGGCGCCGGAGGTGATGTAGGAGTAGGTGCGATAGTCCTTGTCCCCCAGGTTGTTGCCGTACAGCGCCAGTTCCAGATCGGGTTTTGGCAGCCAGGAAAGACGGGCGTCCACCAGGCTGTAACCGCCCTGTGAAACCTCGTTGTCGACATCGAAATAGTGCTGGCCGGTGTAGCTGATGCCGACACTCGGGCGCAGCTCGCCCAGCAGGTTGTCGAAGTAGAAACTGCGCTCGGCCGAAGCACGCAAGGTGCGTCCGGGCGTGTAGGTCAGGCTGTTGCCCTGGCGGTCGGAATCCAGCATGCGGTTGCGGTTGACGGTGCCGGCCAGACGAATCAGCGTCGCTTCGTCGGCGCGCCAGTCCACGGACATTTCCGCGCCTTCGCTGCGGGCCTTGCCGATGTTGCTCAAGGCTTGAGTGCCGGTGCCTGCGGCGCCGATGAACTGCTGCACATCGTCGATATCGATGCGGTACAGCGCCGCATTCAGCCAGAGACGCTTGTCCAGCAGGCTGGATTTGACGCCGACTTCCATGTTCAGGGATTTTTCCGGCGAGTAAGCCACCGAGTCGGAGGTGATCGAGCCAATGCGGTTGTAACCACCTGCCTTGAAGCCTTTGCTGACCGATGCGTACAGGCGGGTATCAGGCGTTACCTGGAAGCCCAGCGCCACTTTGGGCGTGGTGCTGGTGAAGGTGTCGTTGCCTTTATAGACGAAGCCCGGTGTGAACAGCGCGTCCACCTGGTTGTAGGTGGTCTCGGCCTTTTCCTCGCTGTGACGGGCGCCCAGGGTCAGGTCCCAGCGCGGCGCCAGGTGCCAGATGAACTCGCCGAACACGGCTTTTTCGGTGTTCTCGATGCGGCTGTCGGCTGCGCCATACACGCCGAACAACGGGGCGCCAGCGTCAGGAGTCCGCTCTGAGTGGCTGCGGCTCTTCTGCCAGTACAGGCCGCCGACTGCATCCCAGGCACGGTCTTCACCTTGGGTGGCGAGGCGCAATTCCTGGCTGACGGTGCGCTGGGCTTCCGGCCAGTGGAAACCCATGTCACCGAACAGGCGCTCATGACGGTAATTCTGCAGGGATGTGATGGAGGTCAGTTTCAGTGAGTCACTGAGGTTCCAGTCAATGGTCGCGCTGCTGGTTTCTACCCGACGCACGTAGATCGACTCCATCAACGGCACGCTGGCCCGGCGCTTTTCATAGGTTTCGTCGGCCAGATATTGCTCGTTGTAGGACGTCAGCCGGTCACGGGCATAGGCCAGTTTCAGGCTGAAGTCTTCATTGGGCCTGAAGGTCAGTGCGACGTTGCCGCCACCGTTGTCGCTGTCGCCATGATGTTCGCTGCGGGTCAGCTCGCCATCGGTATCATCGTGATAGACGGTGCCCTGAATGAACAGCTTGTCTGTGACCAGCGGAGCCGAGCCGCTGACGGCGACTTGTTGATGCAGATTGCTGAAGCGGCTTTGTATCGTCGCCGTCGGTGTGTTGTCCGGCTGGCGGGTAATGATGTTCAGCGCACCTGCATGGGCGTTGCGTCCGTACAGGGTGCCTTGCGGCCCTTTGAGCAGTTCGATGTGTTCGACGTCGAGCAGTTGTTGATTGAAGGTGCCCAGGTATTGCGGGACGCCATCGACGTAGATTGCCACTGGCGCGTTGTAAGGGTCCGAAGACGAAATGCCGCGCATGCTCAGGCTCGGGAACACTCCAGCACCGGTATTACGCACCAGCAGTTCGGGGAATACTCTTTCCAGCTCGCCGCTGTTATAGACGTTGGCACGCTCAAGGTCAGCCTCACTGGCAACCGAAAGCGCGAGATCGGTCTGATCCTGGGCCTGGGTTCGCTTGCTGGCAGTCACTTGCATTTCGGGCAAGTTCAGAACATCGTCCGCCAGAACGTGGCCGGATATGGCGAATGTAATCGCCAGGCTGAGTATAGAGCGCTGCATGGGAAGACTCGGCTGCTAAGTGGAAGCCGCTATCTTCTGGTTATGGTTATGTTGTTGCGCGTGCGATCGGGGTATAAAAGCGCGCAATCGGCACTATAGTTGATAAGTGTTATCATTTGAGTCTGATTCCCAAAAGAGTGTGTACCAATGAGCCTTAATCATTACCGTGCTGATTATGAGTTGCCCAAGGTGCTCACCGAAGAGGTGGGAGACGAACTCGATATCCGTCTGATCGAATGGCAGGTCGATGAAGACCGCCATCTGGATGCCTCCTGCGAGGCGTCGTTGACGGTGTCCTATCACGCCAACTGTGCGGGCTGGCGCAGTTTCGCCGATACTTCGCCCTTGAGCTGGCGCGAAGATCATTGCTGTCTGTTTCATTCCACGGTGCCTTTACAGGGCGTGGGTTTTGTCCCGGCGGGGACGCGCTGGCGCGGGGTGAATATCAGTTTCGCAGCTCATCGGCTGGGCATGCTGGATCTGGCCACTCAATTGTTCGAGTACGACGGCCCCTGGGAGAAAACCCGTACGGTAGACAGTGCGGCGCGTCTGGCACAGTTTCCAGCGCCCCATGTGGTGCGGCGTATTGGCCAGGAAATGCTGGGATGCAGGCTGGAAGGTGTTGCCAGGGATTTACTGCTGCGGGGCAAGGCCTATGAAATGCTCGGGCAATTGACGGCGCATATCCAGGACCTTGCGCGCTTCACCGGGCTCAGCGCCGGTGGCCGTGATCTGGCCCGTGTCGAGCGTGCGCGCAAACTGCTTGAGGCCCACCCGGAACAGGACTGGACCATCGAGTCACTGGCCCAGTGTGTGGAGCTCAATACCAAGAAACTCAAGCAGGGTTTTCGCGACGTCTACGACAGCGGCGTGTATGGCTATCTGCAGAAAGTCCGTATCGAGCGTGCTGCACAATTGCTCAAGCAGCAGGGATCGGTCAGCGAAGTGGCGGCGGCGGTCGGGTATTCCAACGCCAGCCACTTCGCCAAGGTTTTCCGCCGTTACTACGGCATCAATCCGCTGCACTTCAGTACCCTGGCCGCCAATGGCATGGATGAGACCGCGATTCAGGCCGAGGTCTATCCATTCTGATCCTGATGGCGCCAATCAGAAGTCATAAGCGATCTTGCTATACCAGAACCCGCCACCCGGATAGAACGGCGGGTTGCTGTACAGGTTCAGACCATTGGCCGAAGGGATGGCGTTCTTGTCCGGTCGCACATTGAAGATGTTGGTGCCGCCCAGGCTGAGGGTGATGTTGTCCGCAATGGTGTAGGACAGGTCCAGGTCGGTGATCCATTTGGCACCAAAGCTGCGGTCGCCACTTTCCAGTTGTTGAAGCGTCTTGACCTTGCCATAGCGGGTGGTTTGCAGGTTCACGCCCAGATCGCCGAGGGTCCAGTTGGCGCCCAGCACCCATTTGGTTTTTGGTTGCGCGTCGGTCAGATCGCCCTCCCGGGCACGGCCGACCCAGGTCAGGCTGCCGCCGGTGTTGTCGCCCAGGCCCTGTAAGGCTGAGGGCTCGCTCTTGACGTCGGTGATGATGGTCTTGTTGTAGTTGAAGCCGGCACTCCAGCGCACATCGCCAAAAGCGCCATAACGGCTGGAGTGATCGAGCACGATATCCAGGCCGCGAGTGCGGGTGTCGAAGGCGTTGGCGTAGTACGAGGTCCAGGTGCTGGTGTCGACGCCTTGCGCGGTAAGAATCGGTGCCAGTGCCGGGCCGTACAGGCTTTCGGTACGCGCGATGCGGTCGGCGATTTCGATCCAGTAGGCATCCACCGTCACGCTGGTGCGCGGTGCCGGTTGCCAGGTCACGCCAAGGCCCAGGTTACGGGATTTTTCCGGGTCCAGAGGAGTGGCACCCAAGGCCTGGGCCAGGGCCGAATTGACCGGTGCGATGCGGGTCACGGCCGGCACGATGGTGCCGTCAGGCGCTGCACCGACCCGGTTGTCGGAGATGCTGTAGCCGATCTGGGTCAGGGACGGAGCCCGGAAGCCGGTGCCCACTGTACCGCGCACCGCGAAGGTGTCGGTGAACTCGTAGCGGGAGTTGAGCTTGGCGCTGACGGTGTTGCCCGAGTCGTCATCGAAATGCTCTGCGCGCAGGGCCAGGTCAATGAACAGTGGCTCTATGGGCGTGATGCCGAAGTCCACATAGGCTGCATAGTTGTTGCGTTTGATACTGGTGGCGTCCAGAGGTGAAATGACCGCCGCAGCCTGCGCGGCAATCGAGGCCAACTGGCCTGCCAACGGGTTGGGCTGGCCATTGGGCAGGGTGGCCGGGAAGCGATATCCCCCGACCTGATACGCCTGGGCATCACCGGCGAAGGTCCGGAAGCGCTCCCAGCGATGTTCCAGCCCCGCAGAAACCTGCAATGGCACGCCGAACACCCCGTCAAAGGCGCGGGTGATGTCCAGGTTGTTGACCCATTGCTCGAAACGGTAGGTCGCCAGGTCATCGAAGGACGTCGGTGATGCCGGACCCAGTGACGGGTTGATGGTCAGGTCACTGTATTGATGGTTGTTGTTGCGCCCGTAGGTTGTGCTCAGGTCCCAGTTCCAGCCCAGTGACTCGCCTTTGGCACCGATCAGGTACTGGTAGTCGGTATCGTCCAGGTTGTTCAGCGGATAGTAGCCATCGGGGAACAGTTCCGGGATGTTGGCGTTGCCGTTGGGGTAGCGGAAATAGTTATTGATGATGGCGTCGCGTTGACCATAGGTGCCGTAGGAATACAGCTTTGTCCGGTCATCGAGTGGCAGTTCGGCGTTGTAGGCCAGGTTGAATGCCTTGATCTGCGGGTCGCCGTTCTTGACGCCCACCCGGTCCCAGGTCGCTTCCCGAGGATCGCCGGGGAAGTAAGCGGTGTTGGTGGCTTTTTCATTCCAGCTGGCATCTCCACGCTTGCGCGCATCGGCGGACAGGTGCAGGAAACCGCCATCCCCCAGTTCAAAGCCGGTATCGCCTTCGAATTTGGTCACTTCGCCTTCGCCGCTATAGAGCTTGCCGTAGGTCACGCCCAGGTGGCCGCCCTGAGCGCTGGATTTGAGGATGACGTTGATCACCCCCGCAATGGCATCGGAGCCGTACTGGGCCGCGGCGCTGTCCTTTAGGACTTCGATGCGCTCCACAGCGCTGACGGGGATCATGTCGATGTCCACCGAGTTGGCGCCGCTGCTGTCAGTCGAGCCGTTGGCGGGCAGGGCGCTGTTATGGCGTCGCTTGCCATTGACCAGCACCAATGTATAAGCCGGTGCCAGGCTGCGGTTGGACAAGGGGCGGATAGTGGAGTTGTAACCGGCGACGTTGGTGCCGTAGTTGAACGAAGGCAGCAGCTTGGCGATGGCTTCGGTCAGGTCTGCGCGGCCGGTCTTGAGCAACTGCTCGCTGGTGACTATGTCGATGGGGGCCGGGCTGTTGGTCACGGTGCGCTCGGTGCCGCGAATGCCGGTGGAGATGACCGTGACCTTGTCCAGGCGGGTGTCATTGCCGGATTCTTCAGCCGCCTGAACGGGCGTTATCAGACCCAGTCCGGCAAAGGCGATACCTTTTAGCAGGTGAGGGTGCAGAGGCTTTGTGGCTGCGCGAGCAGTGAAGGCCATGGAGAGTGATCCTTGTCAGTTTCGGGAAGTTTTTCTGAGCCTCCACTGGTAGGGGTCGGTCTGTAAGCGGGAATATATGGTTATGAAACAATCCTGTGAAAGTTCTTTTCGGTATAAGCTAATTATAAATAATTTGAATTTATATTTATCGTGTAAATAAAATAATTGCATCTTTAGGTTGGCGGGAATCCGGACTTTCAGTCGCCACCGGACCCGATGTGCAGGCTGCGCCACTTTGTCGCACCTCGGGCTATGGCCCGTCACCACACGCTTCCTGCCTTGGCCTGCACGCCGCCCGTGGATTCGCGGTGTTCGACAGGGCGTGAGAGTGGTAGATTCGCCGCCATGAAATTCGTCCGAACCCACCGCTCGCTCATTGCCTGGATGCTGTATGGCTTCATCCTGTTCAATGGCGTCATGTGCAGCGTCAGCCATGGGCAGATGCTGGGGGCGTTTTCCTCTGTAGAGGCCGCAGATATCTGTGGTGATCACCCGGACACTTCCCTGTCGATGGAAGGGCCGGACGAGGCCAGGCATGCGCTGGTCATGCAACTGGCCATGCTGGACTGTACCTTCGCCGGCAAGCTGACCGGTATTGTGGTGTTCTTCATCGGACTGGGCTGGCTGCTGCGCTCGCGCGATGTCAGGCTGCGTATCCCGCCGGGCCTGATGCGCCAGTCTTCCCGTCACACTTCGCCAGGGCTGGTGCCACAGGCACCCTGAAGCCCGGTCTTGCCTTGATTGGTTGTCTGCAGCGCATCCAGCATGTGACGTGCTGCATGCCTTGCCTGTTTTCCTTCAAAGGACCGTAATGCATGACTCAATACCTGACCCGTCGCGAAGTGGTCGCGGGCCTCTCCTTGCTGAGCCTTGGCGTTCTGACCGGTTGCAATAACTCCAATGCCTTGCCGTTCAAGTACGGCAAGGACCTGAGCAACAAGATCATCGGGCGTAACTTCAAGCTCAAGAACTCTCAGGGTGATGTGCTGACCCTGTCGAGTTTCCGGGGCTATATGCCGATGGTGTTCTTCGGCTTTACCCAATGCCCGGCGGTCTGTCCGACGGCACTGGCCCGAGCGGCGCAGATCAAGAAACTGATGGGTGCCGATGCCGACACCTTCCAGGTGGTGTTCATCACCCTGGACCCGGAGCGCGACACGCCAAAAGTCATTGATGCCTATGTAAAGGCGTTCGACCCAAGTTTTGTGGCCCTGTCCGGCACGCTGGAAGAAACCGCGGCCACGGCCAAGGAGTTCGGCGTGTTCTACGAGAAGGTGCCGCTGGGCGACACTTATACGATTTCCCACACCTCAACCAGCTATGTGTTCGACACCCGTGGCGTGCTGCGCCTTGGTCTGTCCCACTCGCTGTCCGCACAGCAATGCGCAGAAGATCTGCTCACCTTGATGGAAGTATGTTGATGAATGCTCTGATCCGTAATGCCCTGAACGCCACCCCATGTAAAAGCCTGCTGCTGGCCCTTTCTGTCATGGGCATGAGCGTGCAGGCTCACGCGCAAACCACCGTTGATGACGCCTGGGTGCGGGCCACTGTGGCCGGGCAGCCTGCGACCGGTGCTTTCATGAACATCACGTCGACCACCAACAGCAAGCTGGTTGAAGTCAGCTCGCCTGCCGCGAAAGATGTGCAGATCCATCAGATGAGCATGAAGAACGATGTAATGAACATGCAGCAGGTCAAATCCATCGACCTGCCAGCCGGCAAGACTGTTGTGCTGGACTCCAATGGCTATCACGTCATGCTCATGGGCCTGGTTGCCCAGGTGAAGGAGGGCGATCAGGTGCCGCTGACCCTGACCGTTGAAGACGACAAGGGCGTCAAGGAGTCGATCAAGGTCCTCGCGCCAGTCAAGGCGCTGACGGCCCAAGGACATTCCGGTCATGGCGATCATAGCGGTCACTGATTGACCCGTTGACCCAGGCAGCGTCAAGCCCCGTCATGTCATTGCATGCCGGGGCTTTTTCATGGGTGAGATTTTTTATATTTCCTTTTTGAATAACAGGAGAACTAAATATTCTTTTCGGGAACAAGCGTGATCATGGATGATTGCCCGGCGCTATCAAATTGGAAAGGTGACTGATACCAACAGAACCTGGATTTTTACCGAAAAAATGCAGGAGTGTATCAATGGGCAATGTCCAGACCGCAGCCAGTGCGCATGAAGTGCCTTGGCGCCAAACGCCGAGCGGCGAATTGGTCGATCTGGGGCGTCCTTTTCGGGGACCCTTGGCGCTGTCGCGGTTGCACCGCACGCCCAAGCCTGTCTTGGGACGTCGGGAAGGAATTCTGCTCGGTGCATTTGCTCTGGTGTTGCATGGCGCAGTGATTTACTGGCTGAGCCAGACGCCGACGCCTGTTCTGCCGATCGTTCCGCCGGAAATTCCGCCGATGACCATCGAATTTTCCCAGCCCGCGCCGCCTGTGGTGGAAACACCGCCACCGCCGCCCGAGCCAATCGTTCAACCTGTGGTCGAGCCGCCGCCTCCCGTCGAGGATGAGCTGGCCGTCAAGCCACCGCCCAAGCCAAAACCCAAGCCGGTCGTTAAACCGCCGACTCCCAAGCCTGTCGCCAAGCCCGTGGAGCAACCGCCAGCGCCACCTGCACCGCCACAACCGGTTGCAGCGCCAGCGCCTCCAGCACCGCCTGCGCCAGCACCCGTGACGCCTGCTTCGGCCAGCGCCGGTTATCTGCGCAATCCGGCACCGGAATACCCGTCTCTGGCCATGCGCCGCGGTTGGGAAGGGACAGTCCTGTTGCGAGTGCATGTACTGGCCAGCGGCAAGCCTGGAGAAATCCAGATTCAGAAAAGCAGTGGTCGTGAATCGCTCGACGAAGCCGCAGTAACGGCAGTCAAGCGCTGGAGCTTCGTTCCAGCCAAGCAGGGCGATGTCGCCCAGGATGGCTGGGTCAGCGTCCCCATCGACTTCAAGATCAAATAACGGTTTCAAAGCTTCAATGCGAGCCACCTGACAAAAGGAGCATCGCGACACCAGAACCTGACGTATCAGCACAGCACGAGAGTACAGATCATGAACTTACTGGCATCCCCTTTTGAATCCATCGAACACGCCGTCATCTGGCTGCTGGTGGTCTTTTCCGTCGCGACCTGGGGCCTGGCCTTGCTCAAGGGCGTGCAGTTTTCACGTCTGAAATCCCAGGATCGCAAGTTCCACAAACAGTTCTGGGCGGCTTCCAGCCTGGACTCGGCCGCCGAGCTGGCTCAGCAGCAGCCGGGCGCCGCTGCTCGTGTTGCCCAGGCAGGTTATGCAGCAATCCAGGTGCATGAAGGCACTCAACAGACCGACCTGAGCCAGTCGATCAACCATCAGGATCGTCTGGAGCGCGCCTTGCGCCAGCAGATCGTGCGTGAGCGTCGTTCGCTGGAAACCGGCCTGGCTGTTCTGGCCAGTATCGGCAGCACCTCGCCCTTCATCGGTCTGTTCGGTACCGTCTGGGGGATCATGTCGGCACTCCAGGGTATCAGTGCTGCGGGTTCTGCCAGCCTGGAAACGGTTGCCGGTCCTATCGGTGCGGCCCTGGTTGCTACCGGTGTCGGTATCGCGGTCGCGGTGCCAGCGGTGCTGGTTTACAACTACTTCCTGCGTCGTCTGAAGCTTACCGCTGCCGACCTGGACGATTTTGCCCATGACTTCTACAGCCTTGCGCAGAAGAATTCCTTCCGTGTCCTGCTGCACCCGGTACTGACCAAGAACGGTGCCAGCGCCGCTGGCCAGAAAGTGAAAGAGGCTTCCTGATATGGCTTTCTCCACTCAAGACAGTGATGAAGTACTCAGTGAAATCAACGTGACACCTCTGGTGGACGTGATGCTGGTACTGCTGGTGGTGTTCATCGTGACTGCGCCGTTGCTGACCAACTCGATCCCGATCAATTTGCCCAAGACCGAAGCGGTCGCCCCGGCAGAGCAGAAGGACCCGCTGGTAGTGAGTATCGACGGGCAGGGCAAGGTGTTCATCAACAAGGACGAGATCCAGGCAGATCTGCTGGAAACCAATCTTCAGGCCGCCAAGGCCAAGGACGCGCAGGTTCGTGTGCAGCTTCAGGCTGACAACGATGTGAACTACGGCGAAGTGGCCCGTGCCATGGCCTCGATCGAACGTGCAGGCATCACCAAGTTGTCGGTGATTACTGCCAAATAGAGCAATACCCTTCAAGACAGTGAAGCCTTTAAGGTCGTACCCTCAGGTAGGTACGGCCTTTTTTTTGTGTGTGATGTTGTGGTCTTTCGCGAATGAATTCGCTCCTGCGGACTCCAGGCAAGCGACTTCAGTCGCGAAAAAGGCTCAATGAGCCCCAGCCGCCTTGTTCAGGTCGCTTTCTGCCCATTGGGTGTAGATACAGGCATCGGCGGTGGCCCAGCGGACGCGCACAGCATCACCGGCTTTCAGTTGCAGCCCGGTTGCAGACAGCGCCTTGACGGTCATGGCCGTACCGCCAGGGGTAACGACTGCGCAGGTCTGGCTTTCGCCCAGAAACAGTACCTCTGTCACCTTCGCGGTCACTTCATTCCAGCCATGTTCCAGCGGAGTGGCTTCAGCCTGTTGAATGCTCAGAGCCTGAGCTTTTTCCGGGCGGATCATCAACAGCACATCCTGATCGGTTTTCAGGCCAGGGGTCAGCCGAATCGACAGCGGGCTGCTTTCAAACGTCGCCACCGCATTGCCCTGAGCCTTGAGCTTCAGGAAGTTCGAGTTGCCCAGGAACGAGGCGACAAAGGCATTGGGCGGGTTCTGATAAAGGTCATAGCCAGTGCCCAGACCGACAATCTTGCCGTGGCTGAAGATCGCAATGCGCTGTGACAGACGCATGGCTTCTTCCTGATCGTGGGTCACGTAGACAATGGTGATGCCCAAACGACGATGCAACTGGCGCAGTTCATCCTGCAAATCCTCACGCAGTTTCTTGTCCAGCGCACCCAGCGGCTCGTCCATCAGCAGAATGCGCGGCTCGTAAACCAGCGCCCTGGCAATCGCCACCCGCTGTTGCTGACCGCCTGACAGTTGCGAAGGGCGGCGATGGGCGAATTGTTCCAGTTGCACCAGCTTGAGCATTGCATCCACACGTTTTTCGCGCTCGGCTGCCGGCAATTTGCGAATGGCCAGCGGGAAGGCGATGTTGTCGCGCACCGACAGATGCGGGAACAGCGAATAGCGCTGGAACACCATGCCGATGTCGCGCTTGTGGGGCGGCACGTTCACCAGCGACTTGCCACCGACCAGGATTTCTCCCGAGCTGGGCGTTTCAAATCCCGCCAGCATCGACAGCGTGGTGCTCTTGCCCGAGCCGCTGGAGCCAAGGAACGTCAGGAATTCACCGTCCTGGATATCCAGGTCGATGTTGTCCACGGCGGCGAAGTCGCCGTAATACTTGTTCAGGTTGCACAGGCTGACCAGGGTGTTCGGGTCGTGTTGTGCGTTGTCTTTGATCACGGCACTCATGAGGTACTCCTGGCTTCGTTGCGGCGACGCAGGGTCGCGGCGATGAACATGACCAGCACCGACAGGGCGATCAGCAGCGTCGAAGCGACTGCAATGACCGGGGTCAGATCCTGACGCAGAGTGGTCCACATTTTGACGGGTAGGGTTTGCAGGGTCGGGCTGGCCATCATCACGCTCAGGACCACCTCGTCCCACGACACCAGAAACGCGAACAGCGCACCGGCAACCATGCCGGGACGGATGGCCGGGAAAGTGACCTTGATCACTGCCTGGATGCGCGAAGCCCCGCAGATCACGGCGGCATCCTCGATGGACTGATCGAACAGCTTCAGCGAGTTGATGATCGAGATGATGGTGAACGGCAACGCCACGATCACATGGCTGACCACGAAGGAAAACAGCGTGCCGGTGTAACCAAGCTTGAGAAACAGCGCATACACGGCCACGGCAATGATCACCAGCGGCACGATCATCGGCAGGGTGAAGATGCCATACAGCATGTCACGCCCCGGAAAGCGTCCGCGTACCAGGGCAAAGGCGGTGGGCAGGCCCAGAGCGACGGCGCTGATGGTGGTCAGCACGGCGACCTTGAAACTGGACATCGCCGCCTGCATCCACTCCGGATTGGAGAAAAACTGCTGATACCATTTCAGGGTCCAGCCCGGCGGCGGGAAGACCAGCCACTGGGATGAGCCGAACGAAAGCAGCACGATGAACAGGATCGGCAGCAACAGGAACAGCGCGATCAGGCCGGTGGTCAGGTAAAGACCCAACCGCAGGCGCGTGCTCATGGCATTGGGAGTCAGGAGCATGGTTCACCTCGCATTGCTGGCGCCGACCGGGGATTCCGGCTGGAGCTTCAGGTAGAAGTAGAACAACACCAGGGTGATCAGGATCAGCAGCGCGGCTGCGGCGCTGGCCAGTCCCCAGTTCAGGAAAGACTGCACCTGTTGCACGATGAACTCGGGCAGCATCATGTTCTGCGCGCCACCGAGCAGTGCAGGGGTGACGTAGTAACCCAGGGACATGACAAACACCATCAGGCCACCGGAAAACAACCCCGAGCGACACAGCGGCAGGAACACTCTGAAGAAGTTGGACCACGGGCTGGCGCCGCAAATGGAACCGGCCTGCAACACCATCGGGTCGATGGCCTGCATGGTTGCCTGCAACGGCAGCACGATGAACGGGATCATGATGTAGCTCATGCCGATCACCACGCCTGTGAGGTTGTGAACCATTTCCAGCGGCTGATCGATGATGCCCATGGCCATCAGTGTCTTGTTGATGACCCCGGACGCCTGCAACAGCACCAGCCAGGAATAGGTGCGGGCCAGCAGGCTGGTCCACATCGACAGCAGTACGATATTGAGAATCCAGCGACCCCAGCCGCGTGGCACCAGGGTGATGACCCAGGCCAGCGGGAAACCCAGCAGCACACTGAACAGTGTCACCAGGCCCGCCACCGAGAAGGTGTTGAACAACACTCTGGAGTAGGCTGAGTTGGCGAACAGTTGCTCGTAGTTGCCCAGGCCCGGAGTGGGCTCAAGCACGCCGCGAAGCAGCAGGCCTATCAGCGGTGCGAAGAAAAAAAGCCCCAGAAAGAGCAGTGCCGGGAGCAGATTGCGGCTGCCGCGCCAGCGTTGTGACAAAGTGGTTTTTGACTGCATCGTCACTGCCTTGGTGCAAGCCGCGCCAGCGGTGCTTGACGCACCACCGGCCGGGTTGGATTGACGGGAAGCGATAGCCGTCATTTTTACTTGACCAGCCATTCGTTCCACCGTGTCGCGATGTCCGGACCATTCTTGGCCCAGTATGCGAAGTCGAGAGTGATTTGATCCTGGGCATACGCGGTTGGCAGATTAGGCGCCAGCGTCGAATCCAGGCGCGGCACGCTGTCCAGGTTGACCGGCGCATAGGCGCTGAGGTTGGAGAAGTCTGCCTGGCCTTTAGGGCTGGTCGCCTCGGCGATGAACTTCATGGCAGCAGCTTTGTTCTTGGCGCCTTTGGGGACCACCAGGAAATCGGCCATGACCAGGTTCTGCTTCCAGCTCACGCCCACTGGCGCACCGTCCTGTTGCAGAGCGTAGACGCGGCCGTTCCACATCTGGCCCATGGACGCTTCGCCCGAAGCCAGCAGTTGCTGGGACTGAGCGCCGCCGCCCCACCAGACGATGTCTTTCTTGATGGTGTCGAGTTTCTTGAAGGCGCGGTCCAGATCCAGCGGATAGAGCTTGTCAGGGGCTACGCCATCGGCCAGCAGTGCCAGTTCAAGTACGCCAGGGCTTGGCCATTTGTACAGGGCGCGTTTGCCGGGGTAGGTCTTGGTGTCGAACATGGCCGACCAGTCTTGCGGGGTCTTGGCGCCTACCTTGCTTTCGTTGTAGCCCAGTACGAAGGAGAAGAAGAACGAGCCGGCGCCGTGGTCAGACACGAAGCGAGGGTCGATCCGGTCACGCTTGATGGTGGTGAAATCGAGGGGTTCAAGCAGGCCTTCGCTGGCGGCGCGCAGGGCGAAGTCGGCTTCCACATCCACGACATCCCACTGCACGTTGCCGCTTTCGACCATGGCCTTGAGTTTGCCGTAGTCGGTCGGACCATCCTGCACAACAGTAATGCCGCTGGCCTTGGTGAAAGGTGCAGCCCAGGCTTGCTTCTGTGCATCCTGGGTCGAGCCACCCCAACTGACGAAGTTGACGCTTTCGGCGGCTATGGCTGTGAAACTTGAAATAGCCAACACGCCAGCAGCAAGAACTGCAGTTGCACGTTTGTTCAACACCATTTTCACGCCCTCATTTGTTGTGTTTTGAGCGGGCTTTTTTTGCCCGCGTATTCGGGAGCAGTAGGTCCAGTGGACCGGAGAAACTGGCGACCATGCCGGGTGCTGTTGTTTGGCCTTATCCCTCAGCGGGCGCACCTGACAAAAACCTTCGGTCTACGGAATGTCATATTATGGTATTCCAAACTTTGTGCAAGTATTTTGCCCTGCCGGAACCCGTTCCTTTTTAATTTTTTGCCCGTGAAAGCCTTTGTTTACTGGGGCAGGCGTCACCTCTTCAGACGTGTTGCCTGCCTTGCATCAGTGGCCGGTCAGCCAGTAAAAGGAATGCTTTCAACCACTTCCAGATCGTATCCGGTCAGCCCTGCGTACTTGAGAGGCGGGCCAAGATGGCGCAATTTACCCACACCAAGGTCCTGCAGGATCTGTGCGCCAGTACCGACTTCCGAATAGATGCGTGACTGCGAACGTGTGTACTGGCGTGGCGGTTGAGTGAGTTGCGGAATGCGTTCGAGCAAAGCCTGGGACGACTCATGATTGGCCAGCACCACGACCACGCCGCGACCTTCTTCGGCCACCTTTTGCAGAGCGGCCCAGAGCGTCCAGTTTGCCGGTCCTGTGTATTCGGCACCTACCAGATCGCGCAGAGGGTCAACCACATGCACCCGCACCAGCGTCGGGTAATTACGCTGAATGTCGCCCATGACCATGGCCATGTGTACGCCACCTTCGATCCGGTCCTCGTAGCTGAACAGGCGGAAAGTCCCGTGGACGGTCGGCAGCTCGCGTTCGCCGATACGCACGACCGTGTGTTCGGTGCTCAGGCGGTAGTGGATCAGGTCGGCAATGGTGCCGATGCGGATGCCGTGCTTTTCAGCGAACAGTTCCAGATCGGGGCGGCGGGCCATCGTACCGTCATCGTTCATGACTTCGACGATCACCGACGCAGGCGTCAGGCCAGCCAGACGAGCCAGGTCGCAACCAGCCTCGGTGTGCCCGGCGCGGGTCAGCACGCCGCCTTCCCGGGCGCGCAGCGGGAAGATATGGCCAGGCTGCACCAGATCCTCGGCGCGGGCTTCGGGATTCACGGCGGCCTGAACGGTGCGGGCGCGGTCGGCGGCGGAAATGCCGGTGCTGACGCCTGTGGCGGCTTCTATGGAAACCGTGAAGGCTGTCGCGAAGACACTGCCGTTGCTGGGCACCATCTGCTCGAGCCCCAGACGCTGGCAATGTTCGTCGGTCAGGGTAAGGCAGATCAGGCCGCGTGCTTCGCGGGCCATGAAGCTGATTGCCTGAGGTGTACAGAGGTCGGCGGCGAGCAGCAGGTCACCTTCGTTTTCCCGGTCTTCATCGTCGACCAGCAGGACCATCTTGCCTTGGCGGTAGTCTTCAATGATGTCTTCGATGCGATCGAACGCCATACTCAGGATCTCGGTGTTATGGATGAAAAATCGTGGTATACCATAAGACAGAATATTTCATAGATTCCCTATCATTGAAACAGTGAGATCGCGATGAAGGCTTATTGGATTGCAAACGTGGACGTTACCGACCCTCAGCAGTACAGCGAATATACCCAGCGAGCGCCAGCGGCGTTCAAATTATTTGGTGGCAAATTCATGGCACGCGGCGGGCGTTCTGAAGCAGTCGAAGGACGCGAAACGCCGCAACGCACGGTAGTGATCGAGTTCGAATCGTATGAGCAGGCCGTGGCCTGTTATCGCTCGGCCGAGTATCAGGAGGCGATGAGTCATCGCCATGGCGTGGCGAAGGCCGAGATCGTGATTGTCGAAGGGGTTTGACTTATCCCCGTAGGAGCGAATTCATTCGCGAAGGGCCGTTTCGCGAATAAATTCGCTCCCACACGGAGGAAATTCACCGAATGAAATGCACCTTTCCGGTATCGTCATTGCCCATGTACAGGCCATACACCCCGGCCTGACGCTCGGTGATGTAGCGTTCGAGGATCTGCCGGATGGCTGGGTAGTAGATGCTGTCCCACGGGATTTCTTCAGGTGCGAAGAAGCGGTAATCCAGTGTCTCCGGCCCGAACTGGCCGGTGATTTCCAGTGCTATTGCCCGGAAGACGATATACACCTCGCTGATCTTCGGCACGCTGAAGATGGAGTAGGGCGAGATGATTTCTGCGCGTACGCCGCTTTCTTCCCAGACTTCGCGCAGCGCCGCCTGCTCGGTGGTCTCGCCGCTTTCCATGAAGCCTGCCGGAAGCGTCCAGGTGCCGGGGCGTGGTGCGATTGCCCGTTGGCACAGCAGGTACTTGCCTTCCTGCTCGATGATGCAGCCGGCAATGATCTTGGGATTGACGTAGTGAATGTAGTTGCAACTGCCGCACATCAGCCGCGCATGGGTATCGCCCGGTGGCACACGCTGATCGAGATCAGCGCTGCCGCACTGCGGGCAAAAGCGCGGCGCTGGCATGTCAGCGGCCTATGCGGGGTTCTTTGAGCACGACGGGGGCAACGATGTCGCGAACCTTGGCATCATCGTCCTGCTTGGACTTCAGGTATTCCAGCGCCACCTTGGCGGCATTGCGCACATGATCGACCGAGGCCTGATGCGCCGCCAGCGGGTCGCCGCTCTTGATGGCTTCGACGATGCGTTCCATTTCCTGGCTGCTCGCACCGCGACGATTGACCTGGGACACCGAGGTGGCACGCAGGTAGCTTATACGTGCCTGCAACTGCCGCAACTGGGTGGCGGCGATGTGATTGCCCGACCCTTCAAGCAGCACATCGTAGAAGCTTTGCACCGAGTCGATGACCTGTTGCAGCTCGCCATCGTTGAGTGCCTTGCGGTTTTCTTCGAGGGCCTTTTCCAGGGCACGGATATCTTTTGCCTTGGCTCGCAGGGTGAAAAGCTGCACGATCAGCCCTTCAAGCACGCAACGCAGTTCATAGATATCGCAGGCATCTTCCAGAGTGATGATCGCGACCCGTGGCCCCTTGGCGTCGGCGAACTCCACCAGCCCCTCGGACTCCAGGTGACGCAATGCTTCGCGCACCGATGTTCGACTGACCCCCAGGCGGTCGCACAAGTCTCGCTCGACCAGGCGATCTCCCGGCAGAAGCTGGAAGTTCATGATCGCGCTGCGCAGTTTGTCCAGCACGATCTCACGCAGGGTAACGGGATTGCGATTGACCTTGAAGTTGTCGTCGAGTGGCAGGCGTTTCATCGGGTGTGCTCGGAGTGGGGCTGTCTATGTGAAAAACACGGCCAGAACAAGGCGGTCGCGTTCATGGCGTCAGCCTGAAAACTGGTCGGGCTGACGCATGACCGGGCATGCATCGCCCGGAAAGGTGCCGAGTTTATCATGCCGTTGCACTCGACTACCAAGAACCCCGTCTCATGCAAAAGGTGGCAGAGCCCCCAGTTTGCCGCGGTAGTAGAGCATCGGCGTCGCCGGTGTTTCGGGCAGGATCAGGTTTTTCACGGCACCGACGATGATGGCGTGATCGCCGCCATCATATTCGCGCCACAACTCGCACTCGATGATCGCCGTCGCCTTGCTCAGCAACGGGTTGCCGAGGTCGCTCAGGTGCCATTCGATACCCTTGGTCTTGTCCTTGCCCTTGCTGGCGAAAGCATAGGCTTCGGTCTGCTGTTCTGCGGACAGCAAATGGATGGCGAATTTTTTACTGTCGCGCAGGACCGGGTAGGTGTCGCTGGCATAGTTCGGGCAGAACAGCACCAGCGCGGGGTCGATGGACAGTGCGCTGAAGGCACTGGCGGTGATGCCTACCAGACCGCCTTCGGCGTCAAGTGTGGTGACGATGGTGACGCCCGAGGGAAAGGACGCCATGACTTCTTTATAAATGCCGGGTTCTATCATTGCCGCCGCCTCACTCAACGCATTACAAAAGGATCAGGCATAGGGGCCTGCGATAGATTGATCCATACCGTTTTCAGTTCGGTATAGGCCAGGACCGAGTCAATGCCGCTCTCACGGCCATAGCCGCTGTTCTTGAACCCGCCGATGGGGGCCATGGCAGAGACGGCTCGATAGGTGTTGACCCAGATGATACCTGAACGAATGTCCCGTGCCAGACGGTGTGCGCGGCCAAGGTCGCGGGTCCAGATGCCTGCCGCCAGCCCAAACTGGGAGTCGTTGGCAATTGCCAGGGCTTCTGCTTCGTCCTTGAAACGAATCACGGACGCCACAGGGCCGAAGACTTCTTCCTGCATGATCTTCATGGAGTTGCGGTCGCACTCGAACAGGGTCGGCTCGTAGAACCAGCCTTCACCGGCTGTTGCCGGGCGTTTGCCACCCAGTCTCAGGCGTGCGCCTTCGGCCAGAGCGTCAGCCACCAGACCTTCGACCACCGCCAGTTGCTGGGCGGTGGCCATGGGGCCCATTTCAGTGGTTTCGTCCTGCGGGTTACCGATGCGGATGCGGCTGGCACGTTCGGCCAGCCGCTCGACGAATTCGTCGTAGATCTCGTCCTGAACCAACAGTCGCGAACCGGACACACAGCTTTGCCCCGATGCTGCGTAGATACCGGCGACCGCGCCATTGATGGCGCTGTCCAGATCGGCGTCGGCAAAGATGATGTTGGGGGATTTGCCACCCAGTTCCAGTGACAATTTGGCGAAGTTCTCGGCGCTGCTGCGCACTACATGGCGTGCGGTCGCGGCACCGCCGGTAAAGGCGATCTTGCGTACCAGCGGATGACGGGTCAAGGCTGCGCCGGTGCTTGGGCCATAGCCGGTCACGACATTGACCACGCCCGGCGGAATACCGGCTTCCAGTGCCAGGCGAGCCAGTTCAAGAATGGTCGCCGAGGCATGTTCGGAAGGCTTGAGCACGATGGTGTTGCCAGCCGCCAGTGCCGGAGCCAGCTTGATGGCTGTCAGGTACAGCGGGCTGTTCCAGGGAATGATCCCGGCGACCACGCCCATCGGTTCATGGACGGTGTAGGCAAACAGATCAGGCTTGTCGAGGGGCAGGGTGCCGCCTTCGAGTTTGTCTGCAAGGCCGGCCGTGTAGTGGAAGAACTCCGGCAGATAGCTCACCTGACCGCGGGTTTCGCGGATCAGCTTGCCGTTGTCGCGGCTTTCCAGCTGGGCCAGTTGTTCCTTGTTCTCGGCAATCAGGTCGCCCAGCCTGCGCAGCAGTTTGCCCCGTGCAGTGGCGGTCAATCCACGCCATGCCGGGCTTTCAAAGGCCTTTTGCGCCGCCTGGACGGCGCGCTCCACATCCGCTTCATCAGCGTCGGGCAATTGTGCCCAGGGCTCGGCCAATGCAGGGTTGAGACTGTCGAAGGTCTTGCCGGAAAGTGCGTCGACCCATTGGCCGTCGATGCACATCTGAAAGCGCGTGAGAGTCATGCAACGATTCCCTTTACCGGGTTGTGTAGAGCTGCCGACTTGTCGAGGAAGTCCAGCAACACCTGATTGACCAGACGTGGCGATTCCACCGGCATCATGTGCCGCTGCTCGGGCAGTATCGCAACCTCTGCACCCTGAATGCGCATTGCCAGCTGGCGGGCCATGTCGGGCGTCGAGCCCGGGTCCAGCTCGCCGGTGGCAATCAGCGTCGGGACGTGAATATCGCCCAGATCGTCGGCGCGGTACATATCCTGCGTGGCGAACAGCTTGTAAGTCGTCAGGTAGCCCTGCGGATCGTTACTGGCCAGGTTCTGGCGGATGGCAGCGATCTGCGCGGGGTTGGCGGCCTGGTATTCACGACTGAACCAGCGCGACAAGGCCTCTGCGGCATTGGCGTCCGGCCCGTGCTCGGCTGCCTGGCTGGTGCGTGCAATCACACCGGCACGTTGTTCGGGGGTGCGATTGAATACGCTGTTGAGGATGACCATGCCTGACAGGTGCTGCGGGAAGTGCAGGGCAAAGGCCCGCGCCACCAGCCCGCCCATCGAGAAGCCGATGATCGTGGCCTGGGGCAAACCCAGATGGTCGAGCAGCTCACGCAGTTGTTCGGCATAACCGGGCAGGCCGGTATCCGGGTCCGGGCGCGGACTCGATCCATGACCCAGCATGTCGTAGGCAATGACTCGATAGTGCGGGGACAGACCGACGATCTGCCCGCCCCACATCTCTTTGTTCAGGCCTACCCCGTGAATCAACACCACAGGGTGGCCTTGGCCGGTGGCCAGATAACTGGTCCCGGCCGGGGTGCGTTCAGCGGTGAGCTGAATCATGGATCGCTCCTGCGCAGGCATTCATTATTGTTGGGGATGGATGATTACTGGGCTTTTTCGGCAGCCAGCTCTTCCAGGTCGATATAACGGTTGCCGATGCGCGGATGCAGACGGCCGCCGTTGGCTGCGCCCAGCACGACAATGATTTCATCGGCGCGTGGCGAGTCTTCGATCTGCATTTCCAGGGTGATGTAGTGCGAGCGCAGGCCTTCGTCGTCCTTGTGCATCATCGGGATCTGGATGGACGTGCCCGGGCCGCCGCGTTTGTTGGTGAAGCTCAGGTAGCTCTTGGCCTTGACCGCTTCACGGTAATGGTTGCCAAAACGCAGGGTGTGAATGACCGCCGAAGCATGCTCGATCTCGCCTTCGGCCCCGACCACAGCGGCTTTGCCATAGGCCTCGATCTTGTCTGCGCCACCGATGGCATCGGTCAGGCGTTTGACCATCAGTTCGCCCAGCTCTGAGCAGTTGGCGCGGATTTCCGGCTTGAGGTCTTCGACAAAACCACGACCGAGCCAAGGGTTCTTGATCACGACAGCCAGGCCGACCATGGTCACTGGTTTGTCGGTCGCCTTGCCGCCTTCGATGAAGGTCTCTTCGGTGTAATTGACGATCTTGCGAATTTCAAAGCTCATGTAGGACTCCCGGATCGAGCGCTGTTGTATTTCGTCTTATGGTATACCATAAGATTGCGTGTGCAAGCGCTTTATTCAAGTCGGATACAAAAACCTCGTGCGTCGACCATTCGTCAGTCGTTCTTCCCTGTTCTTTGAACGTTGGTCCCGGGTGACGGGCCAGATATTCCATGAGCCATGGATGACTTCCGTCTTCTTCAGCCCACAACAGGAGAAAGAAATGACTGACTACCCGAGACCTCCATTCCCGCCACAGGCCCAATCGGTGCCCGGTTCGCAGGCGAAGATGGAGCCTTATCCCGATTGCGGCGAACAGAGCTACCGCGGCGCTGAACGGCTACAAGACAAAATTGCCCTGATTACTGGCGCCGATAGCGGCATTGGTCGTGCGGTGGCCATCGCCTTTGCACGAGAGGGCGCCGATGTCGCGCTTTCTTATCTCGATGAGCATGAGGACGCTCAGGAAACCGCTCGTTGGGTCGAGCAGGCGGGCAGGCAGTGCCTGCTGCTGCCGGGTGATCTGGCGCAGAAGGAGCATTGCCGTGGCATCGTTGAAAAAACGGTGGAGCGATTTGGCCGGATTGATGTATTGGTCAATAACGCAGCTTTCCAGATGAGCCACGAAACCTTCGAGGAAATCACCGATGAGGAGTGGGTGAAGACCTTCGATATCAATATCACGGCGATATTTCGTATCTGTCAGGCGGCTCTGCCGCACATGGCTGCGGGCAGCTCGATCATCAATACCAGTTCGGTGAACGCCGACATGCCCAAGCCAACCTTGCTGGCCTATGCCTCCACCAAAGGGGCCATTGCCAACTTCTCCGGTGGCCTTGCGCAAATGCTGGGCGAGCGTGGCATCCGGGTGAACAGCGTCGCTCCGGGACCGATCTGGACACCCTTGATCGTTTCGACCATGCCCGAAGAGGAGGCCAGCAACTTTGGTAGCCAGACGCCATTGGGGCGTCCGGGCCAACCTGTCGAGGTCGCACCTGTTTATGTGTTGCTGGCTTCCGATCAGGCCAGCTACACCTCGGGCGCGCTGTATAGCGTCACGGGTGGTAAGCCCATTCTGTAGCGAACATTCTGGTGTCGATGTAATCCCATGCAGTGACGGCCTGACGATGAGGTGTTGGCAGGCCGCTGCTGTTTCCGTATGTCATTCATTCTTGACTGTGCCTTGACTTATGCGGGGATATCCCCGTAAGTTGGTCGGCTCTGTCATTCAACTGCCTCAGGAGAATTGCCATGTATCCCGATGTTCAGCTATTTATCGATGGCCAATGGCGTGCAAGCCGTGATGGCCGCACCTTGCCGGTCATCGATCCTGCCACCGGCCAGTCTCTGGGAACTGTGGCGCATGCCAGCATTCCCGATCTGGATGAAGCGCTGGCGGCAGCTGAACGTGGTTTTGCAACCTGGCGTGCCACTTCGGCTTATGATCGCTACAAGATCATGCAGAAAGCTGCACAACTGTTGCGCGAACGCGCCGACAGCATCGCCCGCATCATGACTCAGGAACAGGGCAAGCCGCTGGCCGAGGCGCGCATGGAAACCCTGTCTGCTGCCGATATCATCGACTGGCTGGCCGAGGAGGGGCGCCGCAGCTATGGCCGCCTCGTGCCGTCGCGCAATCCTTCAATCGAACAGAAAGTCATCAAGGAGCCGGTTGGCCCGGTGGCGGCGTTTACGCCCTGGAACTTCCCGATCAACCAGGTGGTGCGCAAGCTGTCTTCTGCACTGGCTGCCGGTTGCTCGATCATCATCAAGGCACCGGAAGAAACCCCGGCATCGCCTGCTGAACTGATCCGTGCCTTTGCCGATGCTGGTATGCCGGCGGGTGTGATCGGTCTGGTGTATGGCATTCCTGCCGAAATCTCCAATTACCTGATCCCGCATCCGGTGATCCGCAAGGTGACCTTTACCGGCTCCACGCCGGTGGGCAAGCAACTCGCGGCACTGGCTGGCCAGCATATGAAACGTGCCACCATGGAACTGGGCGGCCATGCGCCTGCGCTGGTGTTCGACGATGCCGATCTGGATCTGGCTGCTCGGGTGCTGGTAACCGCCAAATTCCGCAATGCCGGCCAGGTCTGCGTTTCACCGACGCGGATTCTGGTTCAGCGCAAGGTATTCGAGGCTTTCACCGAGAAATTCGTCGGCCTGACCCGTGAGGTCAAGGTGGGCAATGGTCTGGAGGCGGGCACCACCATGGGGCCGGTGGCCAATGAGCGTCGTGTTCCGGCGCTGGTGGATCTGGTCGAGGATGCCGTGGGTGCCGGTGCGAAGCTTGAAACGGGCGGCAAGGCCCTTGAAGGGCCGGGCTATTTCTTCGAGCCAACCGTATTGAGCGGTCTGAACCGTGAAATGCGCATCATGAACGAAGAACCTTTCGGGCCGGTAGCATTGCTGGTGCCGTTCGACACGCTGGAAGAGGTTATCGCCGAATCCAACCGAGTGCCGTTCGGGCTGGCGTCCTATGCCTTCACCACGTCGATGAAGACTGCTCAGGCGCTGAGCAATGGCATCGAGGCAGGCATGCTGTCGATCAACCATCAGGGCATTGGCCTGCCTGAAATTCCGTTTGGCGGGATCAAGGACTCAGGCTACGGCTCCGAAGGCGGCACCGAAGCCATCGAGGCTTACCTCAATACCAAGCTGGTGACGCAGTTCAACTAAACCTGCCCCGGTAGGAGCGAATTCATTCGCGAAGATCTTCATACCTTCTTCGCGGATAAATCCGCTCCTGCGCAGGTGGGGTTTTATTCCCGCGCCTGCTGAATACCGTTCTGTTTCATCACCAGATTCTTCTCCTTCTTGTACTGCAAGGCGACTTCCGGCGCAGGGCCGCTCTGGCCTGTTTCCAGCCACCGGCGCAGGCGGCTGGCATCGGCGAAGTGTGTGTATTTGCCGAAGGCATCGAGAATCACCACGGAAACCTGGCGGTTAGCCATGGTGGTCAGCAGCACCAGGCAATGACCGGCCTGATTGGTGAAGCCGGTCTTGGTCAGCTTGATATCCCAGTTATCCTTGCGGACAAGGTGATCCGTGTTGCTGAAACCCAGGCTGTAAGTGGGTTTACGGAAGGTCACGGTCTTTTCCGGGGTGGTACTCAGTTCGGTGATCATCGGGTATTTGCGAGCGGCCATGATCAGCTTGGTGAGGTCGCGAGCCGTGGACACGTTATAGACCGACAATCCGGTAGGCTCGACATAGGCCGTATGCTTCATGCCCAGTGCCTTGGCCTTGGCGTTCATTGCCAGGATAAAGGCCGGGTAGCCGCCCGGATAACTGTGGGCCAGGCTTGCGGCGGCACGGTTTTCCGAGGACATCAGAGTAATCAGCAGCATGTCCTTGCGATTCATTTCGCTGCCCAGTTTGACGCGGGAGAACACGCCTTTCATTTCCGGCGTCTGGGAAATATTGACCGGAATGACTTCGTCCATCGGCTGCTTGGCATCCAGCACCACCATTGCCGTCATGAGCTTGGTGACCGAGGCGATCGGGACGATAACGTCCGGGTTGTGCGAATAAAGAACCTTGTCGGTCTGTACATCAATGACCAGTGTGCTGCCGGAAGCCAGATGAAGTTGTGATGGGTCCCGGTTCAGGGCTGCGGCTTCGTTTGCAATGGCATGGGTGGAAACTACAGGGCCTGTAAGTGCAAATAAAAGACCCAGAAGTGGCAGACGAATTTTCAAGAGCAAGGCTCACTCGATAAATGTGCGGTTTTGCACGTGGATATAGGAAAAACGCTGCATTTTAGGAGCGGACTTTGCCCAAAGTCGATGGGGTGAGTAGGGCGTTTCGTCAATTAATGCAGGAATTGTGGTTTTATTAAGTCGCTGTTAAGTAGGAAAGCCATGAATTGATGTTGTGCTTTCAATATTCGTGGTGTCGGAGGCTCGCACCGATTAGCATCCACGCCATCAATGGTCATCGATTTAAGGAAGCGTGCAATGCTCAAGGGGTTTATCGGCAAGGATTACGTTGTTCTGGTGATCGCTGCATCTCTGGTTGCGGTAGTGCTGCTTGTTACAGGCTTTTTTTCACGTCCTTCCGACTGGGCTGGCTGGGTCCAGGCTACCGCGCTGATTGTCGGCATGATGGTCGCGGTGGGTGTTCCAGGTATCCAGCGCAAGCAGGAAGCAGTCGTGGCTCACAGGCAACTGCGTGAGCGTGAAACCGGTTATGCCCGCCGTATTCAATACCTGTGCGGCGAGTTGACCGAACTGCAGGCCAGAACGAGCCTCAACCTCAGCCATTTGCGTGCCAGCGACCGTCATCGCCTGAAATACACCTTGCAGGATTATCTGCACCGCTTGTTCGAGTCCCATAAACAGGACTTGAACGATGATCGTGTAGTGCTCGCCTATGAATTGCGTCAGGTCGCCAATGACCTGATCGATGAGCTGGACAGCGGTCGCACTGATCGTGTCGTGTTCATTGCCCTGGAAAAGCGCCTGCAAAAACTGACTCATCGCTGCCAGGTGAATGCGGCGATGGCCGAGCGCGTCTGAGGCTTTTTCAGCCCCCATAAAAAAGCCCACATCAAAGGATGTGGGCAAGGGGATGTGCGGAGCAACGCACGAAGTTCGTTAAAGCCGGGTACTGCATTCAGCCGTTGAGCATGTTGCTTTCCAGTTTCTCGGAACTGGCCTTGGCTGCAGGCAGTGAAGCGAAAGGGCCGCTGACGGGCTCGCCGTTGTGCATCAGATACCAGCAGGCCAGCAGGCCGCGTTCTCTGAGTGTGGCTGGTACGGCGCTGCCAACTACTGACATGATCTGAACCTTGTTCATGGCTGTCTCCATCAATCGATGGCGCTACTTTACGCAGCCATCGTCTCTGGTAAAAATCATCGCTCTCGATAGTGGTCATTGATGAGCGCGAGGTTCCCAAGCCTTGACGCTCCACCCCCGACTCATGACAAAGAAACGAAAAACCCCGCCAAAGCGGGGTTTTTTGTGGGTTACCAGTGACCGCGTGGCGGGCCATAGTAGGCTGGCGGCGGTGCATAGCGACGGTAGTAGACCGGTGGCGGAGCCGGGTAGCGTTCCACAACCTCATAAGCGGGTGCCGGCTGGTAGTAAACCACTGGCGGAGGAGGTGGAGCGTAGTAAACCGGCTGCGGTTGAACATAGACCGGCTGGCGCTCTACATACACTGTCCTGTCACGGCTGGACGAAACAGCCGCTCCAACCACGGCAGCGCCAACGATTGCGCCCAGTACGGCGGGCCCACCCCAGCCACGATCAGCGTTGGCTTGACCTGCCAGTGCCAGGGCACCAATAAACAAGGCAATTTTGGGGATATGACGAATCATGACTGTTCCTCGCTCTCAACCCGTTGTCGCGGGCCTGCATTACGCTCAAGCACTGCCACGGGATAACTCTAAGACATCGTAATTTGAGAAAACTGCGAAGCCGTTAGGTAAATTTTGTGTAAGGGGCTGGCGATGTTTTGTGTGGCTTGTCCATCGCGAATCTTGCCGCTGATTCTACGCCTGCTCCTCAGAGTTAATCCAATACCGTTTGGTAGGAAGGTGTGGAAACATCTGCCGGATGCCTTGTCATGCATCGACAAGCCTGTCGCGCAGAAACTCGATAAACCGCTGAGTTTTTGCCGGTAGCAAACGAGTTTCGGTCAGTGCGTAAACGGATACAGGAGAAGCGTGCCATTTCGTCAGGACCTGGCGTAATGTTCCGTTGTTCAAATCTTGTTCCGCGATCCCCTCTGGCAATAACGCAATTCCCATATCCAGCGATGCCAGGCGCCTGAGCATGCCTACGCTGTTGAGTTCAAATCGCCCGCCGACATCCACTTCCACGCTCTCTTCGCCAGTGGACAGCGTCCATCGATCTGCACCTGAACCGCGTAATCGCAAGCACTCGTGGTGGCTCAGATCCGAAGGTTGCTCAGGTTCGCCAGACATTTCCAGATATCGGGGAGAGGCATACAGGCCGCGCCGCAAACTGGCGAGTTTGCGGGCTATCAGGTTTGAATCTGCAGGCTCTCCCATCCTGATCACGACATCCACCGAGTCGCTGACCAGATCAACCTGACGCGGGCTTAGATCGAACTCAAAACCGATACCCGGATAAAGTCGGGCGAACTCTGCAATCAGTGGTGCCAGGTAGACAGTGGCGAAATCGACGGGCAGCGAAGCGCGGAGTATTCCGCTGGGCCGTGCCAGCATTTCCCCTAGCTGCTCATGGGCCAGACGGGCTTCATCGACGATCCGTTTACAACGCTCAAAGTACAGCTGACCGGCCTCCGTCGGCTCGATCTTTCGCGTTGTGCGGTGAAGCAGTCTCAGGCCAATCCCTTTCTCCAATTCACTTATGCGTCGCGACAGCGTCGAGTTTGGTATGCCCAGGGTTTCTGCCGCACGGCTGAAGCTGCGCGTCTTCACCACCTCTACAAACAGCGCCATATCGTTGAGATATTCCAATTAATTATCCCACTGATGGATTAGTGATTTCATTTTTACGGGGTTTATCCCGTATTCGGGTCTGATTAATCATAACCACATCACTTCTGAGGAGCACCGTAATGAATTCCCTTTTTTCGCAAGTCCAGGTCGGTCGCTACACCCTCTCTAACCGTATGGTCATGGCTCCGATGACTCGTTCACGTTCCGATGACACAGGCGTGCCATCCGATTTCGTTGCGACCTATTACGCCCAGCGTGCCACTGCCGGTCTGATCATCAGCGAAGGTGTTTTCCCTGTTGCGCTGGGCAAGGGGTACGTCCGCACTCCGGGTATCGAAACCGCCGAACAGGTCGCCGCCTGGAAAAAAGTAACCGAGGCTGTCCATGCCGGTGGCGGGCGAATCTTCATGCAGTTGATGCACTGCGGGCGTGTTTCTCACCCTTCGCTGTTGGCTGACGGCGCACAGCCGCAAGCACCTTCGGCAATCAAGGCAGCGGGCCAGACCTGGACTGCCACTGGTTTGCAGGATTTCGTGACACCCCATGCCCTGAGTCAGGCCGAGATCGGTGTCGTGATTGCTGGCTACCGTCAGGCGGCACGCCAGGCCATCGAGGCCGGCTTCGATGGCGTCGAACTGCACGCGGCCTCCGGTTATTTGCCAGAGCAATTCCTTTCCACAGGCAGCAACCAGCGTACAGATCGTTACGGTGGTTCGGTTGAAAACCGTGCCCGCTTTGTGATCGAAGTGCTGACAGCCATGGCCGATGAAGTGGGTAGTGATCGCGTGGGTATCAAGATTTCGCCTGAGATGAACTTCAACGACATCGTCGATGCAAACCCGCAGGAAACTTACACCTATCTGGTAGAGCAGCTTCGCGACCTCAAGCTTGCCTATCTTCATGTCGCCTTGTTCGGGGCCGATTTCGACTACCACGCTGCACTGCGTCCGTTGTTCGGAGGCAGCTATCTGATTGGCAGTGGCCTCACCAAAGAGAGTGCCGACGCCCTCATTCGTGAAGGCAAGGCCGATGCCGCTGTATTTGGCGGCGCGTTCCTGGCCAACCCCGACTTGCCCGAGCGTTTCCGTACCAGTGCCGAACTTAATGTACCGAACAAGGAGACTTTCTACTCGCCGGGTGCCGAGGGTTACATCGACTATCCCGCCATGTCCCGAAACGCATAAGGAGCGCAGCCATGTTAGCCACCGCTCGTTTGCAACGCATGAACCACGGCAGCCAGTTCCGGGCCTTCACACTGCGCGGCGATCAGTTTGCCAAACCTATCGATCCGTTTCTGGCGGTCGATCATGCCTGGATCAGTGGGCCTACTTTTCCGCCGCATCCCCATGCGGGGTTTTCAGCCGTGTCCTACCTGTTTCTGGATTCGGAAACAGGCATCGATAACCGGGATTCGCTGGGTAACCGCAACCTGATTCAACCCGGCGGGCTGCATTGGACGGCTGCCGGAGCGGGTGTGGTGCATGAAGAAATCCCTGCCGAAACGGGCAAGACCGTGCACATGCTGCAAATCTTCATCAACCTGCCGGAGGATCGGCAGGCGCAGGCACCTTTTGCCCTGAGCCTCGAAGCACGCGATGTTCCGGTTGTGCATTTGCCAGGCGCAAAGATACGAGTGCCGCTGGGTCGTTTCGAGAATGCTGTTTCGCCACTCTCGGTGCCGACCGAAGTGTGTGTGCTGGACATCTCCCTTGAGGAGGGTGCCGAAATCAATGTTCCTATCCCGGATGGCCATGTCGCGTTCGTGATGCCCATCGACGGCGATGTGTCCGTTGATGGCCAGGCTTTCAATCTTGTGGAGCCCCGGTTGCCGGTAAGTCTGCCGCAGAGTGCGGACCGGACCGTCACCTTGCGGGCCGGAAAAGGCAATGCCAAGGCCGTCGTGTTTTCCGGTGTCCCGCTCAATCAACCGGTGTACTGGCAAGGACCGTTGGCGCTTGCCTCATCGACTGCATTGGCAGCAGCCGTAAACGGCTACCAGAGCGGCGCATTCGGAACCCTGCAACCTCGATAACCAGACATAACAACCCCAAACCGGGGCCTCAGGCCCTAATCTTGCTGTCAGGAGAGTCAAATGAGCTACGAAAAATTCAGTGCCGACAATGCTGCCCTGTTGTTGATCGATCATCAGGTGGGGACGATGGGATGGGTTAAATCCATTTCATTCGAAGACATGAAACGCAATGCACTGATGCTCGCCAGGACTGCCAGCATTCTGAAACTGCCGGTCGTATTGACTTCCAGCATGGAGGAGTACGCCCAAGGTCCACTGCTCAGTGAACTGGAGCAGATCCTGCCTGCCGAATTCGCTTCACGAATCAAGCGCCTGGGCATCGTCAACGCCATGGACGATGAGAACTTTGCTGCTGCGGTCAAGGCGACAGGCCGCAAGAAACTGATCATCGCCGGTGTCACCAATGACGTTTGTACGGTCTATCCGGCATTGAGCCTGGTACGCGACGGCTTTGACGTGCAGGTTGTCGCCGATGGCGGTGGCTCACCTACCGTCATGGCGGACGACATCGCTTTGCGCAGGATGGATAAAGGCGGTGTGACATTGACCACAACCAACCAATTGATTGCCGAACTTGCTGGAAGCTGGGCGACACCAGAAGGTGGGCAGTTGGTGCAGGTGCTGATTGAGGCACTTCAAGGCTGAGGCCTTTTTAGAACAACAGGCAGGACCTCAATGTGAGGTTCTGCCTGTTGTTCAATACCCATGAAGCAAGTGTTTCAGGCAGTCATACCCGCGCGACCTTTCACTCCAGCCTCGCCAACCGCTCCTCAAGCGCCGCAATCCGTGCCTCAAGTTCATCAATCCGCTCGCTCGATGCAGATGCCGATACCCGTTCCGGCTGGTTTTGCCGTGCAGCCAGCAGTTCCTCCAGGTCGGCCGGATCTCCCAGTGAATGCATGTAGCGATCTTCCCGCTGGCCGGCCTGGCGTGGCAGCAGGGTTGCCAGGCCTCGGGCGATGAGGCGGTCCAGTTGGTGGACGACTTGTTCGCTGTCTTCGAAGTCGTGCATTCGGTTACTGCGCGTCAGCAGTTCGTTGGTGGTTTGCGGGCCACGCAAAAATAGCAGGCCGGTCAGGATCACTTGCGCGGGCACCAGTTCCAGATGCTTGTCGACCTTGTGTTCCCAGCGATCGGCGCGGCTGCCCATGACCAGGCGGGCCAGCCCAAGGTTTTCCAGGGTGCGCAGGCTTTGGCCAACCTGGCCCTGGGTCAGGTTCATCACCGGGTCGCGGCTGGTTTTCTGGTTGCAGGCAATGACCAGGGCGTTGAGTGTCAGCGGGTAGGTTTCCGGGCTGGTGGCCTGTTTTTCGATCAGGCAGCCGAGAATGCGTACTTCGGTGCTGTTGAGTTGCAGCGCTTGGGTGGCATCGGCTGATTCGATTGAAGAGGATTCGGTGGTCATTACGCTTTCCCTGAGCGATGGCGGGGTGTCAGCCTATGGGCTGCGCTGAATTATATCCAGTGCGCCGCTGGCTCGTTGTGTGGAATGGAAAAAGACTCGCCATCTTTCCTGAAGAGCATGTCTATAATTCCTGCTTTCACTCTCAGGATTTGTCATGTCTATTTCCCTGTACGCCGCTTCCGTTCCTGTATTCCAGCAAATGCTCAACGCGCTGAATGACGTTCTGGTCAAGGCCGAGGCCCACGCTACCGAGAAGAAAATCCAGCCTGAAGCCCTGTTGCAGGCGCGTCTGTTCCCGGACATGCTGCCTTTCACCCGTCAGATCCAGATCGCTGTCGACTTCGCCAAGGGCGCTTCGGCTCGTCTGGCTGGTGTCGAGATCCCAAAATACGAAGACTCCGAAACCACCTTTGCCGATCTGCAAGCCCTGATCGCCAAGACTCTGGCCTTCATCGGCAGCATCAAGGCGCAGGATGTCGACGGCAAGGAAGGTATTGAAGTCGTCCTGCGTCCTGGCACTGACAAGGAAAAACGCCTCAACGGCCAGGCTTATCTGTTGAGCTATGCCTTGCCGCAGTTCTTCTTCCATGTCACCACCGCTTACGACCTGCTTCGCCACAATGGCGTGGAAATCGGCAAGCGCGATTACATGGGCAAGTTTTAAGCTCAGTCGGTAAACAGCTTGTTTCGAGCACTCTCGGTAATGGCGACAATGCCGGGGTGCTTGACCTTGCGTTCGACGGTAATGGCATAGAACGACTCGGTGACTGATTCGGTCTGGCCAATGATCTGCACGTCATATTGGTTCTGCACTTCATCGGCGATCACGCTGGGGGCGACGAACACGCCGCTGCCGGATTTGCCGAAAGCCTTCATCAAGGCGCTGTCATCAAACTCGCCGATAATCCGCGGCTGGATTTTCTGTTCGGCGAACCAGCGCATCAATCTGCCGCGCACCACAGTGTCCTGCCCAGGAATCAATAGCGGTGCGCCATGCATGCTCTGCGGAAAGTCTCCCCACAGATTTTCAGCGACGCCTCGGGTCGCGAAGAAGCTGACACCGCATTCTCCCAGTTTCTGGTTGTAGCCTTTAATGTCCAGATGTGGTGGCATAGGGCTGTCAGAAATCACCATGTCCAGTTTCTGGATTGCCAGGTCGGCCAGCAGGCGTTCGAGCTTGTCTTCGCGGCAGGTGATGCGAATCGACTCTTCGAGTTCCATGGTGGGGGCGATCAGGCGATAGACGATGGATTTGGGGACGACATCTGCAACGCCGATGCGAAACAGGATCTGTTGCTCGTCGGGCTGTGAGCGCAGCATGGTTTCCAGCTCATTACCCAGTTGGAACATCTGTTCGGCATAGGGCAGTGCCAGGCGACCGGCTTCGGTCAGTTCCAGTTGCCGGCCTACACGGCGAAAGAGATCGACGCCCAGTGTCTCCTCGAACAGGCTGATCTGGCCGCTGATGGTCTGGGGCGTGAGGTTCAATTGTTCGCAGGCGCGCACGATACTGCCGGTCTTGGCCACGACCCAGAAATAGTGGAGTTGGCGATAGTTGAGCATAAAGATTGCCGATTCGGTAAAACCGAAGTATACACCTTGAAAAATCGAATTTTTCTGATGTTTCCATGTCCCTAGAATGCTTCGCTGACGCCGGACCAAAGGTGATGTCCGGCCTTGCTTATCGAGGGAGACATGATCAAACCCATTTACGCCGCATTGCTGACATGTTCGCTGGTTGTAATGGCGGGCTGTGACCAGGTTGAAACATCGACCAAACAGATTCTGGATACGGCTGCCAACACAGCCAAGCAGGCGATTGACGATACCCATGAAGCTGCAACCAAGGCGCTTGAAGATACCCGCAAGGATCTTTCGGTACTTGAACCCAAGAAACAGCCCGAGTCTCCCGAAGAGAAGTCTGGTAAAGAAATCTAACGCTTAATATTGGCTCAAGCAGGACACGATCTATGGAATACCTTTTGGAACTCGCTACAAGTCCCGCAGCCTGGATTGCCTTGGCCACGCTGGTGGTGATGGAAGTCGTATTGGGTATCGATAACCTGATCTTCATCTCCATCCTGACCAACAAGTTACCTGAGCATCAGCGTGCCAAGGCCCGTCGCCTGGGTATCAGTGCGGCCTTGATCATGCGTCTGGGCCTGCTCAGTACCGTGGCCTTCATTGTCCAGTTGACCGAACCTGTGATCGAAGTACTCGGCCAGGCGTTCTCCTGGAAGGACATGATCCTGATCGCGGGTGGCCTGTTCCTGGTCTGGAAAGCGACCACTGAAATCCATCACAGCATGGACAGCAAGGCCGAGCAGGAAAAGACCATCGGGTCTGCTGTGACGCTGAGCATGGGCGCGGCGATCTTCCAGATCCTGCTGCTGGACCTGGTGTTCTCCATCGACAGTATCATCACTGCGGTGGGCATGACCGAACACTTGCCGATCATGATTATCGCTGTGGTGTCTGCTGTGATCGTGATGATGGTGGCTGCCAACCCGTTGGCCAAGTTCATCAATGACAACCCGACGGTGGTGATGCTGGCGCTGGGCTTCCTGATCATGATCGGTATGACACTGATCGCTGAAGGTTTTGGTGCCCATGTACCTAAAGGCTACATCTACGCCGCCATGACGTTCTCGGCAGCGGTTGAGATCCTCAACATCCTGGCTCGCAAGGCCAAACGTAAAAAGGCTGCTGCTGAAGCTGCCAACGCCTGATACCTGGGGCGGTAATGTAAAAAATGGTCGGCCCTGTAATGGGGCCGACCATTTTTCATTTCATGGACGGTAATCAGTGGGCTGTTGCAGGCTGTCTTTTTTCCAGCCGGACCACTGGGGTCGGTCGCACCGGACGAGGATGATGGCGGCGAGAAATTCGCAGAACTCCCCAAAGCATGGCACCTGCAACCATCAGCCATGCCATGATCAGCATCACGATTGTCATTTCCAGGCTCATAAGCGCCTCCGCATTTGCTGCATCTTCTTGCTGTCTGAATAACTGACAGTCTAGTCCCTCACATGTTTCGATTAATTGACGGCTATGATCGATTTGATCTATCCAGACACTCTGACTGCGTGAGAAGGCTATACCCATGCCTTGCGCGGCTCTATGATCGACGTCCGAGTCAGGTCGCGTGTTGCCTGACGCCAGTTGAAGTGAGTGAAAATGCTGCCGGTATCCTTTTTGTTCAACGCCGCCAGATCCCGGCGGTCATGGGTGATTGCCCTGGCACTGAGCCTGGCCGCCTGCGCTTCGATGGTCACCCCGCAAATCCAGCGTCTGCCGGATCGGGTCGAACTCAACTCCGTGCCGTTCTTCCGGGGCAATGCCTACCAAAGCGGGCCGGGCGCACTGGCGAGCATGCTGTCCAACCATCAGGTGCTGATTACCCCCGGCCTGCTCGACAAACCTCTGCAATTGCCGGGCGGCGAAGGCCGTCTTGAAAGCAGCATGCAGAACGTGGCGCGCCAATATGGCTTTGTGGTCTACCCCCTCGATGGTGAGCTGCACGCTCTGCTGGAGCAGGTTTCGGCGGGATATCCGGTGATGCTGCGCATGTCCGAAGGCTCGGCCTGGTGGAAAGGGCCTCGCTATGTCGTGCTCGTTGGCTATAACCGCATCAAGCAGACGGTGCTGTTGCAGGCGGGCATGAACCGTCGGCAGATGATGAGCTTTGGCAGCTTCAGCTCTGCCTGGAAGGATGCGGGTAGCTGGGCTGTCCTGATTCAGGGGCCTAGGCAACTGCCTGCCAATGTGGATCAGCAGCGCTGGCTGAAAGCTGCCAATGAAGTGTCCCTGGCGGGACAGGAGCAGGCGGCGGGTGAGGCGGTCAAGGCGTTGGCGCGCCAGGGTGTTAAATAAGTTTGGCCTTGCAGAGTGAAAACCCCGATATAGGCGGTTTTCACTCTGAAGCCGAGTATCAGAAGCCCAGCCTGTCGCGCAGGCTGTAATACCAGGCACCCAATGCCGTAAGCGGTGTGCGCAACAACTGGCCACCGGGGAAGGGGTAGTGGGGCAGGTCAGCGAATGCATCGAATCGCTCGGCCTGGCCGCGCAAGGCTTCGGCGAGCACTTTGCCTGCCAGATGGGTGTAGGTCACGCCATGCCCGCTGCAACCCTGAGAGTAATAGATGTTGTCGCCCAGGCGCCCGACCTGCGGAAGTCGTGACAGGGTCAGCAGGAAATTGCCGGTCCAGGCGTAATCGATCTTCACATCCTTGAGTTGCGGGAAGGCCTTGAGCATCTTGGGACGAATGATGGCTTCGATATTGGCCGGGTCGCGGGCGCCATAGACCACGCCACCACCAAAGATCAGGCGCTTGTCGGCGCTGAGGCGGTAGTAGTCCAGCAGGTAATTACAGTCCTCGACGCAGTAATCCTGAGGCAGCAGGGATTTGGCCAGCTCTTCGGTCAGCGGTTCGGTGGTGATCACCTGAGTGCCGCATGGCATCGACTTGGCCGCCAGTTCCGGCACCAGATTGCCCAGATAGGCATTGCCGGCCACGATGATGAATCTGGCCCGGACTTTCCCTTGTGCCGTATGCACGACCGGGTTGGCGCCACGTTCGATACGGATCGCCGCCGATTGTTCATGGATGACACCGCCCAGCGATTCCACGGCAGTCGCTTCGCCCAGCGCCAGGTTCAGTGGATGGATATGGCCGCCGGTCATGTCCAGCATGCCGCCGATATATTGCTCGCAGGCAACGACTTCGCGGATGCGGTTTTTATCCATCAGCTCCAGATGCGAATGCCCATAGCGTTCCCACAAACGCTTCTGAGCTTCCAGATGCGCCATCTGCTTGTTGGTCAGGGCTGCGAATACGCCGCCGTCCTTCAGGTCGCATTGAATACCGTAACGGGAAACACGATCTCGAATGATCGCCGCGCCCTCGAATGCCATCTGCCCCAGCAGTTGCGCCTGTTTGGGGCCTACGCTGCGCTCGATGACATCGATATCGCGGCTATAGCTGTTGACGATCTGCCCGCCGTTACGGCCCGAGGCGCCAAAGCCGACCTTCGCGGCCTCCAGCACGGTGACTCTGAAGCCATGCTCAAGCAGGAAGAGGGCGCTGGACAACCCTGTATAGCCTGCGCCGATGACGCATACGTCCGTCTCCACTTCACCCTGCAAGGCAGGACGTTCCGGGACCGGATTGGCTGATGCGGCGTAGTAGGACTGCGGATAGAGCGTGTTCGCCATCCTGAAGCTCCGTTTAAAATTCTTGACGAGTGCCGTGATCCTACCCCAGTTAAAAAACCTCTGCCAGCCACGGGATAAAACATATTTACCTGCGCAGCACCTAAAAGCGTTGCGAATTCATAGGCTTAGCTGAAAAAGAGATTGACAGGCCAGCCAATGTCCGTAGAATGCGCACCCACAGCAGGCACGTAGCTCAGTTGGTTAGAGCACCACCTTGACATGGTGGGGGTCGTTGGTTCGAGTCCAATCGCGCCTACCAGACAAATCCGCTCTGCTGGGCGGTGAAGAAGGGCGATCCGAAAGGGTCGCCCTTTTTTCGTTCGACCGTGAAGTGCATGATGCCGGTTGTCTATGGGTATTGCGCCAGAGCTTTATGTCTAGAGTCGGATTACAACATATATGGTGCTCTCCTTCTGAATGTTGTAATCGCTCAGGCTTCTCTGATCTTCAAGCTGTTTCCCGGCAAAGATAAGCCTCTGTGCTTCGGGGGAAATGCCAGATTTATCCTGAATCTTGCATTTCACGTTACTGATCGTATCTGAGGGTTCAACATCCAGTTCCCAGAGTTCTCCGGTCAATTTCTTTGCATAAATAATCATTTCGTCACCTGGCGTGAATGGCATAGGAGACGCGAACAGGAGTGCCTTGAACGTGTTCGTGCAGATAGCTACATTCGCTTGCGCGCGTGCGTACAGATTAAAAGTGGGGGGAAATGACGGGAACTGACAGAACTGTCAGCGCCGTGCGCTTTCAGACAGTTGGCTTGATGCCCTTGCCGGAGCTTGCGTCTGATGGCATGTGCTGAATTCAGAGCTAAAAATTTGAATATATCAGTGGGTTACTGCAAAAATCCGTTGACACCTTTTTCAATATCCGTAGAATGCGCTCCCACAGCAGGCACGTAGCTCAGTTGGTTAGAGCACCACCTTGACATGGTGGGGGTCGTTGGTTCGAGTCCAATCGCGCCTACCA